>JBCCZQ010000047.1:0-25770 GCA_039187315.1 Planctomycetota bacterium | reverse complement strand
GAGACGAGTGTCGATCCGGACACGGGGACGCTCGAGGCGCGGATCGCGTTCGCGAACCCGCAAGGGATGCTGTACCCGGGCATGTTCGTGCGGGTGATGGTGCCCGAGCTGACCGGCGAGCGGACGCTCGTTCCGGAAACATCGGTGCAGCGCGACCTCGCGGGCTACTTCGTGCTGACGGTCGACGAGAGCAACACAGTTGCACGCACACCGATCGAGGTAGCGATGACGTTTGGCACCGACCGGATCGTGCTGTCTGGGCTGGCACCCGAAGACCGAGTGATCGTCAACGGGATCCAGCGTGCGTTCCCGGGCGCCACGGTGACGCCGCAGGCTGCGGGTGCGGCGTCGGACGGTGCTGCTGAACCGTCCGGTGCTTCGGCTCCCGAGCCCGCGTCCGGCGAGGGTGCGTCCGTGGGCTCGGACCAGGGCGGCGGGGCATGATCAGCCGCTTCTTTATTTACAGGCCGGTCTTCGCGGCGGTTGTTTCGATCGTGATCGTGCTGCTCGGGGCGGTGGCGTTGGTCTCGCTGCCTGTGAGCCGGTATCCCTCGATCTCGCCGCCGACGATTGCGGTGAGCGCGGTGTACCCGGGCGCGAACGCGCGGACGGTGGCGGAGACGGTCGCGACGCCCATCGAGCAGGAGATCAACGGCGTTGAGGGGATGGCGTTCATGTCGAGCGTCAGCTCGGCGAACGGGACGATGGACCTGACTGTCGTGTTCGAGGTCGGGACGGACCTGGACACGGCCAACGTGCTCGTGCAGAACCGGGTGAGCACGGCGGAGACGAGCCTGCCCGAGGAGGTCCGTCGGCAGGGCGTGACGGTCAAGAAGCGGTCGCCCGAGATCACGCTGTTTATCGCGTTTTCGAGCCCAGACGGCGGGCTCGATTCGAGCGATCTGCACAACTTCGTGAAGCTGAACATCGAGGACGAGATCAAACGCGTCGCCGGCGTGGGCGATGTGGTGACGTACGGCACAGGCCAGTTCGGCATGCGCGTGTGGCTCGATCCCACGCTGCTCAAGAGCCGCGGGCTGACGACCGGCGATGTGCTCGCGGCGGTGCGCGCCCAGAACGTGGAGGTCGCGGCGGGCACGATCGGCGCACCGCCCGTGCCTGCTGGGCAGGCGTACCAGTACACCGTGAACACGACCGGACGCTTCAGCGAGCCGGAGCAGTTCGAGTCAATCGTGGTCAAGGTTGGTCAGGACGGCCAGCTGGTGTACCTTCGGGATGTCGCGCGGGTCGAGCTCGGCAGCGAGCAGTACAGCTTCGAGTCGACCTTTAACGGCGACGAGACCGCGGCGCTCGCGGTCTACCAGCTTCCCGGCGCGAACGCGATCCAGGTCGCCGACGGCGTGCGCGCCACCCTCGAGCGGCTGATGGCGGGCTTCCGGACGACCTACGGCGACTCCCTGGCGTACACGGTTCACTACGACAACACGGATGTCGTGCGTTCGTCGATCCGCGAGGTGGTGGTGACGCTGTTCATCACGCTGGTGCTGGTCGTGCTGACGGTGTACCTGTTCCTCCAGAACATCCGCGCGACGCTGGTTCCCGTCGTGACCATCCCGGTCTCGCTGATCGGGACGTTTGCGGCGATGGCTGTCCTTGGGTTCTCGATCAACCAGCTGACGATGTTCGGGCTGGTGCTGGTGATCGGCATTGTGGTCGACGATGCGATCGTGGTGGTCGAGAACACGACGCGGCTGATCGAGGAAAAAGGCCTGTCCGCCAAGGAGGCCGCGGTCGAGTCGATGCGCGAGGTGACCGGCCCGGTGGTGGCGACGACACTGGTATTGCTGGCGGTCTTCGTGCCGACCATCTTTATGGGCGGGATCGTGGGCCGGCTGTTCAGCCAGTTCGCGGTGACGATCTCGATCGCGACGGTCTTCAGCAGCATCAACGCCCTGACGCTCAGCCCGGCGCTGTGCGGCATCCTGCTGGGTAAGCGTGGACGGCCGCTGGCGCCCTTCCGCCTGTTCAACCGCGGGCTGGAGTCGGCGACGGGTGCGCTGGGCGCCGCGGTGTCGCGGGTGATGCGGCTGGCTGCGGTCGGCCTGGTGGTGTTCGCGGGGCTCGTCGTCGTGTCGACGGCCGGCTTCCTTCGGCTGCCGACGGGCTTCGTGCCGCAGGAGGACGAGGGCTACACGGTCGTCAACATCCAGCTGCCCGAGGGCGCGGCGCTCGAGCGGACGGCGGGCGTCGTGGCCAGAGCGACCGAGATCGCGCAGGGCATCCCCGGCATCGAGGGCACGCTGGGCATCAGCGGGATTTCGCTCGTCGACGGCTCGTCGGGCTCCAACAAGGGTGCGCTGTTTGTGACCCTCGACCATTGGGACGAGCGCACAGCTCCCGAGTTGTCGCAGTCGGCGATCGTTGGCCGGCTCAATCTTGCGCTGACTTCGATCCAGGAGGGTGTGGCGGTGGCTTTCGAGCCGCCGAGCCTGCCGGGCGTGGGCGTTGCGGGCGGCTTCTCGCTCGCGCTCCAGGATCGGCAGTGCGCAGGGCTGGAGACGCTCGAGCGTGTCGCCGCGGAGTTCAACCGAGTCGGGACAGGTCAGGAGACGATCGCCGGCATGTTCTCCGGCTTCCGGGCCAGCAGCCCGCAGCTGTTCGTTGACATCGACCGCGAGCAGGCCCAGCGTCTGGATGTGCCGCTCGATGGTGTGTTCGGTGCGCTGCAGGCCTCGCTCGGCTCGGCGTACGCCAACGACTTCACGCAGTTCGGCCGGATCTTTCAGGTCAAGGTGCAGGCCGATGCGCCCTACCGGGCCGTGCCCGACGACATCGGCCGCCTCGACGTGCGCAACGCCAGCGGCGAGATGGTCCCGCTCTCAGCGATCGCTAAGGTGGATGAGGTGCTCGGCCCGCAGATCGTCACGCACCACAACATCTACCCGTCGGCGAAGATCAACGGCGCCACGCCGCCCGGCGTTGCTTCGGGTGACGCGATGGAGACCATCCGCCAGATGGCCGCGGCCCAGCTGCCGCCCTCGATCGGCTACGAGTGGACCGATCTTTCGTACCAGGAAGATCAGGCCAGTGGTTCGACCGCGATCATCTTCGCGTTCTCGATCGTGCTGGTATACCTTGTCCTCGCGGCGCAGTATGAGAGCTGGTCGCTGCCGCTGACCGTCTGCCTCGCGGTGCCTACGGCACTGCTGGGTGCGGTGGCGGCGGTGATGCTCCGCGGCTACGACAACAACGTCTACACCCAGATCGGTGTGGTGCTGCTGATTGGGCTCTCGACGAAGACAGCGATCCTGATCGTCGAGTTCGCGAAGGCGCAGCGCGACGGCGGGGCCGGCGTGCGCGATGCGGCGATCCAGGCCGCGAAGCTGCGGTTCCGCGCGGTGCTGATGACGGCGCTGAGCTTCATCCTGGGCGTCATCCCGCTGCTGGTTGCCAGCGGCGCGGGCGCCGAGAGCCGCCGCGTGCTCGGGACGTCGGTCTTCGGCGGCATGATCGTCGCGACGGCTGTTTCGGTCGTGACCGTACCCATGCTCTACTTCGTGGTGCAGTCGATCAGCGAGCGGCTTCGGGGTGTCGGGCGATCGGGGACCGTGTAGCGATCCTTCGGACCGCACGGCCGCGACGCCGCATCGTGCGTGGGAGGGTGCATCGTGTCACACGGCCTGCCGCACGAGACTCCCGAAGACCCCAGCCTCACCATGCCGTCGTGGGCGTGCTGCTGGAGGCCGGCCTCGACCCGTTGGCGGCGCTTGCCGCTGCTGAGGCAACCTTGAGACATGGCATCAGATCGTCGCGGATGGTCCAGAGGAAGTGCTCGGCGATGCGCCCCCGCTCTCGTTCGATGAGCACCGGTCGATCCATGTCGATGCCATGCGGAACGCCGAAGCCACAGTCCAGCTGATCCGCGAGCATCTTGAAGCCTGCAAAGCTTGTTATCCGGCGGCGGGCGCAGCCACGAGGGTGTATGTCGTCGGCGCGTCCGGACCGACCGGCAGCCCGAGCACGAACACCCACAGGTAGAACAGTATCGTCCAGCCGAGCAGCAGCGCGACCGAATAGGGCAGCATCGTCGCGACCATCGTGCCGATGCCCAGGTCGCGCTGGTAGCGCGTCGCCACGGCAAGGATCAGGCCGAAGTAGCTCATCATGGGCGTGATGATATTCGTCGAGCTGTCGCCGATCCGATAGGCCGCCTGGATCACCTCGGGGCTGTACCCAATGGTCATCAGCATCGGCACGAAGATCGGTGCGGTGACGGCCCACTGTGCGCTCGCCGAGCCGAGCATGAGGTTCACGAAGCAGCACATCAGGATGAACGGCACGAAGACAGCCGGGTTGTCGAGGTTCATCGCGATCAGCAGTTCGGCGCCCTTGACGGCCAGGATCTGCCCGAGGCCTGAGTGGCCGAAGAACGCAACGAACTGAGCCGCGAAGAAGACGAGCACGATGTAGAGACCCATGCTGCGCATCGCGTCGGCCATGGCATCGATAACATCGACGTCGTGTTTCATCGTGCCGACGACCCGGCCGTAGACGAACCCCGGCACAACGAAGAAGACCACGATCAGCGGGACGACGCTCTTGAGCAGGGGCCGGAAGACCTCGGCGCCGGTCGCTTCGGGGTCGGGGTTCTGGAGCACACCCCAGCCGGGGATCCAGCCGAGGACGGCGCGGGAGCCGTCGCCGCCCGGGCCGGCCAGGACGACGATCCCCATCGAAACGACGAGGCAGCTCAACCCGGCCCACGCGATGCCGCGCCACTCCCGCCGCGAGACCGGGCGCATGTCCTGCGAAACGCCTGACGCCAGGCGGATCGATTCCTCGCCGCGGCTTGTGTCGTACGGGCCCAGCCGCGGCTCGACGATGAACGTCGTCACTGCCCAGCAGACGCCGGTGACAAGGAACGTGCTGGCGATCATGAAGTACCAGTTGACGGCGGGGTGGACCTCATAGCTTGGGTCGATCAGGCGTGCGGCCTCCTCCGTGATGCCCGCCAGCAGCGGGTCGACGGTGCCGATGAGGAGGTTGGCGCTGTACCCGCCCGAGACGCCCGCGAACGCGGCGGCCATACCGGCGAACGGGTGCCGACCGAGCGCGTGGTAGATCGCCATCGCCAGCGGGATCAGCACGACGTAGCCCATCTCGCTTGCGGTGTTGCTCAACACACCCGCAAAGACGACGACAGCCGTGACAAGCCTTGGCGGCGCGCCGAGTACCATCCCGCGAACTACGGCCGTCAGTAGACCGGACTTCTCCGCAACGCCAACGCCCAACAGCGCGACAAGCACGGTGCCCAGCGGCGCGAAGCCGGCGAAGTTGTTCACGATGTTCTGGAACATCCAGCGGATGCCGTCGCCCGAGAGCAGGCTCGTGACGACGAAGACCTCGCCCTCGCGGCCGACACGCGGGTCGTCGGCGCTCAGGCCGATCGCCGAAAAGATCGCGCTGGCGATGACGACGCCGATGGCGAACAGCGCGAAGAGCGTCACCGGGTGCGGCAGCAGGTTGCCGAGCCACTCGACGAAGGCGAGGAAGCGTGCCATCGGCCGGGAAAGACGGCCAGGATCTGTCGGAAGCGGTGGGGGGTTCTCAGGCTGCTTTCGTCTGTCGGCCATGTAGCCAAGGTAGCACAGCGGTGGCAGAAGACGAAAGCGCCGTCCTCTGATGCCGCGAAAGGCTCCTGGGCTCAGCGGCAGAAAGCATGTGTGCAGTCGTTGTGCACCATCAGCCTCTGCATAAGATTGCACACGGAGAACATTTCGCGATTCGCGTAATGTATGTATATATTACATAGAATAGAAATGCTGTAAAATCGATCTAGTACAGTGTGATTATGGGTCAAGAATATCAGGCGGCGTGATCTGCATGGAAGCGGTCCGACGGCGTTTCCATCGTGTAAGCCGGCGTGTCACTTTCCAATCGGGAAGCCGCCAGGATAGTAGCAATAGCCCGCCGGAGATCAGGGCAGCACTGATCGCCACGCTGACCCGGACACGGCTGAGATCGAGATCAAGATCCCGTTCCACATCATTGATATATCTGAACACCAGAACAAATGCCACGGCTATGCCCAGGAGACCGCTGAACAGGAAGGGCTTCCACTGCTTGGGGATGCTCAAGAGCGACAAGAGAAGCGCCGCACCACCCAGGGCCGCGAGCCAAGCGCCCCTGGCATCGAATGCCTCCGCGCTCTCGAGGGCGATCAGGCTGCCAAGAACATGTATCGGTACAAGCCAGCGGAGGATCTTTGCGCACAGGCGGGATGATGGTCCGCGTCGATCAAAGACAGCGGATAGCGTGAAGAGCGCCAGCCCGTTGAGTAAAAATGCGCGCAAGCTCTCGTCGCGGGCGGGCCAGTCTGCTTGCGATGCAAAGATCAGCCAGTTTGGGCTGTCGAAAGCGAACACCGTCAGTATGCTGAAGAATTGTGCAACACCGAGCGCAACGATTATGGCCGCGTCGCGTTGTTCGACGCGCCCACGCAGGGGCCGCGTTGCTCCGTTCCTAGGTGAATCCAGCCAGTATCCGGTGCTGAGCAATGCGATGCAGAGCGGGGCAACACCTAGTGCAAGCTGCGAGAAAACAAAAATGCTATCCGGATCGATCGCGCCGTATCGGGCAGTCATCGCAAGCAGGAGTACAGTCAGCGCGAAAAGTCCAAGCATGGTGAAAGCGGTCGATCCGACTACCAGCCTCGCCGCGCCGCAAAGCGTCATGCAAAGCAGGGATACGAGCATCATTTGAAGGTTGCCGCTCCCGCTGGTTGGCTCCATCTCGAAGATCGCAAACAGTTCGCGTGGATCCGAAGGATCCGGTTCGAGCCATCGGCTTCGCTTGAGGACAAGCCATGTAAACCCGGTCGTCGTGAGGATCGCGCCAACAGGCAAGAGGATCGCAAGCCGTTTCGCATACGAACGGACGGCGATGATGGCGGCTGCGAGCATGCCGAGTGTGACACTTCCCGCCAGCAGATAGCCCCAGCGGCCAAGATCGTCCCAGGTGATATTGACGCCGAGCACAACGGCAAGGACCGCGAACCATACACCTATGTGCGCGAGCACGCGGCTGAACGTCAGTTGCCTCGATTCAAGGACCCAATCGGTTTCTGGTGCAATCAGTCTGTGGATCGATCCCTTGATGGCACCCGCCTCATGGCGTGAGATCAGTCCGAGCCGTTGCCAGTCCTCCAGCTCGCGGATCTGTCTCTCCAGACCGCCGACGAACCCCTTCTCAAGCATGCTTGGTCGTGCGAGCACAGGCTCTCCGCGGCTGTAGCGGCTCAGGTCGGCCAGGAATTCTCCGGCATCGCGGTATCGCTTCAGCGGGTCGCGTTCGAGGGCCTTGAGGCATACGCGCTGGAGATCTGGTGGGCATTTGGGGGCGAGCGATTCGGGCAGCGGTGGATCCTGCTGCTTGCTCGCGGTGATGACATCTTCCGCGGTGCCACCGTCATAGGGAGGCCTGCCGGTGATCGCATGGAACAGCAGCACGCCAAGAGACCACACGTCGGCGCTCTTGCGGATCGGCGCTCCTGGCTCAAATTGCTCAGGCGCTGATGACCCGGGTGTCCCGCCTACAACCGCTCGACGGTTCGGCGTATGGAGCGAGGCTTGTTTGGCGAGGCCAAAATCGACGATCCTGAGCCGGTTGTCCCGATCGATCAGGATGTTGGCGGGCTTGATATCGCAGTGGATCAGGCCAGCCGAGTGCAAGGCATGGAGGCCGCTGGCAACTTCGGTGATCGAGCTGACACGCTGCGGCAGCGTCCGTCCCCATTGCTGGTCGAGTGGTTGGCCGTCGACCCATTCCATCACAACGAATGGCTCAGGGCGGTCGTCCATGACATCGTATACGACGACCAGATTCTCATGACGCACCGAAGCTGCTTTCGAGGCTTCGTGAAGTATGGAATTCTCTGTGTCGTCGGCGTGTCGCAGAAGAACTTTGATTGCAACGGTGCGGTCCAGGCGCGCATCGTATGCACGGAACACCGAACCGAATCCACCCTTGCCCAGGTGGGACTCGATCTTGTACCGCTCTCCGAAGTTCCAACTGGACCGGCGCTCGTCCGCGGGTGCAGGATCGTGTCCGGCTACTGAGCGTGTATCGCCTTCCTCGCTTTCACCCTGCCCGGACACATGCTCATGCTTGTGGTCTCTCATGATGCATAAAGTGTACCGATTCGTACGCTTGTGCAGAGAATGCAAGTCCGCCTGGCTGCCAGCTATCTCATATCAAATGTATATGGTCGCTACGTATCACGTAGTACACGACCCGGTTGCCATCGAGGCTGAAGACTACCGACGGTATCGGTCTCGTATCTCAAGCTCGCAGAGATGCGACCATCAACGGTCATGGACTCGGCGGGCTGGAGCGAGGTACCGTCGCTGGCAAGCCGTTCGTCACAAAGACGGTCGTACCGGTGGCGGCTGATCTGCGTCCCGTGCTGGCCGAGGTAGAAGTCTCGGCCCGCGATCGTGACAACGGCCTGACCGGAAGGCTTGTGCAGCCGGTGCTTGGGGATGCGAATCCTGGTCGAGTTGTTGGGCATGGCGGTGCTTCCCGTGTCTGGAATCCGGTATCGACCGGATTGAGCAGACCCTTCGGGCCGCACCGCCCTCCGTTGGACGGGTACGCTAAAACAAGCGTTCGGCGGTACTTGCGGAAGTGGAGACGATCAGGATCGAACTGACGACCTCTTCCATGCCATCGACCTCGATGGCAGTACTGCTGAGAGCCTGAAGACCTGTATTCCCAGTACCTTAGCCATTGGTGAGACGCGTTGCAATCCACAACATGGACCCGCATTCCCAGGCATCGAACGCGGTACTGCTCGGAGGCCACGGTACGACTGGTGCGCCGTTGATTTATCGGTTGGTTTCTTTCGACGCGAAGACTGTTGCATCACATCGCGGGCCATCCTGGGTACCACGCCGACCTTCCTCAGCGAAGTACTCCCAGTTCGCGACCTTCAGCCGTGTGAGATTGCTGGGAAGGCTGAGGTCGATCCCATTCCATTCGGAGAGAAGCCTGACCCGTTCGTGCTGCTCTTCAGGCGTGAGGGCTTCGAACCCCCGCCAAGCGACGCGGATTCGTTCTCGACGGAGGGAGTTGGCTGCGTTCGAACCAGGTGGTACATGCCAGCCCTCCACCAAGCACTTGTATGCGAATCCAGAGGGCTTCTTCGCGGAGGAAGATTCGAGCACAATGTGACGTAGCCGTTCAGCGGTCGTGTTTGGGTGGTGCAGGACACGGTCTTCAGACCATCCGATCAGATTTGCTACAGCACCGACATCTTGTTGTAGTGGCTTGCCATGGCTAGTTGATTGGTGGGTTTGTTCGTCAGTGTGTCGGGTTGTAGACGACACTTTGTCAGGCTTGGGCGACAGATTGTCGCCCTGGGCTTTCGGGTTGTCGCTTAGCCGCAACACTGGCTTGGTCTTCTCTGGACGCGCAACCGCCTCGAGATGATCGATCATCACAATGAGAGTGTTGGTACGAGGCGCCGTTTGCCGAAGCACTCGAAGAATCCCGATTGACTCTAGTTGGCCGATGTATCGTTGAACCGACCGAACCGAGCAGTTCATCATCTCTGCGATCGTGGACTGAGCCGGGAAAGCACTGAGCGTCTCCCAGTCCAGCCATTTGGCGATGGTGAGCAGAAAGTGCCTTTGTGCTCCCGTGAGCGTGGATGCAAGCACCGCCTCCCGATATCGCACTGGTGCTGGGATTGGTTGGAGCTGAGTACTCATGCGAGCCCCTTTCTCACCAGCGAACGGCGCGTGGTCTTGCGGGAGGTGGGTCTGACTTCGTGGTTTTCGTGCTGTGGTGATGTATTGAGTGCAGACACAAACCGCGACAGGGCCTCCACAGACGTGAACAGCCGACCACCGATCTTCAGGGTCTCCAGTTGCCGCCCATTTACGCCCCGCGTGGCCCAACGAGCGAGGGTCGCGGTGTGCACCGGCTTCCCAGGCACTCGGCCTGGTACCTTGCGAGCCGCTGCTGCCAGGGTGATCAGTACTTCTTGCTCAAAGTCAATGCTCGCCATCCAAGTGTCTCCTTGCGGGGAATACCGCTGAAGAAGACGAATATGGCGACTTGCAGAGGTGCTATCGCTCAGCTGTGCTCTGCAGACTTCAGGATGTGCTCTCGTACTTCGGGGATACTGAGCGCTGCCGTCGTAATCTGATCACCCCCCTTGGGTCCGTGTGGCCGCGTGGTGAGTTTCAGATCACGAAGTAGAATAAGTGTCTTTCCGCTCGTGGACCGCGGGATGCCTGCCGCTTCGGCGATCGAGACCTGAGGGAGGGACATGTTGGGGCGGTCGGCAAGTGCGCACAGCACAGCGAGCATGTCTTCGGTGAGCGAGTACCGACCCCCAAGCATGTCCTCGGCGCTAGGAGATTCACTCTCTGCACCTAGTAGGGGTTTCGTGCGATCGGCCATGGCGATCATCTGGCCATACGTGCTACGGACCACCACGAGACCCATTAACGAATCCGAGGCTGGAATCGTAATCCACTCGAGGTAGCGTTTCCCACTGGGTGTGCTGATCGGATTGCAATGCGATGCTGAGAGTGCCTGAACTCGGATGCCTTCCGATTCAGTCATGAAACCAGATGTAAATGTCGACGGCTGCGCCTTGAGCAGACCTGTTACCATTGCCAATGCAAGCCACTGCAGGATGGGGGTCGGAGATTCGTCCTTCTTCAGGTGCTCGTATCTGTCGAATATGATGCAGTTGTGCGGTCGCCCATGGGCGTCTTCGTGTGGTTGATCCCATGATTCGAGCCACGGAAACCAATTAGCCTGAGCGGGGTTGTCCAGTGCAATTGCGTTCGGCACCTCACTTGGCTTCGCGGGACGGAGCGTCCAAATTTCGTTGGCGCACTCCGCCACGAGTGGGTCGCCTGGCTGAATCAGGGTTCGATGCTCCGCCGCCATACCTCACTCCAACTCCGCCGCGATCTCTCGGAAACTCGACAGCGCCGACTCCAGGCTTTCGGTGATCTCCGCCGCGAGCACGTCGGGCTCGGGGAGCGAGTCCAGGTCGCTCAGCGACGTGTCCTTGAGCCAGAACAGGTCCAGGCTGGTTTTGTCGCGGGCGATGATCTCGTCGTACGAGTACTTCCGCCAGCGGCCATCGGGGTTGTCCTCGCTCCAGGTCTCGTGCCTTGAGCCCCGCTCGCCCGGGCGGTAGGAGTTGACGAAGTCCCTGAGGTCGTCGTAGCCCAGCGGCTTGGTCTTCAGGGTGAAGTGCATATTGGTTCGTAGGTCGTAGTACCAGATGTCCTTAGTCCACGGCTCCTTGGCGGCCGGTTTGGAGTCGAAGAAAATCACGTTCGCCTTCACGCCCTGGGCGTAGAAGATGCCCGTCGGCAGCCGCAGGACCGTGTGCACGTCGGTCTTCTGGAGCAGCGTCTTGCGCACGGTTTCGCCCGCGCCACCCTCGAAGAGCACGTTGTCCGGAACCACGACCGCCGCCTGTCCGTCCGCCTTCAGGATCGTCAAGATGTGCTGGACGAAGTTCAGTTGCTTGTTGCTGGTCGTGGCCTTGAAGTCCTGCCGGTTGTAGGTCATCGCCTGCTTGGACTCTGTGCCATCCGAGTTCGTGATCTTGTTCGAACTCTTCTTGCCGAAGGGCGGATTCGTCAGCACGTAGTCGAACCGCTCCCCCGGGTCGGCCACCAGCGAATCCAGCGAACTCACGGTCACGTCGCCGCCGATCTCGCCGATGTTGTGCAGGTACATGTTCATCAGGCACAGCCGGCGGGTCTCGGGCACCAACTCATTGCCGAAGAACGTCCTGGACTTGAGCGCCTGCTTCTGCGCCCGGGTCAGGCTGTAGTTCTCGGAGTCGGTCAGAAAGTCATACGCGGCAAGAAAGAATCCGCCCGTACCGCATGCCGGGTCGCAGATCGTTTTGCCCGGCTGGGGCCGTACGCAGTCGACCATCGCCTTGATCAGTGGCCGCGGCGTGAAGTACTGCCCCGCGCCGCTCTTAGTGTCCTGGGCGTTCCGCTCGAGCAGCCCCTCGTAGATGTCGCCCTTGATGTCCGCGCCGAGTACGGCCCAGTCTTCGCGGTCGATCATGTCGATCAGGCTCGCCAGCCGGGCCGGGTCCTGGATGCGGTTCTGTGCCTTCACGAAGATCTGTCCGAGCAGCCCCTTCTCCTGCCCTAGCACCAGCAGCGACTCGATGTAGTGCCGCTCCAGTTCCGCACCCGATCGGCTCGTCAGGCTCTGCCAGTCGTGCCCCGCGGGTATGCCCAGATCCCGGTTGTGCGGCGGGCGGGCGTACTCGTCGGCCATCTTCAGGAAGATCAGGTAGGTCAACTGCTCGAGGTACGCGCCGTAACTCACGCCGTCATCACGCAGCGAGTGGCAGAAATTCCAGACCTTATTCACGAGAGTGTTGGCCGGACTCATTGGTTTTTCGTCTCCTCTGGGGCTGCGGTGTAGGCCTGTTGAGGGTGCCTCTTCATGGCTGGGATGGTGTAGCGGAGATCGCCGCTCTCAATAAGCGGACCAAGGTGATCACGGATCAACGGCTTGTGATCGCGTCGATTTAGCAGGACGGCGAGATTTCTTGCGGTCAACGGCTGCCACTCGCAGAGTTCGACAATCAGGGTGCGCAGGGCGTCTTGGCTCGGACGTTGCCCGGGCTTAGGGAGACGCTCGGCCAGTTCAGGGGGAAGATCTCTTGTCGAGATCTGGTTGGGCTCGCCCAGGTGACTTTGGTTGCCAGGCTGGTGACTTTCGCCGCTAGGCTGGTGACTTTGTGCCCCGGCCAGGTGACTTTTCTCGCTCTCTGCCGGGGCTGGTGACTCAGGCCGAAGCCCAAGGGTCTCCCCAGGTACGTAGTACGTCCGGTTACCGGACCCCTTTTTCTCAAGCAGACTCAGATCCCGCAGGCGTCGAAGGTGGGTCGAAGCGTTCAGCGTATCGGTCTGGTTGATCTCCCGGTAAGCGGCATTGTCGATGGCCCCGGTCTCGCGGACGAAGACCAGAGCCCGCGACTCTTCGTCAGACAGCGACTCACCCGTCAGATTGCCGAGCCACTCCAGGTCGGCGGGGCCGAGGAAGTGATGAAACAGGAACGTCGCCACAAACTGGTCGGGCTGGCGGCTCGAGTCCAGCGTGGGTGGTAGCAGATTGCTCTGCTGCATCAGTTCACGCATCACACGGATACCCGAGCCCTTTGTCTCCGCGATGTTCACCTCATGAAGCACAGCAGCGATCTTCGGGTTTCGTGTCTCCGAGCCCGGCTCGCCGAGTTGCTCCTCGGCCTTGAGTGAGTGCCCCGGATTGCGGATCTCAAGTCGGTTGGAGTACCGGATGATCTGCGCCGGCGCGCCCTGGATGCGGTAACTCCGGTGCATCACCGCGTTGACAACCGCTTCGCGGATCACCCTGGCTGGAAGGATCGGGGCGTCGGTACTCTGGATCTCCCCCGAGGGCAGCGAGAACGACTTCGGTAGATCATCAAGGACTGCATTTGTCGCGCGACGGATGGCCGTGATCAACGGCGATCGAATCTCGACCGTATCGAATCGATGGTCCGGGTCCTTGACCCACTCTTTCCCAGGAACACGGATGTAGTCCACGCGCACCATCGGGAAGCACCGCCGAAGTGCCATCGGTGTGCCGAAGAGCAGCACACCCGCCGCGGTCGGTCGGGGATGTTCCCCTTCGTCACGCACGCATCCGAATGCTCGAAGCAGATCATCGTCTGACCAGGTCAACTCCTCCGCATCTGGGTTCACCTTCGCACGGAGCGAGCGATACTCCTCAATGGCATCTGGATCGATATCCGCCAGTGTCCCGTCAGAGATGACCGTCGTGTCGTATGTCTCAGCGCGATGACCCTCGTAGAGCACGAGCAGGTCGTCCTCGGTGCAAGACTGATCGGTCGGTCCGATCCGACGGAACGCACCACCCGGCAAGCCCTTGCTGCTGATGTACACCGGCTTGTCTGTCGGGGGTGACTCTGGAATGAACGCCACCACCACCGACTCGTCGCCAACCTTGCTGACCTGGATCTCCGGCCGGATCGTCTTGCTCAGCATCGATCGACACTGGGAAGCCAGATCGCTCTGCATCTTGTCTGGGTCTCGCAGCCCCGTGGCTTCGTAGCCGATATCGAATAGTTGGTTGTGCGTGCGTTCGACACCGAGCAACAGGTACCCGCCTCCAAGTCCAGGTTCGTTGGCAAACGCGCACACGGTTTCCATCATCGACTTGCCGACCTCAGACCCAGCCTTGGCCTCGATCTTCACGCTCTCATCGACGGCGTTCAGTTCCTCGATCAGATCGGCAGCGGTCCTCATTCGCCCACCTCCGCGGCCTGCCGGCGCGAGCCTCGCTTCTTCCGCGTGGCTTTCTTCTTGGTCGGCTTCTGGGCCGACGCCTGCTCGCGGATGCGCTCGAGCAGCCGTTCGACGGGCTCGTAGTCGGAGTGCGAACGTACGGCTTCAAGTTCGGCCTGGTCAAGCAGCCGGCCCTCGAAGGCTCGCTTCAGGATGCTCTGGCGGAGGGCTTTGGCTTCAGCCAATGCAGTTACAGTCGTGTGTTCGATGTCATCGATCACCGACAGTCGAGACTCTACCTTCCGGACAATCTCAGCCTGCTCCTCGTCCGAGCAGAGTGGCATCGGGCAGAGTCGAACATCACCAATGTTGATGCCTTTGACGGCAACGCCTCTCGCAACTCGCTTGAAGAAGTTCTGGCATTCGGGTGCCCGAAGTGCCCACGCACAGAAGTCACGGTTGACTAGGCGCGTGATAGTCAACCGCGCAGTATCTTGGGTGATGTTGCCGCCTTCGAGCGCCGGGGGAACCAGGGCAACTCGCCCATACGTACCCCGGATCGCCAACAGCACGTCACCTTCTACAAGCGAGGCTCGCTCATACTGCTTTGCGATTTCGGGAGCAGTTCGCTGCAAGGCATCAACATTGATCCGATCTCCCCTCATGTCGCGGACCTTGACGTACAGCACGCCGTCATCAACATTGTCCTTCGGCATCAGGATGCCATAGCAAATCGGTCGATCGGCTGCAACGAGCATGTCGGCGCGTGTCCACGCCCACCCCTCCGGCAAGTCCGGCAGCGACTCCAACTCCGCCTCCGTCAGCGGTGGCGGGTCCTTGGGCCGGGCCGGGCGGCGGGGCTTCTTCTCGCCCGAGTCCTTGCCGCCGGCGGCCTCCCATGCCTCGACCGCTCGCCGCCACTCGGCGTGCTGCTGCTCGGCCCGCTCCTGCCGCTCCGCCTCGATCTGCTTCAGCAGGTCCTCGGCCGTCGGCAACTCCTCTCCGGCGGCCTCGGCCTCCCGCCGGCGCTGCTCCCGCCACTCGGCCGTCAGCCGACCCTCGAACGCGGCCTTGAGCACCGACTGCCGATACCGCTTGAGCAACGCCTGCGCGACCTCGAGTTGCGCCACGCCGGCATCGAGTTCGCTGAACAACGCCTCAACCTTCGCGGCGATGGCATGCTGTTCGACAACCGGCGGGAGTGCAACGTGGACCGACATCCACTCGGGGTAGTAGATCGTGGTATGCGTGCTGCCCTTGCCGAACTTCGCTAGCGTTGCTCTGCCGCATCCAAAGACGAGCCGAAGCCACTCAGAGGTGATCGCTCGCGTCGGCACCCAGTTGACGAAATCCTGGCTGGTCGCCATCGGGCGACCCATCTGAACCACATAGCCGATCGATGCGGTTCGGCTGATGCAAACAGTTCCCGTTGGTAACAGCCGCGCGGCGGAGTTGTCCAAGCCATCTTGATTGGTGTATTGCTCGGTTTCGTGGATCAGCCCACCGTTGTGTTGTCTCGCATCAGTGATGCCGATCCACGGGATTTGACCGTCCCACCATTCAGGATGATTTCGGCTCGGCGTATGGCCGCTTTCCATTCCGGCTACATCTGCCAGTAACGTCCACTGCCATCCTTCGGCGAGTGGGAGTTCAGGGTTGCCTACCGCGAGCGATGCGTGGCCGACGATGACATCGCGACTCCTCGTTTTCCATCGAGACGGCCTCGGTGGGCGTTCGATGAACTGGTCGTTCGTATCCGCAGTGCTCATGCCACCAGCCGCTCATTCAGTTCAGCCAGAATCGCCTCGTAGTCCTGCCCGAAGAGTTGGTAGAACCGCCCGAGCCCGCCGCGGGCGTCGAAGGGTGAGAGTTCGAGGTCATCGGTGGTGACCTGGAAACTCGTGGCGATGTGATCGCGGAGCATCTGGAGCCACTCCATCTGCTCGGCGGTGAACTTCTCGCCCGAACCGGAGTGCCGCTTGAAGACCCAGTCCTGGAACCGCTGGCGGACGAGGGCGCTGAAGTCGGTAAGCCGTTCGTCGAGCCCGACGATCCGGCGGAGCAGCGAGACGAGGGCGACGAGTTCCTGCCTGGGCGTGGCCGGGGCGTTCTGCTCGACCTGGCGGTAGGCGTCCCACACGCGGGTGGGTCCGAGCGAGGGCTGGTCGGCCTTCAGCCGCTTGAGGACCTCGCGGACCATCTTCTCGGTGATCTCGCGGAGGCGGTAGGGCTGGTCATAGAAGATCTGGAGTGCCGTGATCTCGTCCTTGCGAGCCTCGATGTAGGTGCGGAAGTCGCGGATGATTTGCCGGGCGTTGTCGATCGACTCGGTGTCCCACTCGGCGGCCAGCACGCGATCGATGTTGGGATCGAGCATCTGATCGAGCGCTTTCCGGGCGTTGATGACAAACTCACGGGCCTCCGGCGTGAGCAGCCGGGCGGCGTCCTTGGCGAGCGACTTGCGGGCCGCCTTCTCCTGCTCCTGGCTCACGGGCTGGTCGGCGGGGATGGCTCCATCCGCCCGCGCCTTGGCTTCGACAGCATCGGCATCGTGTGCCGAGATGAGCGCCGAGCAGACGACTTCAAGCGGCTGGCCCGACAGCGTCTCGAACTCGCGCTTCTGTTCCTCTGTCAATTGGTGGTTGAGCCGGGTGAGCCGGTTGGCGACGGAGAGATAGGTGTCCTCGTTGTAGTTGCCGAGCGCGACCGAGTGCAGCAGGTTGGCGAGCGATTCGCCCCGCTTGCGTTCGAGCGGCCGGGAGTCGGTCTTGCAGGTCTTGGTGACGCCCACGGCATCCACGATGATGAACGATGCCTTGCCGTTGCGGGCGGTGGGGGTGACCTTGAGCAGGTCGTCGGTCGGGATGCTCCGGCAGCCGCGGCCCTTCATCTGCTCGAAGTAGCCCCTGCTGCGCACGTCACGCATGAATAGCAGGCACTCGAGCGGCTTCACGTCCGTGCCTGTGGCGATCATGTCGACGGTGACGGCGACGCGCAGGTTGTACGAGTTGCGAAAGTCGGCGAGCAGGCCCTTGGGGTCCTCGTCCGATTTCGAGGTGATCTTCTTGCAGAATTCGTTCCCCTCGCCGAACTCCTCGCGGACGATCTGCACGATGTCCTCCGCGTGGGAGTCGTCCTTGGCGAAGATCAGCGTCTTAGGCACCTCGAACGTGCCGTCGGGCTTTTCGCGACCCTTGAAGAGTTGCGGGAGCACGCGGTGGAACTCCTGGATGACCGTCCTGATCTGCGACTTGTTGACCACGTCGCGGTTCAGGCGGTTCGAGTCGTACTCGATGTCGTCGTCGATCTGCTGCCAGCGCTGCTCGCGTGTGAGTTTCTCACGGACCTCAACAAAGCCATCGTCTTTCTTGATGACGCCGCCGTTGCTGGTGACCTCGGTCTCGATGCGGAAGATGTCGAAGCCGACGTTGACGCCGTCGAGGATCGACTGCTCGTAGGGATACTCGCTGACGACGTTCTGACGGAAGTAGCCGAAGGTCCGTTTGTCTGGGGTGGCGGTCAGCCCGATCTGGAAGGCGTCGAAGTACTCGAGGACCTGCTTCCAGAGGTTGTAGATCGAGCGGTGGCATTCGTCGATCACGACGAAGTCGAACATCTCCGGCGGGACATCGGCGTTGTACTCGACATCTGGCGGTGGCTTCGAGAGGTTCCGTTCGGCCGGGTTGGTATCCTCGTCCTGGCCGGCGAGTTCCTCGCCCTTGAGGATCGAGTACATCCGCTGGATCGTGGAGATGCATACCTTGGCATCGGGGGCGATGTGACGGCCTGCGAGCCGCTGGACCTTGTAGAGATCGGTGAACTTCCGGTTGTCGTCGCGCGGCTGGAACCGCAAGAACTCCTGCTCGGCCTGCTCGCCTAGGTTGCGGGTGTCGACTAGGAAGAGAATCCGCTTGGCGTTGGCGTGCTTGAGCAGCCGGTAGACCGAGGTAATTGCGGTGAAGGTCTTGCCAGCGCCGGTTGCCATTTGGATGAGCGCGCGGGGCTTGGCGTCGCGGAAGGACTCTTCGAGGTTGCGGATGGCGTTGAACTGGCACTCTCGGAGTCCATCGGGCTCGAGCGAGGGGATGTCGTGCAGCCGGGCGCGGAGCGTCCGGTCCTGGGACATCCACTCGAGTAGAGTCTCGGGCTGGTGGAAGCCGAAGACGAGCCGCGAGCGAGGCTTGGGGTCGCTGTAATCGGTGAATCGGGTCAGCGTGCCGGTGGCCTCGTAGCCGAACCGGAGAGGCTCGTTGTTGAGGCCCTTGATGAGGCTCGTGCGATAGTCGTCGGTCTGTCCTTCGACCGTGGTGAGACGCTGGCCCTCCTCGGCCCGCTTGGCCTCGATCACGCCGGCCGCGTCGCCGTCGGCGAAGAGGAAGTAGTCCCCCGGCCCGACCTGGGTCTGGAGTTCCCGCACCGCGACCCCCGGGGCTGCCAGAACGTTCATCGCTTTCTTGGACTGCACCTGCCACCCGGCGGCGTCCAGTTGAGCGTCGATCACATCTCTCGCCAGCTGCTCGGGGTTTTGGTTCGATGCAGTCATTCGTTCGTATTAGGATAGAGATGTGAGCGGTTGAGTGCGAACACGCTGTTTGGAGGGTGGAATGTCGACGGAAAGCGGCAAGGTGCGGACGATGGATGTCCTCACTGAACTCGGCTTTTCCTGTCTTGATGACTGGAGTGAGCCAACCTGCAAAGGTCGAATAGCCGGTATCGATCTGCGGGCCACGGAGTGCATCACACCGCAGATGGTTCGGGCTGTGGTAATCAGCGGAGTCTGTACCGCTGGCCGCTCAATCGTGCAGATTGATATCCAGCTGCATGCCGCGGTCGAGATAGCAGCAGAAGTGCCTGCCTCGCTAGCCCTTCATCTCCGTCACCAGACTTGAGCCGAGCTACCTGACTCGGCATGGCCTGACTGGTTTCAGGTAGGTCTCACCGACGCGCCTGTGCTTCTACCGGACCTGTGTCGTGCTCTCGCGCCAGACCTTGTGCTGGTACATCCGGACCCAGATCCATCATGCTCTGTGGGTCGACGATTCGCTTGGGCCATGCTCGCGGAATGGTCGAGGGCACTCGAGGAGCTTGGTCCTGCTGAAGTGGTTCGGCTCAAGTTCGATGGGCGTGTCTTGGGTGTCTCTGCAGGTGAACTAGAGATCGAGGTCGTTGCCTCTGGGGAACCTTGGAAGGAAATCTACAGCATCGCGCGGCGAGACATCGGTCGGTTGCCGAAACGCCCTGTGGGTGATCCGGTTCACATCCGAGTCTCCGCTGACGGGCTACGAATTGGGAATCAGGTCTGTGGAAAGTTTAAATCAGTTCGTGAGCAGGAAATCTCTGAGGCTTGCGACTGCGAGTCTGAAGCAGGAACAGCCATTCGGGCATTACGTTGTGGTCCAACTCTGCACACTTTTCAAGATGGCAGCCACTTTACAGCGGAGATCACGAGTTGCCTGAGGTGCGGGCGACCTGCACTCGAACTCTGGCATGAGCAAGTCAATTTTGATGGTGGCGAGGATGATCAAACTACTGGGATCTTTCTACTCGCGCACGACGAGCTGCGGGCGCTATTGAAGATTAAAGATTGGCGTGATGGCCTCCGGCTCCTACCCAATCGGCCGATGTTGTGGGAGATCTGGCCAGATCATTGGAAACGCCCCGGGCCGCGCTGGTTGATGTCCTCCGAACATGGAATGGCTTACTTCCTTAAATATGATGGTTAGCAGTTCCATTTGCCTAGTTGGTGCGTGTTCTGCTGAGACCATCACCCTTGTTAGTCTTGATCTTCTAGACCGGAAACTATCGCTTGGCGTGAACTGGGTTCAGGGGAAGGACGGTCAGGTCCCAGGTGCGTCGACGTCCTCTTGAACTCTCGTAGTCTCGGGTTGACGGGCCGTGGGGTAAACAGGCGATCCTCAGCACCACGACTGCGCACGTCATGGCGAGCCGATTGAGCACTGGACTGCAGCCATCAGCCTGTCAATCTGATCCGTCCCGAACGATCGTCCGACCCGATGCGCCGATCGGCGTCAGGGCGTCCTCTTCGGGGGCTCCGCTTCCGTTGCGGGCGGCAGCTTCGCACGCCACTGGTCGGCCTTCGCGTCGTAGCCCTCATCCGGCTCGTGTGCGTGCCACGCGGTGTGCAGGTCCACCAGCCCCCGCACGCAGCCGAGCGTGCCCGGGTGCGTCGGGCCGCGGGCCTGGACGAAGATCGCGTGGGCTTCGAGCAGGTTTGCCTCCGCGAGCGTGAAGCGCTCCGCCTCGTAGCCGAGCCCGACGCGGGCCCGGCCTAGGTGGATCAGCAACCCGGCCAGCCGATGCGCGTTGCCGCCGTTGAAGGCCCGGCGGGCCGCGGGCTCGGCGGGCGTGAGCAGGTCGATCGCCTCCCGGTGCTTCCCCTGCTCGCGCAGCAGGCCGCCCATGCTGCCGATGCTGATCAGCGTGCCCGGGTGCTCCTCTCCCAGCACGCGGCGGTGCTTCTCCAGCGATTCGCGGTAGTACGGCTCGGCTTGGTCCAGCTTGCCCTGGGCCTTGAGCAGTCCGCCCATGCTGTGGATGCTGATCAGCGTGTGCGGATGCTCCTCCCCCAGCACGCGGCGGTGCTTCTCCAGCGATTCGCGGTAGTACGGCTCGGCTTGGTCAAGCTCGCCCTGAGCCTGGAGCAGTAATCCCATGTTGCCGATGCTAATCAGCGTGTGCGGATGCTCCTCCCCCAGCACGCGGCGGCGGATTTCCAGCGCCTCGCGGTAGTACGGCTCGGCCTGATCGAGTTTGCCCTGAGTCCAGAGCAGGCTGCCCATGTTGCTGATGCTGGTCAGCGTGCTGGGGTGCTCCTTCCCCAGCACGCGGCGGCGGATCTCCAGCGCCTCGCGGTAGTACGGCTCGGCCTGATCGAGCTTGCCCTGGGCCCCGAGCAGTAAGCCCATGTTGTTGATGCTGCTGAGCGTGTCCGGGTTCTCCTCCCCTAGCACACGGCGGAGCTTCTCCAGCGCCTCGCGGAGATGCGGCTCAGCTTCGGCGAGCTTGCCCTGGTCCTGGAGCAGGCTGCCCATGTTGTTGATGCTGTTCAGCGTGCTGGGGTGCTCCTCCCCCAGCACGCGGCGGTGCTTCTCCAGCGACTCGCGAAAGTACGGCTCGGCCTCGGCGAGCTTGCCCTGGGCCTTGAGCAGGGCGCCCAGGTTGTTGATACTAATCAGCGTGTCCGGGTGCTCCTCCCCCAGCACGCGGCGGCTCTTCTCCAGAGCCTCGCGGTAGTACGGCTCGGACTGTTCGAGCTTGCCCTGAGCGTTGAGCAGGAGGCCCATGTTGCTGATGCTGATCAGCGTGCTGGGGTGCTCCTCCCCCAGCACACGGCGGCTCTTCTCCAGCGCCTCGCGGTAGTAGGGCTGGGCCTGATCGAGCTTGCCCTGAGCCTGGAGCAGTAAGCCCATGTTGCCGATGCTGCTGAGCGTGTGCGGGTGCTCTTCCCCCAGCACGCGGCGGAGCTTCTCCAGCGACTCGCGGAGGTACGGCTTGGCCTGATCGAGCTTGCCCTGAGCCCAGAGCAGGCTGCCCATGTTGTTGATGCTGGTCAGCGTGTCCGTGTGCTCCTCCCCCAGCACGCGGCGGCGCTGCTCCAGAGCCTCGCGAAGGTACGGCTCGGCCTGATCGAGTTCGCCCTGGGACTGGAGCAGGAAGCCCATATTATTGATGCTGATCAGCGTGTCCGGGTGCTCTTCCCCCAGCACCCGGCGGCGGGTGGCGAGGGCCGATTCCTGCAGCGGGAACGCCGCTTCGTACAGGCCCATCGTGTGGTAGAGGTTTGCGAGCGCCTGGCGCAGGCTCGCGTCCGTCGCGGGGTCGTCCTTGAACCGCTCGTCGATGGTCCTGATCGCGGGCCGCAAGATCGTGCGGTCGATCATCGCCGCGGCGGCGTCGGTGGCGTTGACGCGGACGAGTTCCTGGCGGAGCGCGTCCACGCGTGCTGTCCGCTCCGCCTCCGGCACGCCCGCCGGCTCCAGCGCGGCTTCGAAGCGATCGCGCACGTCGGCCATCAGGTCCAGGCCCGCCTTCGTGGTGTCGATCTGGGCCAGCATCTGGGCCTGGAAGTCAGAGACCTTCTTGAGCTGGTCGGCTCGCTCCTTCTCGGCGTCGCGGGCGGCCTCGGCGGCCTGCTCGGCGGCCTCGGCGGCGACGGCGCGCTCGTCGGCCCGGGCCGCCTCGCGGCTCGCCTGCTGCGCCTGCCATGCCGTCCCCGCCAAGCCCAGCACCAGTGCGGCGAACACCGCCCCCGCCGCCGCCACCTGCCCGCGGTTGCGGCTGACGAACTTCTTCAGCAGGTAGCCGCGGCTCTCCGGAGCCGCCTCCAGCGGCTGGCCCTCGAGATACCGGCGCACGTCCTCCCCGAGTGCCTCGGCGCTCGCGTACCGGCGCGTGCGGTCCTTGCGGAGCGCCTTGAGCGGGATCAGCTCCAGCTCGCGGCGGAGTTCGGAGGCGATCTTCTCCCGGTCCGCCTGGCGTGCCTTGGCGATCGTTGCGCCGGTCTCATCATCGGCGGTGCTGAGCCGTGTGCTTGGTCGCGGGGCCTCTTCTTCGCGGATGATGCGCTGGATCTCGGCGAAACCGGCGGCGCGGAGGGTCGTCGGATCGAACGGCAGCGTGCCCGAGAGCATTTCGTACAGCAGCACGCCCAGCGCGTACACATCGGTGCGGGTGTCGATGTCGGTCGCGCCCATCTCCGCCTGCTCGGGGCTCATGTACTCGGGCGTGCCGATGAGCTGGCCCCGCTCGGTGAAGATCGTTTTCTCCGTCAGCGTGTGGCTGATGGCCTTGGCGACACCGAAGTCGATCACCTTGACGATGGGCGTGTGGCCTTCTTCGGCGGGAGCGATGAGGATGTTGGATGGCTTGAGGTCTCGGTGGATGATGCCCTTCATGTGCGCGTGTTGCACGGCATCGCACACGGACGCGAAGAGCGCGAGCCGCTGCTTGATCGTGAGCCGCTGGCGGTCGCTGTATGCTGTGATAGGCTCGCCCTTGACGTACTCCATGACGAAGTACGGCCGGCCCCCGGAGGTCACGCCGCCGTCGAGGACTTTTGCGACGTTGGGGTGGTCCATGACCGCGAGCGCCTGCCGCTCCTGCTCGAAACGTGCGATGACGCTCTTGGAGTCCATGCCGGGCTTGATGACTTTCAGGGCGACCCGCTGGACCATGGGCTCACGGCGCTCGGCGAGATACACCACGCCGAAGCCGCCCTCCCCGATGATCTCCAGGAGCCTGTACGGACCGACCCAGTCGCCGGGCATGTGACCCATGCCGCCGCTTGGTGGCTCTCCCGGTGGCGATCCGCCGCTCGCGTTGCCGGGCCCAATACTCTCTGTCGGCAGATTGTGGTGCGGTGCGTCGGCCATGGGACGCACTGTAACCCGGTTCGTCCGGCGGGAGACACCCGGGTAGCTGAACGCCGAGGGAGCCCCTGTCTGGCCGCCGAGCACCAGCAGTGCGGCATTTTTCACAGAGGAGGCGTCATCCCGAGAGCCTCGCGATGCGGCTCGCGATCTCATTGCTGCGTTCGGCGTAGATCTGAGTTGTTTCAAGCCGACTGTGTCCGAGCACCGCACCGGCTCCATCGATCCCAAACTGCCGCCTCACCTCTGTCGCGCGGTTGTGCCGGAGCCGATTTGGGCTCCAGCTTGGCACCTCCGCCAGCTCGCATGCCCGATTGATGGCGCGTCGGTAGCCGGCCGTGGTGTACCCAGCTGCGGCTTGGCGTGTGAGCGACGCCTCGATTGTGCCGGAGCCTCTGCGGACCACCGGCCGGAAGAGGGCTTCGTCGAGTCTGGCGTGGAGATGCTGCTCGAGGATCGACTGTGCGCGGGGTCCGATGGGGATCGACCGCGTTTTTCCGTGGTGCTCGTTCTTGTGTCGGCGGGGCGTGTAGATCCACGGGGCGATCGTCGCGTCAATATCCCTCGGAGTCATACCGCAGAGTTCACCCGGGCGCATGCCGGTGAGGAGTTGAACTCGGATCATGTCGCCTATCGGCGCATGCGCGTGCTCCAGTGCTCCATCGATGTGCTTTTGCGGGACCGGGGTGATCGGATCGGACTCTTTCGCCTCGGACCGATTGGCCCGGAGGTTCCTGACGGCGCTTACCGCGTGGTACCGATCCGCCGGGATCAGTTCCTCTTCGACGGCCCATCGCACCATGCCTCGAATCCAGCCGACGTACTTGTTGATCGAGACCCGGGCGAGGCCCCGCTCGACCATGACCTGCCGGAAGGTCTTCAGAGCGAGCGGCCCGATCTCGGCGGCCGGGGTGTCGCCGTAGAGCCGGCGGAAGCCTCGCAGGGCCTGCCTGAGGCTGTGCAAGGTGACTGCGCGGTAGTAGGATTCGGCGTGCTGCCAGTAGGCAAGCACCAGCTCGTCGACGGTCTTGGATTCGGCGGACTGGAGCGAGGTGCGCCCGGCGGCGAGCCACTCAGCGACCAGCCGGTCGTAGTGGTCTTTGCTGGTCTGTGTGCCGTGGGGGCCTAGGTAGAAGTCTCGGCCAGTGATCGTGACAACGGCCTGACCGGAAGGCTTATGCAGCCGGTACTTAGGGATGCGAATCCTGGTCGAGTTGTTGGCCATGGCGGTGCTACCCGTGTCTGAAATCCGGTATCTACCGGATTGAGCAGACCTTCGGGCCGCACCGCCCTCCGTTGGACGGGTACGCTAAAACAAGCGTTCGGCGGTACTTGCGGAAGTGGAGACGATCAGGATCGAACTGACGACCTCTTCCATGCCATGGAAGCGCTCTACCAACTGAGCTACGTCCCCTGCGATATGTCGGCCGGGCCCACCAGCCAGTGCCGGCAGGCCCCGTGCCAGCAGTCATAGTAAGGTCGGCCGTCGGCCGGTCAAGCTTCGGCTGGATCGTGCGGAAGCCCCGTGTCTGGACCCGGCCCGCGCAGCACGGCGTTCACTGCTTCCCGGACCCGCTCGGTTGTGATCCGGTCCACCCGGCACCGCTCGGCGTGGTCATTGGCCGATTCGGAAGCAGGCAGCGTTGGATCGGCAACGAGGATTGCTTCGGGACCTTCTGGCCTGGTAGGGATGGTGGTCCATCGGTGATCGGTAGGGCCGAACATCGTAACCGCGGGCGTGCCGAGCGCTGCAGCGAAGTGCCGCGGCCCTGTATCGTTGGTGATCAGCGCCGTCGCCCTGCGGATGAGCGCCTTGAGCCCGCCGAGCGTGCCGCCGAGGCTTGGCAGGTCTGCGGCGCCCGATGCCGATGCGATCGGGCCGGTCAGGTCCGCCTCTGTGGGCGAGCCGTTGACCAGCACACGCAGGCCACGCTGATCCCGCAGCCAGTGTGCGAGTTCCGCGAACCGGTCCGCTGGCCAGCGCTTGGCCGGGTTGTTCCCGCCAGGATTGATGACAGCGAACGGCGCGTCGCCGATGCCCGCGTCGCGCAGGAGCTCATCGGCTTTGGCTCTGTCCGCGTCGCTGACGG
>JBCCZQ010000046.1:0-25867 GCA_039187315.1 Planctomycetota bacterium | reverse complement strand
CCGGCCTCGGCCGCGCTGCTGGGCCTCGGCGGCCTCGTTGCCGCCCGTCGCCGCCGCTAATCGCGACGACATCTTCCGATCTTCGCAGGCCGTCCGTGGAAGCGGGCGGCCTGTTTTTTTGGCCTATTCGGCTCTCTCCCCTACCCTTCCGATGATGCTGCTGCAGGCCCGCGCCATCGCGAAGACGGTCCACTTCCGTTCGCTGTTCCGCGATGTCTCGCTGACAGTCTCGGCCGGCGACAGGCTCGGGATCGTGGGCCCCAACGGCGCCGGCAAGAGCACGCTGCTGAAGATGCTCGTGGGTGAGGACGAGCCGGACGCGGGTGAGATCTTTCGTGACCCGCGGTTGCGGGTCATGCGGGTCGAGCAGGCCGATACGTTCGCCGAGCACCAGACCGCTCGATCCATCCTGATGCAGGCCGGGATCGACGGGGCTTTGGCGCGTGGCGAGCCCGTCGAGCCGCACGAGGTAGAGACGACCGGCGAGATTATCCTGGGCAAGAGCGGCTTCCCGGACGAGCTGGCCGAATAGGACGCGGCCACGCTCTCGGGCGGGTGGAGGAAACGGCTGGCGATCGCGGCGGGGCTGGCGGCGACGCGGGATGAGCCCGAGCTGCTGCTGCTCGACGAGCCGACTAACCATCTCGACCTCGAGGGTATCGCCTGGCTCGAGAAGCTGATCGAGCGGATCGCGAACCGCAGCACGAACGCGGCGGCGGTGTTCATCACGCACGACCGCGACTTCCTGGAGCGCGTCAGTACGCGCGTCGCGGAGCTGAGCCCGATCTACCCGGACGGGCTGCTGGTCGTCGAGGGGAACTACAGCGCGTTCCTGCGGCGCAAGGCCGAGGCGATCGAGCAGCTCCAGCAGCGCCGCCGGGTTGTCGCCAACCGGGTTCGGAAAGACCTCGATTGGCTCTCACGCGGCCCCCAGGGCCGTGGCACGAAGGCCAAGGGTCGGATCGACCAGAGCCACGCCCGCATGGCGGAGCTCGCGGAGCTGACCGAGCGCGCGGGCGAGACGGCTCGAGCGGGATCACCGGTCGATTTCCGTGCCGGCGGGCGGCGGACACGCAAGCTTGTCTCGGCCGACGGCGTCGGGCACACGATCGCGGGGCGCCGGCTGTTCGGCGGGGTCTCGCTCTCGCTCGGTGCGGGCGACCGGCTGGGCCTGCTCGGGCCCAACGGCAGCGGGAAGACCACGTTCATCCGCGTCCTGACCGGATCGCTCGCGCCCGACGAGGGGACAATCCGCTACGCCGACGATCGGCCGGTCATCGCTGTGTTCAGCCAACACCGCCGGGACTTCCCGCCCGAGCTACGCCTGCGCGATGCGCTCTGCCCGGTGGGCGACCACGTCGTCTTCCGTGATCAGACTATCCACGTTACCGGCTGGGCGAGACGCTTCCTGTTCAAGGATCAGCAGCTTGAGCAGCCGGTGCGATCTCTCAGCGGCGGGGAACTGGCCAGGATCCATGTCGCTCGCATCATGCTTGAGCCCAGCGATGTGCTGATCCTCGACGAGCCGACCAACGATCTGGACATCCCCACGCTGGAGACGATGGAGGAGGCGCTGGAGGACTACCCAGGCGCGCTCGTGCTAGTCACGCACGACCGTGCGATGCTCGCGCGGCTTTCAACCAGCATCCTGGCGCTCGACGGGCTTGGCGGTTCGCGCCGGTTCGCGAGCCTCGATCAGGCCATCGCCGACACCGCCGAGCGGCGGGCCGCGGTGCTGCATCCGGCAAGGTCTGCGAAGCCGGGCGGGTCTGCGAGCCCTGCAGCTGCGCGACCCAAACGCCGCAAGCTCAGCTACAAGCAGCAGCGGGAGTACGATGCGATCGAGGGCTCGATCGAGGCCGCCGAGGCGCGTGCGCATACGGCTGAGCGGTCGATGCTCGACCCCGCGGTGATCGCCGACCACACGGCGATGGCCCGGTGCGCCGCCGAGCTCGCCGAGGCACACGCGGAGATCGACCGGCTGTATACCCGGTGGCAGGAGCTCGAGGCGATCCGGGAGCCGGCGAGCTAGCTGGTCCTCCCGCGCACTCAGACCGGCGGGGTCGCCTCGGGCCAGAGCCACGTGATGATCATCAGGTAGAGCGGGATGCCGACGCAGACATTGAACGGGAACGTCACGCCCAGCGCCATCGGGAGGTAGAGGCCCGAGTTGGCCTCGGGCACCGCGAGACGCATCACCGCTGGCACCGCGATATACGACGCGGACGCGGCGAGCACAGTGAGCATGACCGCGTTGCCCACGCTCAGCCCCAGCATCGCGGAGATTGCGATGCCGGCCGCCGCGTTGACCAGCGGCAGCAGCACGCCTGAGCCCACCGCGGGGACCCCCATGCGCATGAGCTCGCGTAGTCGCGTGCCCGAGACCATGCCTGCCTCGAGCAGGAAGAGTACGAGCACGCCATGGAAGATGTCGTGGCTGAAGGAACGGAGCGGCTCGACACCGGTGGGCATCATCAGGAGCCCCGCCGTGAAGCTCCCGAGGAGGAGGAAGACGGGCCCGTTGGTGAGGGCCTCATGGAGCAGCTGCCTGATCGAATGGCCCTTGCCGTTGTCGTGCCCGGCGGGCGATGCGTCGGTTGAAGCGGATCGCGACAGCAGGAACCGCCGGAGCATCAGCGCGACGATGATCGGGGGCGACTCCATCAGCGCCAGAGCGGCGACCATCTCACCTCCGTAGACGACTTCCCGTGCCTCGAGGAAATCGGCAGCGGTGACAAATGTCACGACGCTGACCGAGCCGTATGCCGCGGCCAGTGCGCAGGCGTCGTGGACGTTGAACGCCCTGCGCAGGAGCGGGAACGAGACAAGCGGAACGATCGCCGAGAAGGCGACGGCGGCACCGATCGGCGCCAGTGCCGACCACTCGAGGCCTGCATCACGCAACGCGACGCCGCCCTTGAAACCGATCGCCCAGAGCAGGTAGAGCGAGAAGAGCTTGGCGATGGGCGCCGGGATCTCAAGGTCGGAGCGCACCATCGTTGCGGCAATGCCCAGGAAGAAGAACAGCACCGGTGGGCTCAGCAGATTCTCGATGAACAGTTCGATCGACACCCGGGGCTCCCTCGAAGCGGTATTGGATCAGAGCAGACTTGCGGATTGGAGCCGCAAGCGGTCACAGCGTACGTTGGCAGCGCATGTCGTGTCGTGGGCTGCGGGCGTCGTCGAGTTCTCAACATGCTGAGCAGATCAGCCGCGAGACCCCTGCAGATTTTGCTTCGAGTTGAGTCCGATCATTTGTAGACTGTGGTTACGGACGGGGCGCGGGGCCCCGCCGAAGCGTATTAGTGGGGGGCCCTTGTGGGAGGGCCCGAGGAGATCAAGACATGGCTATTTTTGCATCTCGGGTTACCGCGCTTGCCGGCGCGGCGGCGATCAGTGCGTCTGCAGCGAACGCGCAGCTCGCCGAATTGGTCATCATCGACCTGACGGTGGTCGATCAGCTGACCGTCATAGCGACATCCGGCGCATCGGCCGCGACGGTCAGCGGCTCGGATACCACAGGCATCTACCTCGAGAATTTCTACAGCGTCTCGGGCAACGGCTTCACAGATGCAGCTGGTACCGGCGATTTCACCAACTTTCTGAACCCTTCCGACGGATCGCCCGGCATCTTCCGAGCTATGCCGGGGGATGATCTTGGGTTCAACATCTGGACGTGGTCGTCGGACTTCAGCGTCGACTTCGTGGTGGGTACGCAGGCGTTTACAGGCACAGCGACGTTCTCGCTCGATCCTGCGGTATATGCCGATGCCATCGCCGACGGCAACCGCAGCGGCAACCTTTGGTTCCCGGCGGATACCAATGATGACCTCGCCGGCGCCACACTGATCGGGAGCTACAGCGTGCGAGTACCGGCCCCGGCTTCGGCTGCGCTGCTCGGCTTCGGCGGTCTCGCGGCCGCACGCCGACGCCGCTGAACCAGGCGGGTCGAAACGACAGCGTTTTGACTTCAGACTCAGGACCGGCTCTCCTTCTGGGGAGCCGGTTTTTTGCTTCTCTGCGATCGAGGCCGTTCTCGCAGACGGCTTCAGGTTGCGGACGTGCTGCTTGGTTCGTGTGCCGAGGCCAATTCGGCGGCGAGCATCGAAGTCGCCTGGGTGAGTACCTGGATGGAGCGTCGAAATTCGTCGAGCTCGATCCGCTCGAATGGTGTGTGGTCGAGCGAGCTGTCGCCGGGGCCGTACGCGGCGATCGGGCACGCCCAGACCGGGCCAACGACGTTGAGATCAGCGGTGCCTGTCTTGCGCTTGGGCCTCGGGCGGCCGCCGACGCTTCGGATCGCCGAAGAGAGCGCGCGCACGACCGGGTCGTTCCGATCGGTGACGTGCGCGTGTTCGGCGCCGGTGCAATCGATCTGGAGGTCTTCGCCTGCGAGGGCCTCGATCATGCGCGAGAAATCACCCGGGTGGATGCCGACGGGAAGGCGAAAGCCTGTTTCGAGCGTGGCCTGCTGGGTGAGTCCGTCGCAATCCGTGTGCATGCCGAGGATCGTTGCCTGGATAGTATCAAAAACGCCCTGTTGATCGGCGTTGAACTCTTCCACACGGGAGAGCACACGGGACCACCAGCCGGCCGCTTCGTCACCAGCGGATGCGTCCTCGGCCGCGGAATGATGGTGCGCGCACGATGCGGTAGCGGTTGCGAGCAATCGTCCCTTGTATCCCAGGGTGATGCCGTCCCAACCGCTCGGTTCACCGATGACGCAGGCATCGGGCCTCATCCGAGGTGCGAGGTACCTGGCTCCGGGCGAGCCCGCGGATTCTTCTCCGACTGCGCCGATGACACTCACACGCGTATCCGCGGGCAGCTCCGCTCGTTCGGCTGCGCAGAGCATCGCGCAGAGTGGCCCTTTCGCGTCTACCGCGCCGCGCCCGTGCAGGACGCCGTCGCTGATGCGAACAGGGATGTCACCCGGCACCGTGTCGATATGGCCGAGCATGATGATGTGGATCGGTGCATCCGAGCGGCCGCGGTGTGCTACCGCGTTGCCCGCTTCGTCCACCTGAGCATCGAAGCCACGTACCCTGGCGTGCTGCACGAAACGGAGCGCGGCATCGCGCTCGCATCCGGACACGCTCGGCGTGGAGACCAGATCAATCAGCAGCTGCAGATCGGGGTCCGCGACTGTATCCGACGCGACGGGGCTGTTCATGCGTTCACCGATTGCGTCGCGAGGAAGCGTGTGCCTAGCCCGTTGCGGGCATCGGCGATCGCGTTGCTGCCGCGCGCTGAGCCGATGACAACCTGCCCGACACCGCCCCGGAGTGCTTCTTCCGCGGCCAAGACCTTGTTCTTCATCCTGCCGTTGGCGGCCGACCTTGCCTGCTCGATCGAACTGTGATCGACCGTTGTGAGAAGCGATGAAGCGTCCTCGGCGTCTCGGAGCAGGCCCGGAACGTTTGAGAGCAGCAGGAGTTCGTCGGCTTGGAGCGCAGCGGCCGTCGCCGCTGCGGCGCGATCGGCGTCCACGTTGATCGCCACTCCGTCCGGGGTCACTGCCGGCGGGGTGAGCACGGGCAGCCTCCCGCTGCCAAGCAGCATGCCGAGGAACTCAGTATCGACGGATTCGACGCGGCCGGAGAGGTCGTCGCGGATCAGCACGGTCCGCCCATCCTCGACCGCGCGGATCGCGGACTTTCGTGATCCGACCCAGACCCCGGCGTCCAGCCCGCTGAGCCCAACGGCGTCGACCCTCGACCGGCGCAGGCTCTCGACCACCGCCTTGTTCACCTTGCCGCAGTACGCCATCTCGAAGATCTCGAGCGTGCGCCGATCGGTCCTGCGTGACTGACGCCCCCCCGGGCTGTTGATGGTTCGCGGCGGGTGCCCGAGCGCATGAGCGAGCTGGTTGGTCTCGTGGGATCCTCCGTGCACCAGCACGATGCGGTGGCCGTCACCGACCAGCTCGGCGATCTCTGCTGTCGCCGACGTTGGGTCGATCCCTTCGCCGCCGCCGATCTTGATCACGATGGTTGCCACGGCTGTCTCCTGGATACGGGTCGCGTGCAGATATCAAGCAGCTTCAGCGGGTTCGGGCGGTTTCAGGCCGGTTTAGGCCGGGTGCAGGCCTGGGAATTCCAGCCCTCGGGTTTCGGGCAGGCCGAGCGCAACGTTCATGGACTGCACGGCGGATCCCGCGGCACCCTTGACGAGATTGTCGATCGCGCACAGCGCGATGACACGGCCGCTGCGTTCATCGACGGCAAAACCGACATCGGCGTGGTTCGAGCCGACGACAACCCGCGGATCCGGGAAGCGGTTGGGGCCGCTGCGATCGGCAACGATCCGAACGAACGGTTCGCCGTCGTACGCCTCGCGGAAGATCTTCCATAACCTCTTGGAATCAACGGTTTCCGTGACATCGACGTGCACGGTGCAGAGCACGCCTCGGACCATGTCGATCGCGGTGATGGTCGCGTCGATGTCGATCCCGCCCAGGGCCTGATGCACCTCCGCCAGGTGCCTGTGACCGGATGGGCTGTAGGTGCGGGCAGCCCGTGCGCGCACCGGGTGATGCGAACCCGGCGACGGCTCGACCCCAGACTCGGAGGATCCGACCTTGACGTCCGCTACGGCTCTGCGGATCAGACCCGCCCTCGCAAGCGGCAACAGCGCAAGGTTGATCGCAGTAGCGTTGCAGCCGACGCCCGAGATCAGCGATGCGCTGGCAAGTGAGTCGCGGCCGAGTTCCGGCAGCCCGTACACAGCGTCGGGGAGCGCATCCGGTGCGGGGTGCTCCAGCCCGTACCAGTTTCTGTAGGCCTTCGGGTCGCGGATGCGGAAATCCGCCGAGAGATCAACCACCAGCGGCGCGAGCCCGCGGTACCGCTGGATGTCTTCGGCGGCTCTGCCGTGGGGCATGCACAGGAAGAGCACATCGCATGGCTCGATCTCTTCCGGGACGCAGTAGAGGCGGTCGACGTGGCGGCGGAGGTTCGGGTGTGTGCGGTGGATCGGGTGGCCCGCGAGTGAGCGGCTCGAGACCTGGCCGACCTCGAGGTCCGGGTGGCCATGGACAAGCCTGAGCAACTCGCCCCCTGTATAGCCGCTGCCACCGATGATCGATGCTGACCGATCCGTCACGCCGGCACTCCTTGAGCGATCGATACGGCGTGTTCGGCGAGACGGCGCGGGATATCCACGCCGGTCGTGTCGATGCTGTTACGGAATTCGATCGAGTGGTTGAGCTCGTTGACGAGCAGGCCGCGCCTCGGGCACTCGAGCAGATCGACCGCGACGACATCCCCGCCGACCGCGTTGGCCGCCGCGGCGGATACGTCCCGCAGCTCTGCGGTCAGGTCGAGGCCTTCCGCGGTTGCCCCACGGGCTGTGTTCGTGACCCAGTGATCGCTTCGCCGGAGGATCGCGGCGATCGGTTCGCCCCCGATCACGAAGACCCGGATATCGCGGCCGGGCTTGTCGATGTGCTCCTGCACGTAGAACACGCCCTGCTGCGGCGACCCGAGCGTGGCACGATGCTCGAGCACGGCTTCCGCAGCATCGCGATCATTGAGCCTGGCGACGAGCCTGCCCCACGATCCGATGGTGGGCTTGATCACCGCGGGATACCCGATCGATTCGACAGCTTCCAAGCCTGTGTCCGCCGCGATGGCAATGCGCACATCGGGCGTCGCGATGCCCGCGCGGGTCAGAGCGATCGATGTCGCGAGCTTGTCGGAGCAGGTCTCGATCGCGGCAAGCGGGTTGATGCAGCGCAGGCCGAGGCCCTCAAGAAGCCTGACCGCGGTGAGTGACGCCGTCAGGCTGACAGAGCGGTCGAGCACGGCATCGAACACGCTCCAGCGGCCTGCGTCCGCAGGGTCGAAGACCTCGGTACGCAGATCGATCGGATCGGCCTGCACATCGATCGCCTCAAACGCATCGAGCAGCAGCCGCTCTTCTGTCCGCAGCCGTGTGTAGGTCAGAGCGATTCGCATGCGGGTTCCTTCCGTCACGATCGAACAGGGAGCGGGAGCTATTCGCCCCAGTCCTCTTCGACCTCGGGGGCGATCTCGAGTGTCAGCGGCGCGATCGTGACGACCTCTAGTTCAACGCCACAGTCGATACACCGCGCGATCTGGCCGTTGAGCGGTGGCCTGTCGAAGCCGATCACGGCATCGCACTCGGGGCATGGGGATTCGGTTGCAATCGCTTCTGGCATGGGAAACTCCTGAACGGGGGAAAGAGCCGAGCGAAAAAAACACCCCCGGTCGGCCGGGGGTGCTCATCAGGTTCCTGATCGTTGGTAGGAGAGGGTCAGCTCCCGCTTCGATCGCTCACCGGCACAGCCCCGACGCACTGGGCGTCGCACGCTTTGCCGGTTTTTTTGAACGCTTGGCGGGCCATGTCCGCGAACCGTATCGGCGTGGCTGGCAGACATCAAGCAGAAAAATCGGAGAAAACGTGTCTTCTATGGCAGATGCTCAAGAGCAGCTGCTGAGCCTCCATGCCTGGTAGGGCGACCGATCCCACTGCTGTGACACGAGCGATCGTTCGACATTTGCGTAGCGCCCGATGGCGCCTGTGCCGTGCTTGTCCCCGCGTTGCTGGGTGAACCCGTCGCGAGAAAACGCCTTCGAACGGAACTTAGCGGGTTGTCGGTCGGTCTGGTCGCCTTGGGCGACGCATCGGCAGCGATCACAGGTTTGGTGTCTTTCGCGTCGGCCACGGGCGTGCAGGTTGCTGTTGTCGCGTGGAAAGCGACGCCGATGATGCGGGCCGGCACGGTCGTTTCGAAGAAGGCAACCGTCAGCCGGACGGAGCGGCTTGATCGTCTTCGCCATACCATCCGCCCCCGAGGGACGCATACAGATCAACAAGCCTGAGCAGGGCGTCGCGTTCGGCAGCGACCCGCGTCCGTTCGATGGCAAGGCGAGACCGGCGTGCTTCCGTGACATCGAGGAAGTCGACCTGCCCGGCTGCGTAGCGGGCGGATGACAGATCCTCGGCGGTCCGTGCCGCCTCCTCAGCCGAAGCGAGCCCCTCGACGCGTTCCTCGGAGCGCGCGCGTCGCATGCTCGCGGTTTCGACCTCGGCGAGCGCGCCGAGGACAGCCGCCTCCATGCGGAGCATGGCCTGCCGTTGCAGGCTCTCGGCTTGGAGGATCCCGCTGCGGATGCGTCCGCCCTGAAAGATTGGTATGGAGATCGTCGGACCAGCCTGGAGCAGATAGGCATCCGGGTTGAGCGCGTCGCTGGGCTCTGGTCCCTGGAGCGCGATCGAGCCGCTGAGCGTAACACGGGGCAGCCGCTCGGCCTTGGCGGATCCGATGCGGGCGGTTGCAGCGGCGAGCTCACGCTCTGCCCGCCGCAGATCCGGGCGACGGAGCAGCAGGTCAGCGGGCACGCCGAGCGAGGGAACGACATCGCGCCTGGGCATGGCCGCCTGTTCAACCTTGATCTCGCCGGGAACCGCGCCGAGCAGGATCGCGATCCGGAACTCTGACGCGCGGCGGTCCGAGCGAAGGCCCGGCAGCAGCGCGAGGTTCGACTCGAGGTCACGGCGCGCTCGGGCAACATCGAGCTCGTCACCGAACCCGGCCTCGGAGCGGGCACGCGCGATCTCGACGGCATCGCGATCTGTCTCGACGGTCGATTCGACGAGCCCGGCATCGCGGTCGATGGCTCTGATGAGGACAACCTCGCGCGCGACTTCCGCAGCAAGCGCGACGCGTGCGGCTCGGAAATCCTCGATCGTAAACTCGATATCCGCGTCAGCGGCTTCAACCAGCCGATCGACACGCCCCCAGAGATCGAGCTCCCATCCCGCGACGGCGCCCAGCGAATAGACATCGGCTTCGATGCCGGGCGGCGCTCCGCCGACGATAAATGCATCGTCTCCGGTCTGAACGCGCGAGTAGGAGGCTTCGGCATCGAGGGTGGGCAGCCGATCGGCGTTGGCGATGCCGCGGCGGGCCCTGGCCTCAACCACCCGCTCACGTGCTTCGGCGAGGCCGAGGTTCGTCTTGAACGATCGCTCGATCAGGGCAGACAGCTCGTCGTCTTCGAGCACGTTCCACCATCGGGTGATGTCCTCGACCGATCCGGAATCGCTCGTGCTCGACCAGCCGTCGGGTGTGAGCGAGTCGGCGTCGGGGCGCTCGTACTCGGGGCCAACGGCGCAGCCCTGAGGAATCGCCAGCATGGCGACGATGAGCAACGGCAGGACGGTCGACCTGGTCACGGCCCATCTCCACTGATTTCGATGTAGACGTCGAATTGCTGGCCGATGCCCAGCGAGCGGAAACCGGTGCCGACCGAGTAGACAGCTTGGAGGACGCGTGTATCGATCAGCTCACTGGTTCGTCCAGAAAGATTGCGCTTCGGCACCACCAGCGGTTCGATCTTGATGAGCTCGAGCTCGACGCGGGAGCCGCTCTCGCCTCTGGGCGACGCCCACGCACGGGCCGACGCCGAGAACCGTGGGATGTCGACCTCGTCGATCTCTACGCGGAGATGCATCGGGCCCCGTCGGCCGAGCACGACGAGGCCTTCTGATGGGACCGAGGCCGGCGCGAACTCGCCCTCGCGGATGTTGACCTGCAGCACGCTGCCGGCGACAGGGCTGCGGACCGTGAGGAGCGCGAGGTCGGCCTGAGCCTTTGCGAGCGTTCGCATAGCCTGATCAACACGCGACGCTGCCGCTTGAAGCTCTGGACCGTCATCGCGGGAGTCTGGATCGATGAACCGGCTCAGGTCGGCCTCGGCTTCGGCTTGGTCCGCCTCGGCTCGGGTGATCGAGGCCTTCGCTGTGGCGACACGCGCCTCGGCCTGGTCGACGGCGAATCTGCGGCGATCGACCTGTTCGCGCGAGATCGCACGGGGATCGGCTACGCCGGTGGCGATGCTCAGCAGGTTCTTTCGGTCGGCTAGGTCGGCTTCGGCGCTGCGCAGGTCCGCTTCGGCGGACCGAACCGAGGCCGCTGCGGATCGGACCGCGGCCTCCCGGGGAGGGATCGATGCCCGCAGCGAGGCCAAATCGCGCTCGAAGACCGAAACCTCTGCTTGCCGGAGCGCGACCTCCGCCTCGGCGCGCGACGACTCAACGGCAAACAGCGGCTGATCCTTCTCGATACGGTCGCCGACACCAACGAGCACCGCCGTCACCACACCGGACGTATGCGCTGCGATCGCAATCGACTCGCCCGGAGGCTCGCTCGTCCCCAGCGCCCCGATGTAGCGTGTCGAATCGATCGAGTCGGACTCGTTCGGGGCGGTGGTCGGCTGACGCGGCGGCTGCTCCTCGGGCGTTACCGGGCGGTTCTTGGCCACGAACCCGGTGCCGAGCGTGAGGCTCGCAGCACCGGCGAGCGGCAAGCCCCAGGTCAGGATCTTCGATCGGTTGCTCATGCGGGGTCTCCATCCTCGGCGGGCTCGGTGCGCGTGATCTGGCCGTCGACCATGTGGCTGATGCGGTCGGCGAACTCGAAGACTCGATTGTCGTGCGTGACAACGATTACCGACCTGTCACCCTCGAGCGCAACATCGCGTAGCAGCTCCATGACGGTGTGGCCCGACGCGGCGTCGAGCGAGGCGGTGGGCTCATCGCAGATCAGAAGCTGCGGCTCGTGCACGAGCGCCCTCGCGATCGCGACGCGCTGCTGCTGACCGCCCGATAGCTGGGAGGGCATCTTCTTGGTCTGGCCCTGAAGGCCGAGGCGCTCCAGAAGCTCGCGTGCGAGCTTCTCGGCACGTGCGTTGGATGCCCCGCGCGCGACCAGAGGGAGCGAGGCGTTCTCTTCCGCATTGAGCGCCGGGAGCAGGTTGAACTGCTGAAAGATAAAACCGAGATTGTTGAGCCGGAAATCGGCCAGCGCGCCGTTCCGCATCGCGCGCAGGTCGTGGCCGAGCACATCGAGTCGGCCGTCATCACACGAAAGGATCCCGCCGATCACCGAGATCAGCGTCGTCTTGCCGCACCCTGATGGGCCGACGAGGAAGTTCATCTTGCCCGACTCGGCAACGAAGTCGGTCCCGCGCAGCACACGGATCCGTGTCTCACCCGCTCGGAACGACTTCTCGATACCGTGGCACCGGACGGCGAACCTGCTCGCCGACGCAGCCATTGGGGTTGTCGCGGTTGTCTCGGTTGCGGCCGCCATACCTAGCCCCTGAAGACCGTCGCAGGATCAACCACCAGCACGCGGCGCATGCTCAGCAGCGTTGAGACGAACACGATGACGATCGAGAGCACCGCGACACCAACCGCGACTTCCGGAAGGAGGTAGAAGCCGCGGAGCGCATCGACGTTCTTCGAAGGCCAGTTGAAGAACTGCGACGCGGCAAACAAGCCAAGGCCGTAACCGATCACACCCACGAACAACGCCTGCGAGAGCGTCATCGCGAGCAGCCGGCCGTTGCGGACACCGATCGCCTTGAGCGCCGCGTACTGCTTGATGTTCTCGCTGATGAACTGGTTGAACGTCAGCCCGACGATCGCGATACCGATGAGCACGCCGAGGAAGACGACGGTACCGAAGCTGACGGGGATCCCCGTGTTCGCGAGTATGTAGAAGATCGACATCAGACGGAACCGACCGCTCGACACCGCCTTGAGACCGGTCTCATCTGCGATGCGCTCCGTGATCGTGTCGAGCCGATCTGGCTCGGCGGACTTGGCCAGCACGAAGCTCAGGGCGTTCCGGCCGTTGTTGGTGTACGAGGTCGCCAGGCTGTAGCGTGTATAAATCGTGAGGTTCGCGCTGAAGGCGGGCGCAGCATCGACGATCGCGGCGATGCGGGCACGGCGATCGTTCAGTTCGATAATCCGGCCGACATCGAGTTCCTGCCCCGGGAAAAGCAGGCGGAACCCAGCGGGGTTTACCGCGATGCTGTCCGGCATCGTCAGGTCTTCGATGCCACCGATCATGAACTCGTCCGGCACGCCGACGAGCGAGGCGTCGTCGATACCGAGGAGGATCGCGTTCTCGAGCGTGCCCTCACGCGTTCGGACCTGCACGTTGGCCCTAAAGAACGGCACGGCCCATGCGACACCCTCGACCCCCCGAACCCGCTGAAGCGCCGTATCCCGGAGCGGGAACGGTGCATCCACGGTCTTGACGCTGGGGTCCATGACCCAGATGTCGGCCTCACGCACATCGTTGACGACGCTCGACGCCCGACCGAGAAGCCCGAAGAAGATCGACACCTGCTGGCACACCAGGAGTGTGCTGAGCGCGACACCGAAGACGAGCCCGAGGCACTTGGTCGTGTCGCCGAGGAGCATGCGCAGCGCGGTGCGGAACATCACCGATCCTCCCGCGAGGCGAAGCCGTCAAGCCCGCTGATCGCGAACTCAGCCATCACGCCCGCGAGGCGGTTGATCCCGGCGCGCGTCGTCGGCGGCGGATGACCGAGCTTGATCAGGATCTCGCGGGAATGCTTCGGGTTCACACAGAGAGCGACGACCGCGTAAACAAGATCATCAACCGTCTTGCCGCGCACCGGACGCCCGATGATCTTCCGAACGATCCGGGTGATCTCCTCACAAATCGGGCCGGCGCAATTGTCCACGAACACCTCCAGCGCGCCTGGCGTGGGTGACACCGTTTCATGGGACAGCAGCTGACCCGCCCACGGGTGCTCTTCTGATTCGGTCAGCACCAACCGCATGAACCATGCGATAAAGCTGCGCAGCGCTTCCCGTGGGTCCGCGAAGTCATCGACACTCGGCATCGGCTCGTCGCTGACCATCTGCTGCGCGGCGAACTCCCATACCGCGAGGTACAGGTTCTCCTTCGAGCCGTAGTGGTATTTGACCGCCGAGACGTTGGCCCCTGCTGCGTCGACGATCGTCCGCACGCTCGCGGCGCCGAAGCCCACACGCGCGAACTCTTCGCCAGCGGCAAAGAGCAGGCGCTGCTTGGTCTCGTCGTGGGTCGGGGAGCGGGGTGCCATTCAAACGCCTGTTCCTAAACAACTGTTTGACATTTGCACCGTCTTCGCAGCGAATCAAACACCCGTTTCAGCCTTTTGCAGGTTTTCTGGCACGGGACCGCTTCTGTGGGCCCAAACAGGTCCTTGGTCCCGTTCTGGGCGGTGCCATCGGGTCCATGGCCGGGATCGAATCCCCAATGCAAGACGGGCGAGGCGCCCGCTGTGCTCCGTCGGAACCCGACCGGAGCCTTCCGCGGCCGCGGCACCGGCCAGGCGCTGAACCTCGCGGCGTTCGGACAGCGCACCGGCAGCGGCCCGTGTCTCCGTGCGGTGGAAGCGGAGCGATACAGTACCGCATGCAGCCCGATGACACGCTCGACTTCCCGAGCCACGGGTCGGATCGCATCGACGCGAGCGGCACGGGCGATCGGTTTGAGACCGACCCGATGATCGGGCGTGTTGTCGGCGGCTTTCGTATCCTCGAGTGTGTGGGTCAGGGCGCGTTCGGCTCGGTGTACCTGGCCGATCAGTCGGCACCGGTCCGCAGGCGTGTCGCGGTCAAGATCATCAAGCCGGGGCTCGATTCCGAGGCCGTGCTCACCCGCTTCGACATTGAGCGCCGAGTGCTGGCGATGATGGATCACCCGAGTATCGCGTCGGTGGTTGACGCGGGGCAGAGCGAAGACGGCCGACCCTACTTCGTGATGGAGTACGTCCAGGGTGCGCCGATTACGTCGCACTGCGACGCGAACCGTCTGACGGTGCACGAGCGGCTTGCGTTGTTCCGCGAGGTCTGCCGAGCGATCCAGCACGCCCACCAGCGGGGCATCATCCACCGAGACATCAAGCCGAGCAACGTCCTGGTAACGAGACGCGACGACCAACCGCAACCAAAAGTCATCGACTTCGGGATCGCCAAGGCGACGACCCCGATGCTTGACGATGACGGCGCGTACACCGGGGTGCACCAGCTTCTCGGTACGCCGGTCTACATGAGCCCTGAGCAGGCGGGCGGTTCGGTCCACACGCTGGATACCCGCGCTGATGTCTACTCGCTCGGGGCGATGCTGTTCGAGATCCTGGTGGGGACGCCCCCGCTGCTGACCGAACGCCTCAAATCGCTCTCGCTCGCCGAGCTGAACGAGCTGCTGAGGACAGAGCGTCGGGAACGACTGCTCGAAAGGCTCCGCGACTCGGACGATATCGAGCAGATCGCGGCCAGACGCTCCACGACACCCGCCCAGCTGGTCCAGCTTCTGCGCGGCGATCTGACTTGGATCACCGAGATGTGCCTGCAGCCGGAACCCGGTCAGCGGTACCCGAGCGTGGCGGCGCTCGAAGAAGATATCCGCAGGCACATCGCGCACGAGGCCGTCGATGCTGGACCGCCGTCGAAGCTGTACCGTCTCCGGAAGTTTGCGCGCCGCCGGAGGGTGGAGGTCCTCGCCGGGGGTGTCGTGGGCGTGGTCTTCTTCGTGGGTTTCGCGGCTACGGCGATGGCATGGGTCCGCGCGAACGAAGAGTCGGAGCGTCTTCGTTCGACCCTTGACTTTTTCTCCAGCACGCTCGCGGGCACGACCGCGAGGGCATCGCCGCTCGGTATCTGGGAAGATGCACCGGCGCTGACGCTCGGTGAAGCGCTGGAACCCGCCGAGAATCTGCTCGAAGGCACCTTCGAGAGCGAACCGGGGCTGGAATCGACCATCCGCCAGCTCGTGGGGCTCGGGCAGCTCCGCGGCGGGCGGTTCGATGAGGCCATCGTCCAACTCGATTCGGCCCACCGACTCCGAAGTGAGGCATATGGCGCGGACGATTCCGCGACGCTCGAACTGCTGCTGCCCATTGCCGATGCACGCAGCAAGGCGGGCGATGTCGAGGGCGCGTTCGAATCCGCTCGCCACGCATACTCGCGGTACGCGGACGTATTCGGCCAAGACTCGCCCGAAACCCGGGCTGTCGCGCTGTGGATCGCAAGGTGGCTGTCATCCGCGTTCCGATTCTCGGAGGCCGATGACTACTACCGGCGCGCGATGCTCCTGCCCGGTTCGGACACGACACAGATCGACGCCGTGACGCTCGCCGCCAGGGTCGACATCGTGGGTTCCCTGATCAGCGCCGGACGCCTCGATGAAGCGGAGGCGACCCTGCGCACCGCATCGGTGCGGATCAAGCAGGTCGATGACACCGTGGCGGCCAAGATCGAGCGGCAGCTTGTCCAGCGCCTCGGCCTTGTCTTGGTCTACCGCGGCCGGCCGCAGGAAGCGATCGAGGTGCTGCGGTCCGAAGCGGGCTCCACACGCGAGCTTGGCCCCGTGCGAGCGAGGTTGTTGGCCTGGGCCTATGGGCACGCGGACGACACGGAGGCCTCGCACAGGCTGTTCGATACGCTGCTCAGCGCAGAACAGGTCAACCCTGGCCCGCCCTACCGGGAGATCTTCGCGAGGCTGTTCTACGCCGACGTGCTGCTACGCGAGGGCCGCGCAGCGGAGGCCGCCGAGCAAGCCGAGAAAGCGCTCCAGACCTATGACTCGTTCGGCTTCCCAAACGATCCCGACCGGCTCTGGGGGCACGCGCTGCTCGCCGAGGCCTACGTATCTTCTAAGGCGTACGAGGAAGCCGCCCGATCGATCGAGGAAGCGCTCACGATCGAGCAGCTCTTTCCCGAGCACCGCCTGCACCGGCCCATGATGCACTGGATCAAGGCCCGGCTTGCCGATGCGAGCGGGGACCCGGCCGACGCTGCCTACGAGGTCGGGCTGGCCATCGAGGCCGCACAGGACATCCTGGGCCCTGCCCACGAACAGACGAGGATGATGGAACGCTGGAGGGACGCCCGCTAGCGTCGGCGGCGGCGGCAGGCAAGGCCTAGGCAACCTGCGAGCAGCACGGAGGTCCCCGGGCTTGGGATGACAAACAGCCCGTCCCAGTTCAGCTCAAGCGTAGTGCCATCGAACGATGTATCGAATACACCGGAACCGAACTGGACATTCGTAAGGTCGCCCGAGAGCCCGCTGAACACCGATGCGAACTGCATGACGAGCGACTCGCCGTTCGCGCGTTCGAGCACCGCGGTGCCCGACTCGAAGAACTCGCCCGGAGCGGAGCCGGGCAGCCAGATCACCGAGTAGCTGCTGATACCGACGATATCTGTGGGGCCGCCGTACGTGCCGCTGATAATGCTCTCGGAAGACCAGGACGGCTCCTCGCTGTCGTTGGTCACCGTAGATTCGATCGTCACGGCGCTGCCGGGAAGCCCGATCCACTGGAACGCCCTCGTCAACGAGTAATTCCCACCGGCCAGATCGAACAGGTTCTGGACCGTTTTCCCTCGGGCCAATCCGGTCTGAAACGCGTTGGTGCACAGGTTCGATATCAGCGAGACCGCGACCGGATCGAAGGAATCCGGACGCTGATCAAACGTCACGGAGGCAGAGCTCCGCCCCCTCTGCTCAACATCGATCATGCCGGAGCCCTCGGCCGCAACGGCCTGGCCGTTGACTACGCCTTCGAAGGTCGCATCGAACGGGATCAACTGTCCGGCGACCGTCCCGGTCGGCAGCAGCAACGACAAGGCACAGAGAGCGAGACGCACAGATAGTTCTCCACGGCGAACGGGCATGTCGTTCGGATGCCAATAGACCACGCGTACGGGAAAGGACCAGAAGAATCCCTACAAATTGCCTGGTCATACGCACGCGAGAGCCCTGCACGATGCCGAACCGCCCGGAACGGGCCTCTTTCGGGCAAGCACGCTTCCAGGAGACCGGGCGTCTGCCGAGCGGCTGTCCCCGCGAGGACACAGCATCCGCCGGGGACGCCCAGATGCGAAGCACCGCCTGTTCTTGGTGCGAGATCCGGTCGACCGGCTCGCAAGAGCGCTACTCTCCTGAGACTGAGTCTCAGTAAGCTGGATCCGAAGCAACGAGATCCGAAATAAGGGGAGTGTCTCATGATCCGATGGCTGATCGCGGTACTCACAGCACTGCCGCTCGCCAGCTGGGTGAGCGGGCAACCGGCCAACGGCGTGGTCAACGTCTACTCAGCTCGGCACTACGACGTCGACGATTCACTCTTCCGCGCCTTCACGTCGGAGACCGGCATCAAGGTCAACCTGATCGAGGGGAAATCGGACGAACTGCTCGCACGCATCCGTCGTGAGGGCGAGCTGAGCCCCGCCGACGTGTTCATCGCGGTCGATGCGGGCCGGCTCCACCGCGCTGAAACACAGGGTGTGTTCCAGTCGGTCGCTTCCGACAGGCTCGATGCGCTCGTGCCCGAGCATCTTCGTCACCCGGACGGGCTCTGGTACGGGCTGACCGTCCGCGCTCGGGTGCTCGTCGTGGCGCAGGACCGCGTGCCGTCGAATCTCAAGCTGAGCTACGAGGATCTGACGGATCCCGCCTGGCGTGGACGCGTCCTGGTGCGGAGCTCGTCGAACATCTATAACCAGTCGCTGGTTGCAGCGATGATCGAGACGATCGGCGTTGAGGCGACCGAAGCGTGGTGCAGCGGGCTCGTAGAGAACTTCGCACGCAAGCCCCAGGGCGGCGATACCGATCAGATCCGCGCTGTCGCAGCCGGCGAGGGCGATGTTGCCATCGTGAACCACTATTACCTCGCGCGGCTGATCGACAGCGATGCGCCGGCCGACCGGGCGGCCGCCTCGAGAGTCCGGCTCGTCTTCCCGAACCAGGACGGGCGAGGCACGCACGTGAACATCTGCGGCGGGGGCGTGGTCAAGACCGCGCCGAACCGCGCGAACGCGATCCGCTTCCTTGAGTTCCTGGCGGATGAAGCCGCGCAGTCCGCCTTTGCAGCGGCAAATAAAGAGTTCCCTGCCTCAGAGTCGGTCGAGGTCTCGTCGACGCTGCGCGAATTCGGGCCGTTCCAGGCGGATAGGGTCAACGCGTCGTCGCTGGGCATCAACAACGCCGAGGCCGTCCGGGTCATGGACCGCGCGGGCTGGCGCTGAGGAGGACCTGTCATGAACCGCACGAGCAACCACCACACACCCAACCAGCACGGGCCCAACCAGCACAGGCCCGATCATCACGGACCCGACCAGCACCTCGGGCGACGCGGGTTCCTGTTTGCGAGCGCTGCGCTCCCCGTCGGCCTTGCGCTCCCGGCCGCGACAACCGCGGCGTACCCGAGCAGCGGCGTTGCGGTGCGCAAGGAACGGCCAGAGTTGAACGATGCGGTCGCTGCCGGCGTGGCCTACTTCCGCCGTCGCTGCGATGATCAGCTGCCGCTGGACGAGTCGCTGCTCGAGGCGATCCGTTCGCGGGACCTAAGCGCCGCCCGCCGCGCCTATGTGGAGTCCCGCCCGCCTTACGAAGAGATCGAGACCTGCGCCTACGCGTTCGAGGATTCCGATCGCGACATCGACGCGAGGCCATACGCCTTCGATGGCGGGGAGACCGACGAAGCGTTCCGGGGCTTCCATAAGATCGAAGCCATGCTGTACGCCTACGACGATCTTGAGAGCGCCGAGCCCTTTGCCGAGACGCTCGTCGCGAGCATCAAGCGGCTGCGAGCCGAGATGGATCAGCTCGACCGGTTCGATGCTGCGGGTCAGTTCGGCGGCATGATCGCGCTCTCGAACGAGATCGCAGCAAAGAAAGTCTCGAGCGAGGAAGAGACCTGGTCGGACCAAACGCTGCTGATCTTCCGGTCGAACTGGGACGGGATCATCAGCCAGTTCCGCCCGTTCGCAGCGGCCGACGGCGGCGTGCCGTCCGCAGCCAGCGAGGCGGTGGAAGCGGCGTACACCTCAGCCGAGGCGCTCGTGCTGCCCCACTTCACTTCGGGCACCGCCGCGGCGACACCGTACAGCCGGATCGGAGTTCGCGAACGCCGAGCCATGGCGGATGCGAGCCTGCGGCTGCGTGACGCGTTGATCAGCGCTTCGCGGGCGTTGGGCCTCGAGGGGTGACCCTCGGCAGGTCGCGAGCGGGCCACACCCGCTGGATCATCGCGAGCGCCACGGTATCGCTCTTGGTCATCGTGCCCGTGGCCGTGGTCCTGGCCAACCTGGCAAGAGATTCCGGAGGGGTGTGGGAGCACCTGGCTGAGACAAGGCTCGCCGAGTACGTCGGCAACACTATCTTCCTTGGCATCGCGGTGACCACGATCGCCACGATCATCGGTGTCGCGACGGCGTGGCTGCTGACAGCATGTCGCTTCCCGGGGTGCGGTGTGCTTACCTGGGCACAGCTGCTGCCGTTGGCGGTGCCGGGCTACATCGCGGCGTATGCCATGACCGATCTGCTTCAGTTTGCGGGCCCGGTGCAGACCGCGTTGCGGTCATGGACCGGTTGGGCCGGCGGCGAGTACTGGTTCCCCGCCGTGCGCTCGCTGCCCGGCGCCACGGTCATCCTGGCGATGTCGCTGTACCCGTACGTTTTCTTCGCAGCTCGCGCGAGCTTCTTGACGCTGCCCACGTCGGTGCTCGAGGCGGGCCGAACACTGGGCCGGGGCTCGCTGGGAACATTCCTCTCCGTCGCGATGCCGCTCGCGGGGCCGGCCATCGCGGCGTCATCGCTTCTGGTGGTGATGGAGACGGTCGCGGACTTCGGCACCGCCGACTACTGCGCCGTCGACACGCTCGCGACGGGGATCTACCGGACGTGGCTTGGTCTTGATTCGATCGTGGGCGCCGCCCAGCTTTCCTCGCTGCTGCTCATGGGCGTGCTCGTGCTGATCGTCGCCGAGTCGGTCGCGAGGGGCCGGCGGCGGTTTCATCAGACCGCTGCGCGCGACGCTAAGAGCCATCGTCGGCATCTCCGCGGCTTCGCGGGCATCGGCGCGCTTGCTGCGTGTGCGCTCCCTGTCCTGCTCGGCTTCGCGTTGCCGGCGGGGAGGCTGCTCTGGCTCGCGGTGTCATCTTGGGATCCCGCGGACGCGGAACGTTTGCTCGGTCACGGTCGGAACACAGTGGCGCTCGCGGGCATCAGCTCGGTTCTTGCCGTATCGCTTGCGGTGATTGTTGTGTTTACCAAGCGGCTCCACGTCGGCCGGCTGCCGCGTGCCATCGCCGTCGCGTGTCGGATGGGCTATGCCATCCCGGGGCCCGTGATCGCGATCGGGCTGCTGCTCGCGCTCGGCTGGATCGATCACCGGATCAACGACGCATCTCGGTGGCTCAGACCGGATTCGGCCCTGCCCGGTCTGCTGCTGACCGGGTCGGTCACCGCGCTGCTCATCGGATATCAAACCCGGTTCCTTGCGGTCGCGCTGGCCGTGATCGATACCGGCATGCTGCGGATCAATCGGAAGCTCGATGATGCGGCACGCGGGCTGGGCGCACGCCCAGGCAACATGCTTGCCCGCATCCACGCGCCGCTGCTTCGGGCCAGCCTGTTCGCCGCGGGCCTGCTTGTGTTCGTGGATGTTGTCAAGGAGCTGCCCGCGACGCTGATGCTCCGGCCGTTCAACGTCGATACACTCGCCGTCCACGTCTATCAGCTCGCGAGCGACGAGCGGCTCGATTCGGCTGCGCCCGCGGCATTGGCGATCGTCGTCGTTGGAGTCCTGCCGGCCATCGTGCTTCATCGCCTCCTAGCCCGACCGGTGCACGGTCAAGCGCGCAGCCGACCGGAGCAGCCCGATGCATGAAGCCAGCTCAGCGGATCCCGCCACGCCCGCTCTGGAGATCCGCCGTCTGTCCTTCGGCTACGCGAAGGCCTCGCCGGTGCTCAGCGGCTTCGACCTTTCGCTCGAACGCGGAGAGGTCGTTGCGGTGCTGGGCGACTCCGGCTGCGGCAAGACGACCCTGCTCCGGCTTGTCGGCGGGCTAGAGCGGCCGGGCGACGGCACGATCTGCATCGACGGCCGGCTGGTCGCGGACGCCCGCGTGTGCATGCCGGCTGAACGCCGATCCATCGGGTATGTCTTCCAGGATCTGGCACTGTTCCCGCACCTGAGCGTCATACGCAACGTGACATTTGGCATGCGGGGTACGCCCCGACGCAGCCGGCGCACCGAGGCCGAACACCTGCTGGCTTCGCTCGGGCTCGAGGGCATGTCGGAACGGATGCCGGGCACACTCAGCGGCGGCCAGCAGCAGCGGGTCGCCGTCGCCAGAGCGCTGGCAAGCCGGCCGCGGCTTATTCTGCTTGACGAGCCGTTCAGCGCGATCGATACCCGGCAGCGGGAGCGCACCCGCGAGCTCGTCATCGGCCGTTTGCGCATCGCGGGAGTCGCGACGCTGCTGGTGACCCACAACCAAGACGAGGCCGACACACTTGCGGACAGGATCGTGCGCATCGGTGATCGGGACACAAGCCATGCGACATCTCCGCAGCACTCGTCGATTGCCGATCCTGCGCGCGCGGGTCCGGTCACCGGCAACGAGCCTCGCATGTGATGCCGGTGTGAACAACCGCGTGGATCATGTCATGAGTGGATATCCAATGCTACCAGTCCATGGCCCTTGTTCGTAGCAAGCATCCGAGCAAGGATCTCGGTGGTTCGGACTCGATACAGCCGACCGCAAAACCCATGACGGATCCACCCGTGAGGGAGGGACGACCAATGGCTCGTACTCTCACGCACCGCCTCGGCATTGCGCCGCTGCTCGCGCTGTCGATCGCCGCTTCCATCCTGGGATGCAGCAGCAGCCGGCAGCCTGCGTTCCCAGAGAATGCCACGCTCGAACAGAAGATCGAGATCACGCGTGAGCGCCTCGCGCCGCATACGAGCGGCCTGCGCAACTCCATCGCGATCCGCGACATCAGGGACGCATTCGCCAGCGAGCCAACACGATTGTCTTCGTCATCCTCAGGCACTTCACCGGCCGAAGCTATGCGCCCCGGGGCTGGGTAGGCTGGTAGCCCGCCCGCAGCTATCTGGCGGCAACAATAGAGCATGGAAGTCGAATGGATCACGCCTGAAACACTGCTGCCCGCCCGGATGCTCTTGGGCTTGGCCGATGACCCGGCCCGGGCGGATGCCGCGTGGATCGCCCGCGACAGCCAAGGCCGTGTTGCGGGCGCAGCGAGGCTCTCGCGCGCGTGGCAGCGGCTTCCGGCACGCGGACCGAATGCTGCGATCCACGTCGCGCGAGATGCCCGACGGCACGGCCTCGGAAGAGCCCTGGTCCATGCGGCCTTGAGCCGAGCAAGGCAGCTCGGTGCCGAGGCGGTCCACGCGTCCACGCTCGTCGCACCGGGTACGGAAGCATCGGCTTTCGCCGCGGCCATGGGCTTCGACGATGGACCGACCACCTATCGCGCCGTGCTCGACGCCCAGCAGGTACTCGAAGAGTGCGCATCGCTGCTGGGCCGGCTCGAATCCCGAGCCGCACGATCCAGGACATCCGAGCAGTGGCTCGAAGGCATCCGCATCCACAGCCTTGGAGAGCTGCCAACCGAAGCGCACCGCGCCATCGCAGCCAAACAGGCCGAGGTCCTCGGTGGCGATCCAGGCGAAGTGTTCCGACGCATGCGCCAGGACCATCCGGAGCGCTTCGATCCGGGCGTATCGGTCGTGCTGACCGATGGTCAGCAGGGGCTGATCGGATTCGGTCTCGCGAACGTCGCACCGATCATCCGCGACCGGCCGGACGACGGTCTGCTCGAATCTGTCTATATCGAGCCATCGCATCGCCGCGGCCCAGCGGTGCTCCTGCTCAAGCGGGCCATCGCGGAGCGGTACCTCGCGCTCGGAGCTCGGCGCTTCACGATCCTCACAAGCGCTGAGCACCGCGACACCAGACGCCACGCCGAACGCCTTGGGCCGATCGAGCAGGATGTGCTCTCACGACCCATCCTCCGGCTCGGCCGAGATTCAAACGCTCACTGATCCGTCGCATGCCCAAACTCGAGACGCATCGCTTCTTCGTGCTCACCGACGGATCGGAGCAACTCGACCAGCGAGGCCACTGCAGCACCATGATCGGGCCGCAGGCCGACCAGTGCCCTTAGGTGGGTGATGGCCTCGTTGGTCTCGCCGAGCGCCTGCGCCGCGCGAGCCGCAACAGCCAGCGCCTCGATGCCGGTCGAAGGGGTCCGTGATCTTTGTATCGCTTCCGCGGCATGGGCGCTGGCCCGCTTGGGTTCATCCTGAGCGAGCGCGAGCCGGGCGAGTCCGCACCAGCCGACCGCGGAGTCGCCCGCTGACTCAGCGGATCGGGCGATCCGGCCATAGATTGCTTCAGCCAACGGCATCACCGCAGACCGCTCCGCTACACGCGCGATGAGCTCACGGAACGCTCCATCTGTCAGCGTCGTCTTTCGATCGCTCGATTCGACCGCGTCGTGGAGCCTCCCAAGCCTCTCCGCAGCATCGACCGGCTGGAGGAAGACCTCGGCGAGCTCGGTCAGCTCGCTGCGGATGCCGCGTGTCTTGAGCCGATCCAAGGCCTCAGCCAACGCAGCGCGATCATCGCACTCGAATGCTGCGAGAGCCAGCAGCTCGTCGTGCTCCGGCAGCTGTGAAGCCGCATCGATCGAACGGATCGACGCGACCGCCCGATCGGCAAGGCCCGAGTTGAGCAGCGAGCATGCCTCGTGGTGCGCTGCGCGCGACGCGGCGGCTCGTTCTGCGGTCCCCGGTTGAAGCGTGCCTCCGGCAGCCGCGTAACCCTGCGTGCGCAGCCAAGCGATCGAGGCCGCCTCGGGATGATCCGATGCGTTCTCCGCACCGAGCGCACTCACCAGGCCAGGCGTTTCGTGCGTGAAGACCGTCTCGGCTGGCGCCTGATCGGTGGGTCTGGGCAGGAACGGCATTCCGGGAAGATCCGCCGCCGCTGGCAGCCCCAACCAGGCCAAGACCGAGGGCCAGACGTCGCTGTCTCTGATCTCACGATCCGCTTGAACGAGCTCACCGGCACCCAGCACAATCAGCGTGCCGACCCTTGGGCTGTGTGTCGGGCCGCTGTCGTGCCGCGACTTCTGCGTTGCCACCGCCGGTGTTCCCACGATCAACAAAGGACGCGACGGCGATGCCCCGATCCGATCCGCGAGACGAGCAAACGCGCCGAGCACGTGGCCACGCAGGGCCGCAATCTCGACGAGCCCGTTCCGAGCGAGCGCGCCGAACCCGGTTGCGCACGCCCACACCGACCAGGCCGCGCCGTCGGCAGCCCCACCCTCAACGCGTGACGCGACCAGTTCGAGGACGGACTCCAACCCCGCGCAGCCCTCCACCGCCTCGAGAGCCGCACGGCGCCTGGCGAGGTCATCGTTTTGCCGAAGAGCGTTCACCACCCGATCACCCAGCACGATCGGATCGGCCGAGGGCTGGCGACCCGCGGAGAGCCGGTCGGCATCAATAGATTGATCGCCGAACCATCCAACGACCTCCGTCCGCACACCGAGGCGCTCGAGAACCTCCCAACCGGGTTGCGCCGCGATGTCGCGGCGGGCGGGCTCACGCCAACTGCCAAGGGTCGCGTCGAATATGCCGCTGTCGAGGCAGCGGTGCCGCCAGGCGGGCACGCCCGTCGCGACGGTGACCGCCCCCTGCAGCGCGAGACCTGGTCCCTCGCAACGCATGGGCAGCACGGCGATGTCGGGCTGCGCCGGAGAGGGACGCCACTGGTCCGCGGGCAGGCATCGTGCCAGGCCGGGCACGCATACCACCGTGATGCCCCGCTGCCGCGATCGCGGTTGTTCAGTCGCCATGCTGCAGCGTATGGGGCCAGCCGATTCAGCGGGCCGGCTCTGAAGACTCCGAAGTCAATGCCCGAACCGCGAAACGAACCGCGGCCCGGGGAGGGTTTTCACCCGTCGGCGCCCTGTTCGCCGTCACGGGATGAGAGGTCTCGTGTCAGGCTAACCGGCGACGCCGCGTGAGCAGCATGCCGCCCGCGAGCGCCAGCGCACCAGCCCCAGGAGCGGGGATCTGGCCGGCTTCGATGAAGCCGCCAGGGACGGAGTTGTATGCGTAGCCGGTGACATAACCGCTCACCGAGCTCGCCGTCTGGCTCTCGAGCAGGACTCCGATCCAGCCGTAGTGCGTGTTCCCGT
>JBCCZQ010000045.1:0-26472 GCA_039187315.1 Planctomycetota bacterium | reverse complement strand
TTCGACCCACGCCATGGCGCGGTCTGCCATAAGGTTGCGGTTGGGCTGGGCGATCTCGACGCCGCCTTCGAACAGGGCGATGTAAAACTGTGACGGCTCGGGCTCTCGCCTCGGCTTGTCGGGCGTGGCCGCGCTGGCGGGATTGCCGTCGGCGCGCGGCGAGGGCTGCGATGATCCCTGCTCCTGAGCCGGCGATGAGGCCTGGTTTTCCGCGGAGCTGCTGGGCAGGATGGTCGCGACCACGGACCCGGGCACCTCGAAGTACTCGAGTTGCTGATCGACCTCGTTGAGGACGATGCGCATCCCCTCGCAGATCGCATCGATGCGCTCGCTATCGATGTTCACCGGCTCGGTGGTCGTGAGCTCACCCGTGACGGCATCGAATTCAAGCCATTCCGTGGTGATCCGTACGACCGAGCGCTCGGGCAGCGGTTCGGGCAGGGAGCCGTCGGGTGCGCGGTCGATCTGGAGCAGCTCGACGTTGCCCTCGAATCGGCCGGACTCGGGCTCGCTGAACCGGTCGGCCATGACGAACTGGGCTTGGTCGGCGCGGATGTAGATCGCCGAGTTTGCGCCGACGAAGTACCAGGCGCGAGGCCGATCGATGTCGTAAAGGTCTTCACCTTGGGCCGGATCGAACGCGGCGAACTCGAGTTCCCAGGCAGTGCGTGCGGGATCGTTGCGGTCCTTGAGCGTGACCGTGGCGTCGCGGGCGGGCCCGAGGCCGCCGCCCTCACGGATGTCAGGGACCTCGCCGACCGGGCCGGTGATGTCGGGGATCTCGCTCTCGTCGAGTTCGCTGGTCGGCGCGGTGGGGCTGGTGGTCCCGCGGGCGATCAGGATCGCCGCCGCGACGAGGAGCATCGAAACCGCGATGGCGATGAGGAATGTTTGGTTGCTGGCGCCGGCCCGTGTGCGGGCGGGGTGGGTGTTCGGTGACCGCATCAGTGCATGGTACCGTCGCCCAGGGAACCGGCCGCACCGGCCTGCGTGCGACTGTCCGGGTCCGTGTATCGGGCGATCGCCTCGTCGAGCCGCCCCTGGGCTGTGAGGAGGTGCTCGATCAGCTCCCGGACGGCCCCGTGACCGCCCACGCAGGTCGCGACGAACGTGCTCGCATCGCGCACCGCGGCGGAGGCGTCGGCCGGGCATGCTGGATAGCCGACAACCGACAGCATCGGCAGGTCGTTCCAGTCGTCGCCCATGGCGGCTGTCTGGGATGGCTCGCGGCCGAGATCGGCCATGATGTCCAGCGCCGTCGCGGCCTTGTCGCGCACGCTCTGGTGCAGGCGGTCGATGCCGAGTTCGCGGGCCCGGGCTCCGAGGGATCCGCTGGTCCGGCCGGTGACGATCGCGATGTCGTTGCCGAGCGCGGTCCAGGCGCGGATGCCCAGTCCGTCCTTGACGCTGAACCGTTTCGTCTCGTTTCCGGTGGCGTCGAGGTTGACCGAGCCGTCGGTCAGGCAGCCGTCGACATCGAGCAGCAGCAGCGTAATCTGAGCGGGGTCGGCGTTCGGCATGGTCCTGTCCGTTGGTGGTGTCACAGCTGGTCTAGTCGCGAACGAGCTTGAGCGTGATGAGGTCTTGAACGTCGAGCAGTCCGACCGGCTTGCCGTCCGCATCGACGACTGGGATCTCGTCCTGCCGGTGCTGGCGGACCATGGCGACGGCGTCGCGGAGCAGCGCATCGTCTTGCAGCGTGCGCGGTGATCGTGTCATGACGTTGGCGATGGGCTTGTCGAGTGCGCCGGGATCGCTCAGCACGAGGCGGCGGAGGTCGCCGTCGGTGAAGATCCCTGAGAGCGCGCCGTCTCGGTCAATGAGCAGCAGTGCGCCGGGCCGGCGGTCGGACTGCCGGGCCGCGTCGCGCAGCGCGTCGGCGACGCTGCGGTCGTCTCGGACCAGCGGCAGGTTCTGGCCGAGCCTGAACCGGAGCGCTTCGACGACCGGCTTCAGCATGCCGCCGAGCGAGCCGCCGGGATGGCGCTTGGCGAAGTCGGCATCGGTGAACCGCCGCCGGCGTGCCGCGGCGAGCGCGAGCGCATCGCCCATGGCCAGCGTGCACGTCGTCGAAGCGGTTGGTGCAGGCGAATCGCCGGCCTCGTTCGTGCCGCCGACGGCGAGCGAGACAGTGCCCAGCCTGCCCAGGGAGGACTCGTTCCCGCCGGCGCTGGTGAGCGAGATGATCCCGAGCCCGTCTTGGCGGAGGATCGCCGCGAGGCTGACAACCTCTTCGGTTTCGCCTGATTTGCTCAGGGCGATCAGGACATCTCTCCGGCGGACGCGGCCTAGGTCGCCGTGGCTGGCTTCGGAAGGATGGACGGCGTGGGAGGGGATGCCCAGCGAGGCGAGCGTGGCCGAGATCTTCGCTCCGATCAGGCCCGACTTGCCAAGCCCTGAGACGATGACCAGCCCGTCGGCCTCGGCGCAGCGGACGATGATGTCGACGGCGCGTTCGAAGTCGGCGTCAAGCTCGCCTGCGAGTGCTCGGAGGGCTTCGGACTCGGCCTCGATGATGCCGCGGGCGTAGGCGAGCTCCGCACCCTTCCCGGTGCTGTTTTTCGGAGGGGCGGTTCCCATGAGGCAAGGGTACACTCGGCTTCGGTGCAGGGCCGGGCGAAGGAGCGTCCGGTTGTTTTCGGCGAAGGAGCAGCGATGACGAGCGCGGAGGCAGGGTCGGCATATCGGGTCAGGCTCGAGGACTTTGACGGACCGCTCGACCTGCTGCTGCACCTGGTGCGACGCTCCGAGCTCGACGCGGTGGAGATCCCGATCAGCCGCATCGCGGACCAGTTCGTCGAGCACATCGAGCGTGCGTCGCGCGTCGACGTCGAGGTCGGCGGCGAGTTCCTGGTGATGGCGGCGACGCTGATGGAGATCAAGTCGCGCTCGCTGATGCCCGCCGAGGATGCAGGCGCCGCGGTCCGAGCTGGCAAGGACGAGGAGGACCCGGGCGCATCGCTCATCGGCCAGCTGCTCGCGTACCGGACGTTCCGCGATGCCGCCGAACGGCTCGACGAGCGGCGTACGCGGTTCGAGCGCTACTGGCCGGCGGCGAAGATCGGCGTCGATCGTGACTCGATCCGTGAGCTGGTCGAGGCGCAGGGCGACGCGGACCTCGAGGACCTGACGATCGGTGACCTCATCGCGGCGTTTACGACTGTTGCCGAGGCGGTCAACTTCGAGCGGCTCGGCGAGCACCGCGTGCAGTTTGAGGACACGCCCATCGAGCTGCACGCGGCCGATGTGCTCGAAAGGCTCGGCCGGCAAGCGACGCGGACCGGCTCGGCTCGCCTGACGTTCGCCGAGCTGTTCGCGGGCGCCTCGCGGCCCGAGGTCATCGGGCTGTTCCTGGCGACCTTGGAGCTAACGCGTCAGCGGAAGATCGCCGTCGAGCACGACGCCGAGACCGGGATGATCACGATCGAGCGGCGCGAGGACGCCGAGGCGTCTGCAACCGCGTCAGCCGAGCCCGGCGACGAATGAGGCGAGCCGGTCGAGGCCGGCGTTGATCTGGTCCTCGCCGCAGGCGAAGCTCAGGCGTATGCAACGCGGGCCGATCCCGCCGAAGTCCTCGCCGGGGACGACGGCGAGCTTCTGCTCGTCGAGCATGGCACCGGCGAACGTGAGCGCGGAATCGACCAGTGAGCCGCTGGGAGTCGACTTGCCGAAGTGGCTCGAGACGTCGGCGAAGACGTAGAACGCGCCTTCGGGCGTTGGGAACTCGATACCCGGGATGGCGCGGAGCCGCTGCTCGATCAGTTTGGCACGCTCCGCGAAGGCCTGACGCATGCGTTCAACGTCGTCGGCGCACTCGGTCAACGCAACGCGGGCGGCTGGCAGGATGAACGATGGGATGTTCGAGGTTGTCTGGCTCTGGAGCCGGCCGATCGCCGCGATGATCTCCGCCCCGAGGTCGCCCGGCGCCGCGCAATAGCCGACGCGCCAGCCGGTCATGCTAAAGGCCTTGCTCAGCCCGTTGCAGGTGATCACGCGGTCGGCGATCGCGGCGATCGAGCCCAGCGAGCGGTGGGGGTGTCTGCCGAAGACGATCTTCTCGTAGATCTCATCGGTGACGACGAGCATGCGCGGTGCGGTCGAGGCTGTGGCTTCGGCGAGCGTGTCGGCGAGGGCTTCGAGTTCCGCGGGGCTGTACATCGTGCCACACGGGTTGCTCGGCGAGTTGATGACGACGGCCTTGGTCCGCGGCGTGATGGCGGCGCGGAGCATGCCCGGGCTCATCTTGAAGCCGCCCTCGACGGCGGTCGGAACCTCGACGACGGTTCCGCCCGAGAGCCGGATCTGCGGCGCGTAGCTCACCCAGGCCGGCGTGGGCAGGACGACCTCGTCGCCGGGGTCGAGGATGACCTGAAAAATGTTCGAGAGCGAGTGCTTGCCGCCGACGGAGACTGCTGTGTGCTTGGGCGAGAGCCCTCGGATGCCGTTCTCGCGTTCGAGCTTCTCGGCGATCACACCGCGGGTCTCGGGGTCACCGATCGAGGGGCTGTAGCGGGTCATGCCGGCGTCGAGGGCGGCCTTGGCGGCTTCGACCACGCTGGCGGGTGTCGGGAAATCCGGCTCGCCGGCCGCGAAGCCGATGACATCCACCCCCTGGGCCTTGAGCGCCTTAGCCCGTTCGGTGACAGCGAGGGTGGAACTTGGCTTCAGGGCGGCAGCCCGGGCGGCGATGCAGGGTCCGGTGGGGGAAGTCTGGGCCATCGCCGCGAGTCTAGGGAATGCCGATCCGAAGGCTTGCGGATGGATGGGGTGGGTTTGATCGTTTCTTGACAGAGGCCTAGGATCGATGCCGTGGATGACCCACGCATGACGGAGACGCTGCGCCGATGGCATTGACCGCAAACGCCCGCCAGACGATAGTTCAGGACCACCGTCGTGAGGACAAGGACACCGGCTCGCCGGAGGTCCAGATCGCGATGCTCACCGCCCGGATCAAGCACCTGGCCGCGCATCTGCGTGAGCACAAAGGCGACCACCACAGCCGCCGCGGCCTGATCATGATGGTCGGCAAGCGGAACCGGCTTCTGAGGTACCTGCAGCGGACGAACCGCGATGCGTACCTGGCGTTGATCCAGAAACTCGGCCTGCGGAAGTAGGCCCGCGACGAATCCCGAAGCCCGCCGGCACACGCCGACGGGTTTTTTTGTTTGTAGGCCCCAGCGTCCGCGGCTGCTTCGAAGGCAGTCGGCAGGACCCAGATCGGTCGCTGAACCGCTGTCTGGATCCTGCCCTCTGCCAGCGGAGACGATCACGCCCGGGCGCATCCATTTCCTCGGCGCAGGCTCGGCGATGCGGGCCCGCCCCGACGCGGCCCCGGTCTCGGGGTGCGCGGCGACCCCACGGAGATCGAAACCATGGCAGAATCACCCCTCGGCAAGCACCGCGTTTCCAAGGACATCGGTGGCCGCACGCTCACGATCGAGACCGGCGTTGTGGCCAAGCAGGCGACCGCGGCGGTCTTGGCGACCTACGGCGGCTCGACCGTCATGGCGACCGTCGTCCGTGCCGATCCCCGGCCGGGCCTCGATTTCTTCCCGATGCAGGTCGACTACCGCGAGAAGCTGACCTCGGCCGGTAAGTTCCCGGGCGGGTTCCGCAAGCGCGAGGGCGCCCCGAACGAAAAAGAAGTCCTGACGATGCGGATGATCGACCGCCCGATCAGGCCGCTGTTCCCGGATGGGTTCATCGACGAGGTCCAGATCCAGTGCTGGGTGATGAGCCATGACGGGGAGAACGACACGGATGTGCTCGCCGGCTTCGCGGCGTCGGCGGCGCTGGCGATCAGCAATGCGCCTTTCGAGGGCCCGACGGGCATGGTCCGCGTTGGCCGCGTCTGGACGGACGACGGCGCCAGCTTCGTGATCAACCCGACCGGCACGCAGATGGATTACAGCGATCTGGACCTCGTGCTCGCCGGGCACAAGGACGGGATCAACATGATCGAGGTCGGGGCGGCTGAGATCCCTGACGCCGATGTCCTCGAAGCGATCAAGTTCGGCTACCGGCACATCGAGCAGCAGATCGAGCTGATCGATGAGCTCGTCAAGCTCTGCGGCCAAGAGAAGACGATCAAGAACCCGCTCAACCTGCCCAGCGACGAGATCATGGCCAAGGTCAAGGACCTCGCCCACGGGAAGCTGACCGAGCTGCGCCAGATCGCCGGCAAGGTCGAGCGGAACGACGCGGTCAACGATCTGCGTAAGGCTGTTCTCGACCAGCACTTCGCCGAGAAGACCGAGGGCACCGTCGCCCAGGCCGAGCAGTCAAGGGCGGATCGCGGGATGGCTCGCGAGGCCTTCCGCACGCTGGAGAAGAAGATCACGCGGCAGCTGATCGCCGAGAAGGGCGTGCGTGCAGACGGCAGGCAGCCGAAGCAGATCCGCCCGCTGCACTCGGCGGTTGGTGTGTTCCAGCGGACGCACGGCTCGGCGCTGTTCCAGCGAGGCGAGACGCAGTCGCTGGTCAGCTGCGCGCTCGGCACCGGCAAGGACGAGCAGGTCGTCGACGGGCTGATGCCCGAGTACAGCAAGAAGTTCTACCTGCACTACAACTTTCCGCCGTTCTCTGTGGGTGAGGCGGGCCGGATCATGGGCCCCGGCCGGCGTGAGGTCGGCCACGGGGCGCTCGCCGAGCGCTCGCTCCAGGCGATCCTGCCGAGCCCGGAGGACTTCCCCTACACCATCCGTCTCGTTTCCGACATCACCGAGTCGAACGGATCGTCGTCGATGGCCTCGGTCTGCGGCGGGTGCCTGGCGCTGATGGACGCTGGCGTGCCGATCACCAACACGTGCGCCGGGATCTCTGTCGGTCGGTTCACCGATGCCGACGGCAACAACGAGGTCTTCGTCACCGACATCCTCGGCGAGGAGGATTTCTTCGGCGACATGGACTTCAAGGTCTCGGGCACACGCGAGGGCATCACAGGCATCCAGCTCGACCTTAAGGCCCGCGGCCTGAGCTTCGAGCAGATCGATACGATTTTCGAGCAGGCCAAGACCGGGCGGATCGAGCTGATCGAGCACATGGAATCGGTCATACCGTCACCGCGCGAGAAGATCAGTGATTTCGCACCGCGCATCGAGACGCTCCAGATCGACCCGGAAAAGATCGGCAAGCTCATCGGCCCGGGCGGGAAGATGATCCGCGGGCTCCAGGACAAGCACGGCGTGCAGATCGACGTCGAGGACGACGGCACCGTGCACGTCTCGTCCGCAGACGGTCCGAGCCTCGAGGGCGCACTCGCCGAGATCGAAGCACTGACCGAGTCGATCAAGGTCGGCGCGATCTACGAGGGCAAGGTCGTCAGCGTGAAGGACTTTGGCGCATTTGTGGAGCTCGCGCCAGGGACCGACGGCATGTGCCACATTTCCGAGCTTGATAACGGCTATGTCAAGAGCGTGACCGATGTGGTCAAGATCGGCGACGTGATCCGTGTCAAGGTCATCCAAGTCGACGAGCAGGGCCGCATCAAGCTCAGCCGCAAGGTACTCCTCGAGCCGGAGCCCCGGGATGAGGGCAAGGGCGCCGAGGAGGACGCCGAGGCTTCTGCTGAGACGGCGGACACCTGAGCCGCGACACAGCCGCGTGGTGTTGAGACATGTTCTCAAACCGGTGCGGCTGATTCCGGATGAGATGTGTCAAGATCTGCGAGCGTTCTCGTTCGTGGCAGCACGGCCGTTCACGGATGCAGGGCATCGTCCAATGCCTTAGTCGTTGCCGCGTTCGTTTGTGGGAACGCGCGCATTCTGATAGCATGTCGGATGGTTGTCGAATCTTCCATTCGGCTGCCCGCAGACGGCTCGTCCGCTCGGAAGGGGTCGTCGGCTGTACTCGGGCGGATCGCGTTGGGTCGTGTGACGCGATGAGCAGCGGGATGCAGCGAGCGTCGAGCGTCGACGCGTGTGCGTGCCGCGACCGCCCGTCATCTGGCTCGGGGGTACGCCATGTCCCAGACGCCCGGCGGCATTGTCGCCGAACACGGCACGGTCAAGTGGTTCGATCCGCGGAAGGGCTTCGGCTTCATCGTCGGCCCCGAGGGTCAGGATGTCTTTGTGCACTACTCGGTGATCATGGGCGACGGGTTCCGTGCGCTCAAGGACGGCTCCGAGGTGGAGTACGACGCCGCCCAGTCGGACAAGGGCTGGCGGGCGACACGGGTGGTTCCGGATCAGGCAACGGCTGTGGTCGTGACTCGGCAGCAGGAGCGCCGCCATGCTGCTGAGCCCGGTCCGACTGAACACTGACGCCCTGGGTGTCGCGGCGACCACGGGCGCGCGACACCGCTAGGGCGAGCCATGGCCGTCTGGGTTCTGCCGACGATCGCTGGGTCTGTGGCCATTGGTCTGTGGCTGGGTTGGCTGACGGCTGGGCGTCTTGCATCACGCCAGCAGTCGCGTGCGCAGGCAGCCGAGCGGCGCGCCCGTGCTGCGGAGCGGCTCGCTGAGCTCGGTTCCATGACCGCCGGGCTCGCCCACGAGATCAAGAACCCCCTATCGACGATCGGCCTGAATACGCAGCTGCTGGTCGAGGCCATCGGCGAGCTGGATCAGCAGGACGAGCGGGTCGGGCGGCTGGCGCGCCGGGTGGGCGTGCTCGGGCGGGAAACGGAGCGGCTCGCGGGGATCCTTGGTGACTTCCTCGAGTACGCGGGCGACAAGCGGCTGAGCCCGGCTCCTGCGGATATCGGCGAGCTTGCGTCGGAGCTGGTCGACTTTATTCACGCGCAGGCGGAGCGGTCGGGCGTGCGTGTGCGCCTGCAGCGCGAGGGCGGCGCGCTCACGGCGACCGTGGACGCGGGGCTGATCAAGCAGGCGCTGCTGAACCTGATGCTCAACGCCTTGCAGGCGATGGGCGCGGGCGGCGATGCCGAGGCAGGCGATCGGCCGAGCGAGCTTCTGATCCGTGTCGAATCGTGGGCGGACAGCGTCCGGGTTCGGGTCGCGGATACGGGGCCAGGTATGGACGACGAGACCCGCTCGAGCGTGTTCACGCCGTACTTCACCACGAAGCCCGGCGGCACGGGGCTCGGGCTGCCGACAACACGCCGGATCATCGAGCAGCACCACGGCACGGTCGAGTTGTTCAGCAAGCCGGGTCAGGGGACGGAGTTCGTGATCGAACTGCCGGTGGCGTGGGCGGGCGAGGAACCGCTCTCAACCTGAGCCGCAGGCGTCACGGATCCTCGGCGCCGCCTCGGTGAGCTCGGCCTCGGTCGTGAGGATGTCCGGGCAGAAGCGGACGTGGCACGTGCCATTGGAGTCGGGGCGTCCATCGGCGATGACACCCCGGTCGGCGAGTGCTGTGGTGGCGGCCTTGAGGTCGTCGACGCGGACGAGGATGAACGCGCCGCGCGGGCGGTCGTCGACGGGACCGACAGCGATCTCGCGGAGCCTGTCGGCGAGGAAAGCGCACTGGCGCTGGTTGTACGTTTGTAGCCTTTCCAGGCCGACGGCGAGGGTGAGCTCAAGCCCGGCAAGAGCCTGGACCATCGTGAGCAGTGCGGGTGTGCCCTCCTGCCACCCGTCGCCTCCTGGCGCGAGCCGTGCCTGATCGCTCCGCTCGAAGCCGAAGTGGTCATCCTTGGCAAACCACCCGGTGTCGATGGGGCGCAGGTCGTCGTTGTCGAGGTGGTCATGCCGGATGGCGAGCCAGCAGGCTCCAGGCCCGCCGCGGGTGTACTTGTAGTTGCCTCCGATGGCGAAGTCTGCCCGGATGTCGTCGAACCGGACGGGCATGACGCCGGCCTGGTGGTACGTGTCGAGCAGGATCTTGGCTTCGCAGGCGTGGGCGGCCTCGATCACCGGCACGATCGGGTCGAGGTGCTGCCCGGTGGCGTAGAAGACGGTGCTGACGACGACGAGGTCGTGGTGGTTCGAGATGGAGCCCGCGATGGTGGCAGGGTCGAATCGGCCGCGGTCGTCGGCTTCGACCCAGTCGAGGTCGATCCGCCCCTTGGCGTGGTAGCGTTTCAGGATGAAGTCGCAGGCGTCGAACTCGCCGCGTGTGGTGAGGACGCGGAGGCGTTCGCCCTTGGGCTCGAGCGCGTTCAGGACGGTGCGGAGGCCCTGGCCCGCCGAGACCTTGTGGACGACGGCGTCCGGCCGAGCGCAGCCGATGATCTGGGCGTTGAGCGCGCGGTAGCGGTCGATCATGTCCGCCCAGGGTCCCCAGGCCTTGTCGAGGTCGCGGTACCAGAGGTTGAGCGCGTGGGCGACATCGTCGGCGGTGCGGTCGAGCGGGCGGCCGAGCGAATGGTTGGCGAGGTAGATCTGGCGGGTTCGCTGGCGGCGGGCGAGCACGCGGCTGAACAGCGGCCAGAGGTGGTCCTTGATGCGCTGCTCGGTCAGCTCGCTGGCTCCGAGCGCGGCCACGGCGGGCGCGATGGGATCGGTCGGCCCTGGGAGCGGGGCGTCGCCGGAAGGCGCGTTCTCGGGGGTGGTTTGGCTGCTCACGGGCTCTGCTCGATCTGCGTGCGTACGTCCCACAACTCGGGGAAGAACCGGTGTTCGATGATGCGCTTGAGGAACGGCACGCCGGGCGAGCCGCCGGTCCCGGTTTTGTAGCCGATGATGCGTTCCACGGTCTTCATGTGCCTGAACCGCCAGAGCGTGAAGGATTCCTCGATGTCGACGAGCTTCTCGCACATCTCGTAGGCATCCCAATGGGTGGCGGTGTCCTCATAGATGCGTTTGAACGCCGCGATCACGGCCTCGCTGGGTTCATAGGGCTTCGTCCAGTCTCGTTCGGTGTGCGAGTCGGGGATGCGGTGGCCCTGTCGAGCGAGGTACCGGAGGAACTCGTCGTAGAGGCTCGGCGCGTGGTAGGCGGCCTCGAGACGTGCGTGATCCGCGGCGTCCTGCGCGTGGAGCTTGAGCATGCCCGCGGACTTGTTGCCGAAGAGGAACTCGACGAGCCGGTACTGGTGGCTCTGGAACCCGCTGGCGGAGCCGAGGACGCTGCGGAACTCGGCGTACTCGCTTGGCGTGAGCGTCGCGAGCACCGACCACTGGTTCATGAGCGTGGTCTGGATGTGCTTGACTCGGGCGAGGATCTTGAAGCTCGGCTCGAGGTTGTTGCTCTGGATGATCGTCACGGCGGACTCGAGCTCGTGGATAATCAGCTTGAACCAGAGCTCGGTCGTCTGGTGCTGGATGATGAAGAGCATCTCGTCATGGTGCTCGGGCGACGAGAGCGGGCGTTGGGCGTCGAGGATCTTGTCGAGCTGGAGGTAGGCCGCGTAGTTGTCTGCGATCGAGCGGTGGTCGTGGGCCGGGTGCATACGCCAGCTTACCGCGCACCCACCGCGCAGGACGCGGGCTCGTGCCCGTCAGGGCCGGCCGGCTGTCTTGCCCGAATCGGCGAAGCGGTCGATCGGCGTGGGTTCGGCCAGGCGTGCTGGCTTGATCACCGGGCCCCGGTTGGATGTCAGCAGCTCAGGTACGCGGGTGGTGCATCCTCCCGACGGAACCAGCAACGCGCAGGAGAGCGTGGCGGCGGCTGGCAGGATCGGCCTGCGGAGTCGGGTTCGGGGTGTTGCGTTCTGGTCCATGGCTGGGTCCTCGCTCTGGAGCGTGGGATTTGCAGCGAGGACCGCAAGCCCATCGAGGCAGTCCGCTGTTCGGCGGTGCTGGTTGTGCGGCTTCGGGCCGGTTTGACGGGCGGTCCGGGGCGTTTACCATCATCATGGGCAAGCTGGTGCCCCCACGGAGGCCGGGCCAGATGATCGAGTTCTCGTGCAGCACCGTCGCCTGTCCCGATCTGCCCGTGGGTGAAGCGATCCGGCTCGTCGAGTCGGTCGGCTTCGATCTGATCGAGTTCCGGACCGCGGTCGGTGGCCCGGAGGCGTTCGCGTGCGACCCGGCGCTGTCGGCCGAGGACAAGTCGCGCGCCGCGATGCAGGCGGCTGGGATCCGCTGCTCGTCGGTCGCTACCGGGCTGAGCTGTGACCAGCCGATCTGGCCGCCCGTGATCGGCCGGGCGATGTCGGACCAGTCGGGCTCGGTGCCCGCGATCAAGCGTGCGATCGATCTGGCGGCGATGCTTGAGTCGCCTTTCGTGCGTGTCTTCGGCTTCCAGTCGCGCGGGCGTGAGAGCGTCCGCAGCACGGTCAGGCGTGTCGGGTGGCGGCTGCGGCAGGCGTGCGACCATGCCCGGCACACCGGTGTGCGTCTGCTGGTCGAGAACGGCGGCTCGTTCGAATCGGCCGAGAGCGTGCGTGAGCTGGTCGACGCGGTCAAGAACCCGCTGCTGGGCGTGAGCTACGACGCATCGATCGGGCGTGCGGCCGGTGACGATCCGTCGGAGGCGATCGCTACGCTGGGCGGGGCGCTCCGCCTGACGCGGATCCGCGACGCGAGCGGCGGCCGACCGGTCCGGCTCGGCGAGGGCGGCGCGGAAGCGGAGTGCATGGTGCGGGCGCTTGCTGAGGCCGGCGTGCCGGCGCCGATCGTGTACGACTGGGATGCGGCGTGGTTCGAGGATCTCGGACCCGCGGAGGATGCGCTCGGCTGGGCGATCGCGATGCTGTGCGAGTGGACGGGCCAGACGGCCTCGGGCCGTCGCTTGACGCCGAGCGAGGGCGCTGTGCCGGCGTCGGCATGAGCGTTGAGCGGTCGCGTTCGATCCTGGCGAAATGCCGGGATGCCGGTTTCGCGCTGGCCGGGGTCTGTGACGCGTCGCCGACGAAGCACGCCGAGTTCCTGAGGCGTTGGCTTGCCGACGGCAAGCACGGCGAGATGGGGTATCTGGACGAGCATCTCGCAGCGCGGCTTGACCCGGAGCTGGTGCTGCCCGGCGTGCGCTCGGCGGTGATGGTCGCCGATGTGTACCACGGCCGGAACGATGCGCCGGATATGCCCGAGTTCGGCGTGGGTCGGATTGCGCGCTACGCCCGAGGCGATGATTACCACGACACGATGAAGCGCCGGCTGCGGGCTATATGCGATGAGCTTCGGGAGGCGCACCCAGACGCGGGCTTCCGGGTTTGTGTTGATACGGCACCGGTCGTGGAGCGGGAGCTGGCCGAGCGGGCCGGGCTGGGCTGGACGGGCAAGCACACGCTGGCGATCCACCCGGTGCACGGCTCGTGGATGCTCCTCGGTGGGATCTACACCACGCTGGAGCTCACGCCCCCGCCGGAGCAAGAACGGCACGCGGATCACTGCGGCACATGCACTCGGTGCATCGATGCCTGCCCGACGGAGGCGATCACGCCGTGGTCGGTCGACGCCACTCAGTGCATCAGCTACCTGACGATCGAGCACCGCTCGGCGGTCGATGACCTGTTGCATCCCGGGATGGGGGCGTGGATCGCGGGGTGCGATGTGTGCCAGGAGGTCTGCCCGCATAACTCGGCGAGACCCGGCAGCACGGAGGTTGCGTCGCGTCACCCGGCGTACGAGGCGAGGGTGAATGGGTTCGAGCTGCTCGAGGTGCTGGGATGGGACGAAGCCGGCCGACGGGGCGGGGTTCGCGGGAGCTCGCTGAGGCGGATCAAGCTCGGGATGTTCAGGCGGAACGCGGCGATCGCTGCGGGCAACGCGATCGCCGCGGATCCCGAGCACGGGCGGTCGGATGCGCTCCGCGACGCCCTCGAAACGATCGAGCGAGATGAGGCCGAGCCGGTGATGCTCAGGGACGCGGCGCGGGCCTCGCTCGCACGCGATCCGGGTCGGGCGGGCCGGTGAACAGCTTGGCGCCCAGCACGACTAGCACGCCGGGGACGAGCCAGGGCTCGATGCGCAGCAGGAAACCCGCGGCGTAGAAGGGCAGCGCGACCGCGATGGCGATCGCGGTTACGCGCAGCGAGCGTTCCGTGGGCCGGCGCAGACCTCGGTGCTTCAGGTCGATGCCGTTGAGCCACAGGTAGGCGGGAAAGACCAGGCCGTAGAACGAGAGGAAGATGCGGTAGATGACCTCGCCCGGAGCCATGTCGAACAGGCGCAGCTCCGCGGCGAAGGCGGCCCCAAATCCGGCGGCGACCGCGAGCAGCGGGGGTGCGGTGCGCGCGAGTCGGCTCGGCCCGTGCGCGTCGTTGACGGCCTGGGCATGGATACAGGTTGTCAGGAGCCACTGCACGCCGATGTGGAGCGCGAGCGCGACGGCGGCCGCTGAGGCGATCTTGACGCCCGTGCCCCCTGAGCCGTCAACGAAGCCGATCATCGGCCCGGCGTAGATCAGCGTGAAGATGATCATCAGCGCGAAGAAGACACCGAAGCCGACCGTGAACGCGACGCGGCCCGAGCCTGGCGTGGGGCACTGCTGGCGTGCGCGGTGGAAGGTCAGGTCGAGGTAGGGGCAGAGCAGGAATCCGAGCAGGCTGACGGGCAGCATCCAGAGCGCGCTGTCGCCGATGTCCAGCGAGGCGAGCCGTCGGTCGATCGTGGGCCAGAGCGCATCGGGCAGGAGCAGGACGGTCGCCATGGCGGCGAGGCTGACCAGCATGGCCGCGGTGCCGGCCAGCCGTGCGAGCACGGCCGCCCGGGCCAGCGGCCAGAGCAGCGCGAGCGCCGCGGCGATCCCCGCCATCCCCGCCGCGATCCAGTGGCCTCCCTGGAAAGCCCCGATCGCCCAGACGCCCAGCCATGTCAGCCAGAAGACGTGGTAGCAGGCTGTGACCATCGAGAACCACCAGCAGGCGCGGGGGTGTGCCTCGACCAGCCTTCGGCTGGATTCCGGCGACCGGAGCACCCAGCCCATCGCCGCGGCGCCGACGACGTTCGGGACCGCGAAGACGAGGTAGCCGGCGAGCCCGAGATCGCGCACCATGAGTATCGGCAGGTACATGCCGATGCACCAGGTCCAGCTCGAGCCCAGGTAGGCGGCCCAGCCGAGCGTTCGGCTGATCGGCGGTCGGGTTTGTCCTGCGCCGTCGGTCATGCGGGCGGCTTCTCGACCCAGATGATCTCGCCGATGGCATCATCGCGTCGTCCTTCGGCGCAGTCGGCGATGACCGAAGCGACGTCATCAGGGTCGATGCAGGCCGAGGACGGAATCGTGTCGGCATCGAACAGTCCCCGGAGCATGGGCGTCTCGACGGCGCCTGGCGCGACGGTGAAGGCTCGCAGGCCGATGTCTCGGCCCTCGTTCATGCACGAGCGTGTCAGGCTGTTGAGCGCTGCCTTGCTCGCGGCGTAGGCGGCAAAACCGGGGAAGGGGTCGCGCGTGCCGACGGTCGAGACGTTGACGATGCACGCGCTTCGCTGCGCGGCGAACATGGACCAGCAACGCGCGATCAGCAGCGCGGGCCCGATGGCGTTGGCCCGGAAGCATGCTTCGAACGCCTCCACCGTTGTCTTGTGGAATGGGATGAGCGGCGCATAGCCGGCGTTGTTGACCAGGATGTCGAGGCGTCCGAACTCGGATGCCACACGCTCTGCCAGTGCCTCGGCCTGGTTGGCATCGCCGATATCTGCGGTCATGATGGCGCTGGGCCCGTGGATGATGGCGGCGGTCTCGGCCAGCGGCTCGTGCCGCCTGCCGACGAGGATGACGCGGGTCCCGCCGTCGCCCAGCCGTTTGGCGGCGGCCCTGCCGATGCCGCTGCCTGCCCCGGTGACGAGCGCGATGGGCGTGGCGCTGCTGGCGGGCTCTGGCATGTCGGGGATCCTCCGGCGTCGCGTGTGTTGGGTGGACGGTAGACTGCCGCCGTGCGGACCGCTCACATCGTGATCCCGACCCTGTTTCTCGCGCTGGTGATCGCCCCGCTTGCGTTGCGGCGCACGGCGTCCGAAGCGCCTGGGTTGGAGGACGCCAGGACGCTGATCGTTGTGACCCCGCACCTGGCGCAGCTGCGGGAGGAGTTCGGCAGGGGGTTCTCGGCGTGGCATCTGGCGGAGCACGGCGAGCCGGTGCGCGTGCGCTACGTCACGCCGGGCGGCACCAGCGAGATCATCAAGCAGCTCAAGGCGCTGTACCAGGCGGCCTGGCGCGATGGGCGGATCGATCCCGAAACATTCGCGGCCGAGAGCGGGACCGTCCCGATCGACGTCATGTTCGGGGGCGGGTCCTACGACCACGGGCGGCTGGTCAACGACCTGAAGGTTGCGCACCCGGAGACGGGTGACACCGTGACGGTGCCGATGTCGGTGCCGGCCGGATTTGACGCGGCGCAGTTCGAGGCGTGGTTCGGCGAGAACCGGATCGGCTCGCAGCGGCTGTACCACGATGAGGGCTACTGGCAGGCGACAGCGCTCTCGAGCTTTGGGATCGTGTACAACCGCCGCGAGTACGCCGAGCTTGGCCTGCCCGCGCCGCGCTCGTTCGAGGACCTGACGGACCCTGTGCTGATGAACCGGATCGCGCTCGCGGACCCGCGGCTCTCGGGCTCGATCACGACAACGCTGGACTACATCCTGAGCCACGAGGGGTGGGATCGTGGCTGGCGGATCCTGCGGGAGATGTCGGCGAATGCGCGGTACTTCTCGGGCTCGAGCTCCAAGCCGCCGATCGATGTTTCCGCGGGCGAGGCCGCGGCGGGCCTTGCCATCGATTTTTACGGTCGGGGGCAGGCGCAGTCTGTCTTGCGGCCCGGTCAGTCGCCCGAGGATGGTGTCGTGGGATATGCAGACCCGGCGGGGAGCGTCTTTGTGGACCCGGACCCGGTCTCCGTCCTGCGCGGCGGACCGGAACCGGAACTCGCCAGGCGATTCGTGGACTATCTGCTGACCGAGCATGGGCAGGCTGTCTGGAACTTCGAGCCGGCGGGCGAGCACGCGGGTCCCGAGGCCCTCGGGCCGGCCCGGTATGCGCTGCGGCGGCTGCCCGTGAGGCGGATGATGTACCAGGAGCATTTCGAGCGGTTTACAGATCGGGTGAACCCGTATGAGATCGCGGGTGATGACGAGCCGGCTGGATGGCGGAGCTCGATCGGGCCGATCATGGGTTCGTTCGGCATCGACACGCATCCTGAGCTAGTCGCGGCGTGGCGGGCGTTGAACGAGGCACGGGCCGAGACAGGTTTCCCCAGCGAGGTGCTCGCCGCGATGGAACACGCCTTCTATGCCATGCCGGTGCACGAGATGCCCGACGGCACAGCGCTGCCGTTTAACGAGGCGAACTACCGGGCGGTGCGTGGCTCGTGGCGAGAGCCGGGCTGGGGGGTGCGATCGCGGATCCGCTACCAGCAGTTCTTCCGGGACCGGTACGCCGACGTTGTACGGATGCACCGGACGCGGGTGGTCATCGATCGGGAAGCCGAGGTGGCGGCGTGACGCCGGAATCGTTCCAGGGCGGTGCACGTTTCCCCACGATCGCGAGGATCGTGGCGACGATCGGCCCGGCGTCCGAGTCGCGCGAGATGGTGATGCAGATGATCCGCCAGGGCGTGCGGGTCTTCCGGTTCAACTTCTCGCATGGCACGTTCGAGGAGCACGCGGCCCGGCTGGAGACGGTGCGTGCCGCGGCGGACGAGCTCGACATGCCCATCGCGGTGCTGGGCGACCTGCCTGGGCCGAAGATCCGGTGCGGGCGCGTGCCCGACGACGGCATCGTCCTCGAACCGGGTAACGACGTCGTGTTCGCCCGGGACTGCGAGCTTGCGCACGTGCGCGAGGGACCGCCGACCCGAACGATCGTCTTTCCAACGACCTACCCGGCGCTGATTGATGAGGTCGAGGTGGGGCAGCGCGTGCTGCTGAATGATGGTGCCGTGCGGATGGTAAGCGTGGCGCAGGCGGGCGATGCGGGCGAGCTGCGGTGCCGGGTGCTTGTCGGCGGGCTGATCACATCCGGCAAGGGCATCAACCTGCCAGAGACGGACATCGCCGCGCCCGCCATCGGCGATCGCGACTGGGAGATCTGCCAGTGGGCGGTCGCGCACGGGCTTGACTTCCTCGCGATGTCGTTCGTGCGGCGAGCGGATGAGGTGCGAGATCTCCGGAGCCGGCTCGAGGGCATCTGCGCGGCGAGGCCGGAGCTCGCCGAGCAGCACGGCTCGCGCATCCCGATCGTCGCCAAGATCGAGAAGCCGCAGGCCGTGGCGGACATCGACGGGATCGCGGATGCTTCGGACGCCGTCATGGTGGCCAGGGGCGATCTCGGCGTTGAGATGGATATCGCCCAGACACCCGTGAGCCAGAAACGGATCATCGAGGCCTGCCGTCACACGGGCACGCCGGTGATCGTTGCGACGCAGATGCTCGAGACCATGATCGAGTCGGCGAGCCCGACGCGTGCTGAGGCGTCGGATGTGGCCAACGCTATCTTCGATGGTGCGGACGCGGTGATGCTCTCGGGCGAGACGGCGGTGGGAGCCCATCCGGATCTGGTGGTAGAAACGATGACGCGGATCATCCGCGCCGCCGAGGAATCGATGAACGAGATGCCGCGCCGCGCGACGCCGCCGCCGCTGTTCGCATCGCAGAAATACCGGACCGCGGCGCTAGCCCACGGCGCGTGGCACGTAGCGCAGGACTTCGGCGCCGAGTTGATCGTGTGCTGGTCGCAGAACGGGGGCACGGCACGCTTCTTGAGCCAGAATAATTTCCGGATCCCGGTCGTGGCCTACTCGTCCGATGTCCGGTTCACTCGGCGGATGGCGCTGCTCGGTGGGGTAACAACGGTCCTCCGCGATGAACCTGCGAGCATCCGTGACTGGGTGGCGATGGTCGATGAGGATCTTCTGCGCACCGGCTGGGCCGCGCGTGGGACGCGGATCGTTCTGGTTGCAGGCGAGCCGCTGGGCACCGCGAAGGTGACATCGAGCATCATTACGCATGCCGTGCATGAGCACGGGGCGTGAGCCGCCGGCCCGTTACTCGCACGATGCACCGATCCGCGATCATTGTTGCGATCGGGGACGAGCTGATCCTCGGCCAGGCGCTGGACACGAACAGCCGTCGGCTTGCGGCGTGGCTTGTGGACCGCGGGATCATGCCTCGGCGTCACCTCACGCTGGATGACGACGAGATCGCCATCGAGCTGGCGATCCGCGAGGCGGCTCGGGAGACCGATCTGGTCATCCTGACCGGCGGGCTCGGGCCGACAGCCGACGACTTAACGCGCCATGCGCTTGCGCGGACTCTCGATGAGAAGCTGATCACCGACGATGCGGCACTCGAGCACGTGCGAGGCTGGTTCGCGCGCACGGGTCGGGCGATGCCCGAGGCCAATGCCGTGCAGGCGAAGCGTCCGCCTAGCGCGGCGATGATCCCCAACCCGCACGGAACAGCTCCGGGCTTGCACGCGACGCTGAGCGATGCGGACATCTTCTGCCTGCCCGGTCCGCCCCGCGAGATGCGGCCCATGTTCGAGGATCACGTGCTGCCCAAGCTCAGGCCCGCGGGCGTCGTTCGGACGCGGATCCTGCGTACGGTCGGGTTGGGTGAGTCGACGGTCGCTGGCATGCTCGGAGATCTCATGGACCGCGGCCGGAACCCGCTCGTCGGCACGACGGCGTCCAGCGGTGTCGTCTCCTGCCGGCTGCGATACGAGGGTGACGATGCCGATCTTGCCGAGCAACTGCTCGATGAGACCGAGGCGTCCGTGCGTGACACGCTCGGCCCGCTGGTGTTCGGATCCGGAGATGACACGCTGCCCGGCGCGATCGTGCGGGCGCTCACCCAACACAGCGCGACCGTGACCACGGTCGAGTCGTGCACGGGCGGGATGATCGTCTCAGCGTTGACGGATGTGCGTGGCTCGTCGGCCGTGCTCGAGCGGTGCTTCGTCACGTACTCGAACGAGGCGAAGGCGGACCTTGTCGGTGTTGATCCGGGCGTTTTCCAGCGCGACGGCGCGGTCAGCCGTGCCTGCGTAGTGCAGATGGCCGAGGGCGGGCTCGCCCGCGCGGGCGCGCAGTACGCGGTAGCCGTATCCGGGATCGCAGGGCCGGACGGCGGGACGGACGCCAAGCCCGTCGGCACGGTCTGGATCGCGGTCGCCTCGAACAACGGCCCGACCGACGCCCGGCGGTTCCACTTCAACGGCGACCGGGAGGCCGTGCGCGCCTGGTCGGTGACGCTCAGCCTGGCGATGCTCTGGTTCGCGATCGCGGGCGACCCGCAGCCGGTGCTGCTCGGGCAGGCCGATCCCGCGGGCTAGCGATCCCCGAGCAGCTTCTCGATCCGCAGGAGCGCATCGCGGATCTCCTCGATCGTGTCCGGTCCATCGCGTTCGGCCGGTTGGGCTGATTTCGTGCTTCCATCGGCCCGGGCATCGCGTTGCGCGAGCACGGCTTGGCGGAACGCGGGAGCGTCGACGATACCGATCACCGACAGCAGCGAGCCCGCGCCCATGTTGGACTGGCCGGCGGTCTCGACCTTGAAACCGTGCAGCCCGAAGCGCCGCATGATCGGGCCCTGGAACATCTGCAGGTCGGTGATCTTCTCGAGCGGGATCGTGCTCTCGGTCTTGTTGAGGATGCCCTGCTTGAGCTCAAGCGTCCGCTCGGTGAGCGTGCAGGCGAGGTTGTCCAGATACTTCTGGATCAGGAAGAGACCGAGCGGCACCGCGATCAGCAGCAGGGGGATGCCGACTACCAAACACACACACGGGACGACTACCCGGCTGAGCAGCATGTAGGTCTTGACGCCGGGGTTGAACTCGGCGTCACGCAGGACGGGGTGGTCGGGCATCGGATGACTCCTGCTTTGTATGTTCCGGGAGACGCCACGCAGCATTGCACTCGGGGCAGACGGTACAGCCGTCGGGCTGAGGTAGGAGGTTCGACAGATCAAATGCGCAGCTGGCACATCGGCGGTTCAAGATGAGCATGTCACGGTAGCGTGGCGCCATGTCTTTCCACCACCGCTTGTCACCTCGAACCTGTAGTCGTGCACCAACAACAAACGCTACGAGACCGATTGCATAGGACCACGACGGTGAGAGTTGGGGAAATTGATGAAGAACAACACGGGAGACCGCAGTCAGGATCAACGCTGCAAAAAACGAGATCACGAATGACTTATGTAGTGACGGATTCAGACGAAGATCTACCTCGTCGAGTCTTGCTGCGGGCAGATCGAGATCTTTCGGCTTGAGTCCGCGGCTTTTGAGCCGTTCAGGACCCGCAATCACACGAGCCTCGCCGCGAGCATCAGGAAGTGTCAGCTTGCTGCTCATTCCCCTGGAATATAGCTGATCGCGCCTTCCATCGGGCTGCTGGCTGTCGCGTACAGCTTCTTGTCGATGCGGCCGGCGAGGTAGCTCTGGCGGCCGGCCGTGGTCGCGTGGCGCATGGCGTGGGCCATCATGGCCGGGTCCTGGGCGTGGGCAACGGCGGTGTTGAGCAGCACACCGTCGGCGCCGAGTTCCATGGCCTGGCTGACGTCACTCGCCGCGCCGACGCCGGCGTCGACGATCACGGGGTAGTCGGGGTCGTTCTGCTTCAGGAGTTCGAGGCAGAGCACGATATTGTTGCGGTTGAGGATGCCCTGGCCCGAGCCGATCGGGCTGCCGGCGGGCATGACGGCCGCGGCGCCGGCGTCCTTGATCCGTTGGGCGGAGATCGGATCATCGCTGGAGTAGCAGAGAACTTCGAAGCCGTCGGCAACCAGCTCGCGGGTCGCTTCGAGCGTGCCGACGGGGTCGGGCAGGAGTGTCTTCTTGTCGCCCAGGACCTCAAGTTTGACCCACGACGAGCCGGGGTTGCCGAGCTGGTCGAGCAGCTCGCGGCCGAGCCGCGCGACTCGGACAGCGTCTTCGACGCTGAAGCAGCCGGCAGTATTCGGCAGGATCGTGTAGCGCGAGAGGTCGAGGTACTCGAGCAGGCTCTTGCCCTCGTCGTTGAACAGTCGCTCGCGCCGAACCGCGACCGTGATGACTTCGCTGCCGCTGGCATCGAGGGCGTCGCGCATCAGGTCCATCGAAGCGTACTTGCCTGTGCCGACGAACAAGCGGCTCTGGAACGTCCGGCCGGCGATGGTCAGCGGGCTGAGGCCGGGCTCGGTTCGGTCGGCGGCGTCGGACGTCGTCTCGGGCATGTCAGCCGCCCCCCACGAGCGTCACGAGTTCGACGGTGTCGCCAGGCTGCAGTGCTGATTGGGGGTGCTGGTGCTTCGGGACGACGCTGCCGTTGACTTCCGCGGCACACGCCGCATCCGCAAGGCCGAGCGTGGCGATGAGCCCTTCGAGGGTGGTGCCCTCGGCGACGTCGTAGGGCTCGCCGTTGAGGGTGATCTGCATCTTGTCAGTGTAGGAGCGGTAGGCTACGGCATGTTCAGGGCGTCGCTCGCAATCGGGTTTCTCGCGGCGGCGATCGCCGGGCTGGTGCTGATTGTCCCAGCCTGGCTGGCGGCGCCGCGGGTCTACGACCAGTCGACGCCAGACGCGGTGGTGTCATCGTTCGCCGACATGATCGAGGCAGGCGAGGCGGACCGCATCCCCGAGCTGCTGTTCGCCGAGAACGAACCGATGCGGCTGGCGCTCGGACGGCTCGGCCGGCTGATCGGAGAGCTGACTCTGCTCGCCGAGACCGTCGCGACGACGATGCCCGAGGACGTCGAGCGTCTGCGTGGCGAGGCTCGCGAGGCGGCCGAGCGCGGTGAGGCGTCGAGCCTGCTCGGCCGGGTGACCCAGGCCGCGACACAGCAGCGTCGCTCGCGCCGAGACGGCAACGAAAGCCGCGGCGAAGCGCTCAACCGGCTGGTGCGCCAACTGCTTGCGCAGCCGCTGGGTTCCTTTGGAGAGGCGCGCGGCCGCCTGACCACGGTGCAGCTCGGCGATACGACGGCCGGTCTGCTGTGGGACGGTGCGCCCGTGCTGCCGCCCTTCGGCGTCTCGATGATCCTCAACGAGACGGATCAGAAGTGGTACATCGTGCTGCCGCTGGATCTTCCGATCGTGTCGCAGTATCGGCCGCGCACGCAGGGGCAGTGGGAGACCGTCGCCTACCTGTTCCGCGCTTGGGAGAACGTGGCGCGCGATCTGCGTTTGAAGATCGAACGCGGCGAGATCCGATCGCTCGACGAGGCCGCGAGCGAGGCCGGCCCGATGGTGCTTCCGCCGACGATGATGATCGGTGTCGCGTACGCCAAGCAGATCGAGGCCGCGAAGGACGCCGAGCAGTCCCCCGATACAGACGCGGGCGGCTAACCGCCCAGGGGCGAGTCATCGCGATCGTTGCGGTCGATGACGTTCGTACCGACGCCGATCCGTTCCGCGACGCCGCGTCCGAGCGGCTGAAAAACAACGCCGACGTTGGTCGTCTCGCTTGTGTTGTTGTACGCGAGGTTGGCGCCGAAGACCGCCGACTGAAAATCACGGAGCACCTCGAGCCGTACGGACTCAAAATCGCTCTCGTCGGCGTCGAAGGTAACGACGGTGTTCACGGTGTACTTGTCCGAGAGGTCGTAGTCCGCGCCGGTAGAGAGCAGGGTCGAGTCCTGGTCTTCGAGCCGCCTGTACCGAAGGAAGGTGCTCAGCGTCGGGGTATTCTGGAAGACAACGCCGCCGGTCGCAACGGAGGTCACGCTGTTGTCGAAGTCGTAGATCATGCCGCCGACGAGCGCCACGGCATCGGTCGCTTGCCATGTGCCCGCGAGCGTCATGGCGTCGCCGAGGCGCGAGAGCTCCGGCCGCGACGGGTCGTACCGCACGATCGAGCTCTCGCGGTCCACGTTGTCGCCGGTCAGCACAAACTCGGCGTCGAGCGTGATGTAGTCGACCGAGTACTGCCGGCCGGGCCCGCCGCGCTTGGTCTGAAAGGTCTGCTCGACGCCGAACCGGTACACGGTTCCTTCGGCGATCGACTCGACGGACTCGTCGTAGGTGGGCAGCTCGTTCTGGTCGACGGTGCCGTCGGCCTGAAAGATGGTGAAGCTCGGGCGGATCACGTGCCGGAGGCGGTCGACGTCGAACGCCTGCGAGTAGACGCCGTTGTAAACACGCTGGATGACCGTGCTGAGGGTCATACCAAAGCCCGCCCACCAGCGGGCGGCGTCGCCCGTGCCCGGGCCGAACTGGGAAAAATCGTCGTCGTACGCGGTGAATCGCCCGACGGCGAACGGCGTGACCTGCACCGGTCCGGCGTTGAGCTGGGCCGAGACCTCGTGGCGCGTGTCGAAGCGGAAGCGTGGCGACTCGTCAAAGCCCTGCGCTCGCAGCCCGTCCGCCACCGTCTGGTCGGCATCGATCCCGAGCGCCCGCTGCGCCCGGAAGTTGGTGTTCAACCCGAACTCGGAAGCCGTCGCATCGATCAGCTGCAGGCGCAGGAAGCCGATCCGGCTCTCGCTCGAGTAGGTCAGCAGCCCCGGCCGAGCGGGGATCAGGTCATCGGTCAGCCGGGTGTACGAGGCCTCGGGGTAGCGTTCGACGCTGTAGCCGTCGGACTGGATGAGGTATTCGTTGGGCACGAAGTCATCGATCTGTCCGCTTGCTTCCAGCCAGAACGCGGTATTGCCTTCGAGCCGTCGGAGCCGCGCCCGCGTCTGGAACGCCCGCCCTGTCTCGGCGATATCTTCGAAGAAGGCGTCGGTAAATGCCGCATCTGTGACGTGCGCGATCTCGGTGAACAGCGTCCACACGCTGTCGAGCCGCGTACGGTTTTCGCCGCGGACAATCCCTCGCGTCTCGCCGTCGCGCTCGACCCGGGCGCCCGTCGTCAGCACATCCGTTCCGGTGTCGTCGAAGACCCAGTACGTCAGGATGCCGCCCTCGTGCTTGCCGCGGTCCCAGCCGGCGCGGATGCCGGCCGCACCGCCGCGATCGAGAAGCGCATCGGCAAGCAGGTTGACGCTGAAGCCGTCGGGTGATTCACGCCCGAGCAGCGCGAACAGGTCCCACCTCGTCCGGATCTCCTCACCAGAATCGGTCGATGTCACGAACCGCAGGTCGCGAAGCGGGACCTTCTCCGGGTCGCCACGGAACCGCGGCAGGTAGGCCAGCGGGATCGTGCCTGCGCGAAGCGTGATGTGCTGCGCATCGAGCTTGCTGGTTTCCCGCAGGCCGCCTTCACCATCGGGCTCGTCGACGCGTGTGATCGTGACCTCGCTGACCCCGAGTGACAGGTTCGGGCGCGCGAAGGCCGTATTCGAGACCCGCGCGTTGTCTGCCAGGAACTCGTTCCGGCTCAGCTGCCGGACCGAGTCCGCTCGGACGTACAAGGGGAAGCCGCGGCCCTCATCGAACGTCGAGAACACGCCGTCAAGGATCAACGCCTGGTCCTGCGCGATGTCATAGAAGACACGCGGCCCTCGGACGACGTAGTCGCCGTCCGCCGCGATCACGTTGCCTTCGAGGTAGATTCCGTCGACGCTACCCGCGCGAACGGTCGTCCCGCCTGCGGCATCGTCGCTGAGGAAGACCACCGCGCGCTGGGCCGACAGTTCCAGGACCCGGTCTTCACCCGGCAGGGCGTAGCTCGCCTGCATCCCGCCCGCGAGCACGACCGCGGCTTGTCCATCTTCTGTCGTGGTGCGGATCACGCGTTCCGCGGCGAGCGAAATCGAGCCCTCCGCTTCGACGATCGGCTCCGGAGGCACGCGTGCCGGCGCGATCGACTGCTCCGCGTCTGCTGCGACGACCGCCCGCACGCCGGACTCGTCGGCTGCCGGGAGCGGTGTTTCGTCCAGCCTCGCGTCCGCCGCAGGCACGCCCCGGCCAACAAGCGGCTCGAGGAAGAGCCGGAGTTCCTGCTCGGCCGTCTGCGCGAAGCCGGAACTCGTGGGCGAGCGTTCGATCAGGTCCGCCGACACCGACGCCGGCCCCACCAGCCGCAGCACGCCCTGTACCCGCAGATCGTCGGCCGTCACCGCGACGGAGGCGTCCGAGGTCGGCGTGTCCACGCCCTCGAGGTACCCGAAGACCTGGACCGTGCTGTCTTGCTCGCCGTTGGCGTTCGGCGTGTCGGCAATCCAGAGCGCGGCCCGGTCGGCGGTCAGGTCGTAGCCGGCCAGCACGAGCCGCACATCCCTCTCAAGCACGATCCGCTGCGAGCCGGCGTCGTCCCACACCCACGCCCGCTGGGCGGAGGCTTCCAGCCTCCCCTCGATCGCCTCGATGGGCAGCGGCACGCTGGCGAAGATGGGCGTCTGCTCCGGTTGGGCGATAGTCGGCGATGCGCCAAGCACCACAGCAGCGAGCGCAGCCCTGGCCGCGAATCGCATGGCAGTGTTGGAACGGGCCCGCCGAGCCCCCGGGATGGATCCTCCATCGCGTCGCATCCGTGCGTGGCAGGATAGCGGGTTTGGGCAGGGGCGGTGGGTGACACATCGAGCGATGCGGCCCAGTCAGCGTCCCGATCCCTATGCGAGGCAGTTAGGGCGAGACTGCCCAGACCACCATGCCCATCACGATCACGATCATAATCACAACGATGATGACATATGGCTTGCGTTCGATGTGCGAAGGTACTTTCTCGATGGGATAAATACGTTCGAGGCTTGCCCATAAGGCATCGAACGGCTGGAGTGTTTCGCCCAGCATGGCGTGGCCGTCGTTCGTCGCGAGCCGGATTGTTCGCATGCCGCCGGCTTCGGTGTAGGTCAGCGATGTGATGTCGTCCATCGGTACGGTCTC
>JBCCZQ010000044.1:0-27009 GCA_039187315.1 Planctomycetota bacterium | reverse complement strand
TCAATCCCACATATGCGTACAGGTTCATACCATCGTGGTACCCGATCGGGTCCCTCCTAGTCCACCTTCCCATCCCCGGCAGGTAGTCCCGGAACCGCACATGCCACGCGTACCCAGCCCCGAAGCTCAGCCGGTAGCCGGCGTAGCCGAGCCGGTTATCGAGGAAGGCCGACAGCGTCCCGTCGCCCCCGGTCGTCATAAAGGTCTCAGCGCCCAGGCTGCTGAACGTCGTGAAGTCACCCGAATTGTCGACGACGGCATCGAAGTTTGCATCGGCAAGCGCGCTCCCGGCGTTGTAATTGGCCGTCCACGCGGCGCCATCGGCTCCATCGACATCCCCATCGCGGTCCTGGTCGGCGTAGACCGTGCCATGCGGCTCGCCGTAGGGCGTGTAGTGGATGCGCTCCATGTGGCCGCGCTCGTAGAAGGCTACCACGTCGCCGCGCCAGTTCTGGAAGGAGACCTCGCGGGATTTCAAGATCGCACCTGCATCCGCCCACTCATTGGCGGGGCTGGTCGAGGCGCTGCCGTCGTCGTGGCGGTACCGGGCGATCACCTCGCCGTGCATACTGGATCCGCCCCGCCCGTCCAAGCGGGGGGCGTGGTAGACGGTGATCTCCTTGAGCTTCTTCGCTTGGTCGGTCTTCAGCCCGCCATACTCTTTCCGCCAGCGGTAGTACGTCTGCTCGCTCGCGCCCAGCAGCTTACAGACCGACGGCATCAGCGAAGCGGTGGCTCGATGACATCCGCAAACCACACTCCTGCCCTTACTTCGTGGCCGGGAGGCTGGTATGGACCGCGTTTGGCCAGGTTCCGATCGAGACGATCGAAGTCGGCACGCTGGTCTGATCGCAGGATGAAGACGGTTCCGGCGGCTACGGCCTGAGCGTCCGGTCGACGTCCTCGTGTGGCACGGGACCTTGTACGTTTGACGGTTTCGCCCGCGACCGGCCCTTCTTCAGGCTCCTGACGGCCTCTAGGCGGTGCCAGGTCTCGCCGGAGACCAGTTCGTGCTCCACGCCCACAGGAAGACGTGCTTGATCCAGGTGCCCTTGTAATTCAAGTGCGTTCGTTGTTACCGTCGTTGATCCAGGTCTCGCGGACCGCCCGCAGCTGGGCAGGTCCGAACTCTTCCACCGGCAAAGGTCATAGAGCTCCCGCAGGCGTCGGCAGCCGATCCGGAGGTTTGCGAGGGTCTTCGTCGGCTCTCCGTCCTTGACGTAGTACGACTCGGCGTGGCCCCTGAAGGCGCCAATCAGATCGATCACGCAGAAGCGGTCGCGGCGCGTGACGCTCGGCATGAGATCGACGTTCCGACCGGCGGCGAGGTACTCGGCGATGAACCGGTCGTAATTCTCGCAGCTCGCCGGCGTCTCAAAGGGGCCCAGGTACACGTGATGCCCGCCCAGGACGACGCGGGCCTGTCCTGAGGCTTTGTGTTATCCGTATACGAGGAGTGCTGAACGGTTTGCATGAGCCATGACGGCCTCCAGCCTGCGTTGGTATGACTACCAACGAAAATGGCTTCGAGCCGCTCCGACCTCACTCGGATCGGGTACGCCAAATCCAGCGTTCAGCGAGACTTAGGGAAATCGGGGTGAGAGGATTTGAACCTCCGACCTTCTCGTCCCGAACGAGACGCGCTACCAAGCTGCGCTACACCCCGGAAGGTCACCAGTATAGCCCGCGGCAAGGGGCCATCTTGCTGGTTCTGAGCACGCTGAGGCTTATAGAGCCCCCATCGCCCTCGCCCGCTACGCCCCCTCCTCGTCGAGCCCCTTGGTTTCGGCGGGGTACGTCGGCTGCACGTCGCCGTAGACATTATCGAACCGCGTTCCGGGGTCGCCGTCGGCTCCTGCAGAGTAGATGTACGGCGTCCCACCGGGGCAGATACCTTCATCGGCATCGCCGATGCTCCCCGCTGTACTATCGGGGCGGAACGAGCGACGGAACTCTTCATCTTCACCATCCACCGACACCGTCAGCGGATCGCGATTGCTACCTCCAACGTAATCACCGTACCCGCCGTCGAAGCTCGGGTGCACGAACCGGAGCGGGTTGCCCCAGGCGTCCAGCAGTTCCGGCCCGGGAATGTTGCGTATATCGTCGCCGATGTTGCCCGTCTGCACGAGGCTCGCCTCTTGCTGTGTCCAGCGGTCCGAGAGCCCAGGGACGCGCTGCTGGACCACGCGCAAGAACCGCCCCAACGACGGCTGAGCCTCATTGGTGGATGCCGCAGGCGTACCGTCGAGCCGGGCGTCGATGATCGGCAGCGCCACCGTAGTCCCGTTGGCCGTCGGATCAGGCACACTGACAAAGGCGTAGTCGCGGGGCCGCAAGTCCGTCTCGGCATTGAAGTCTGCCAGGATCGTCTCCACAACCGTGATCGTGCTCCGAGTCAACTGGTCGCGGCCGGTATCCAGAACACGCACGCCGACGGTGATCGCGATGCCGAGCAGCACGACGATGATCAGGATGACCACGAGCAACTCGATCAGCGTAAACGCCCGCAGCCACGTGCGTGCATAAACCCGTGTCCGCATCGCTCGCTCCTGTTCCATTTGGCGCCCCCCAGCCGAACGTTCCCCGTGCCAAGCGGAGCATACACCCTGCCGGCCTTCGCAGCCTCCAACGCCCATACGCAGCGAGCCGACCGGTTGATCCCGACCGGCCCTAGCCGGCACCGCCAGCGGGGGGCTGCCCGCCCCCTGCCGGGTTCTTCGGTGTGAGCGGACCGGGAAGGCCAGCGCCCACGATCGTCGAGCCGACCGGCGTGACCGGGCCTCCCCCTGGAGCGCCCTGTCCTGCAACCACCCCCGCCGCTGCTCCTGCCGGAGCCGGGCGAGCGCCGGGCTGGGCACCGCCCTGGGGCGGCATGGGCGACAAGCGCATCTTGAAGATGTACTCGGCAACACGCGAACGCGAGTCGTCCATCATCTCGGTGTACTGCTTCGAGCCCTGCTTCTTGAACGCGATCCGCGGGTCCTGCTGCGCAAAAGCCTGGTAGTTGATCCCGTCCCGCAGCTGGTCCATCGCGTACAGGTGGTCCTTCCACGACTGATCGAGTGTATCGAGCATGATCGTCGTCTCAAGCTGCAGCATCTCGCCACGCAGACGTGTCTCGACAAGCCCGCGCGCCGCGGCCTGGAACTCTGCCTCATCAAGCCACTCGAGCCAGTCCGGCGCGTTGGAGCCGAACTCGGGCTCGAGCACAGCGTTGAGCTCGTCCACCGAGGATGTCGCAGAAACCCTCGCCTGCAGCTTGCCCAATGCATCATCAGCCCACCAGGCTTCCGCCGCGTCTGTCAGCTTCTGACGCATCACAGCCGGCCCGCCCCTACGCGATTCGTCCGGATCAAGCTCAACGCCGTAGCGACGCTTCGACCAGTCCAAGAGCGAACCCAGAGCCTCCTGCGGCGACTGCCGCATGCCCGCCATCGTCATCTGCAGCGCGAAGTCAACCGGGTAATCGACCTCCTTGCGGTGGTACCGCTCCCTCACGCGGTCACGCATAAACGACTCGGGCGGCGGGGTGGTCTCGTCGAGCGAGCTCTTGACCTCCTCGACCGTCACCTCGACATCAAACATCCGTTTCGCCCATGCGATCAGCTGCTCGATGCCGTACTCCGGCGCGAGGAAAACATCCAGCCGTGACAGGTCGGCCTCGTCTATCTTGGCCTCGGCCGCCTCGACCAGCCGGTCTTGCACGGCGTGACGCGTCGCCGCGCTGCCCTCGGCGAGCTCCGCGGCATCGATGTCCACGCCGAAGCGAGTCTTAGCCCAGCTGACAAGACCAGCCGAGTCGAAATCGACCACGACCTCTGCATCCTCAGCGGACATGTACTCCCCGAGCGTGACGTCGATCATCGATCGCGCCTCGGCCTTCGCGTCTTCACGGATCCGCTTGTCCATCTCGTCGGCGTCGCGGCCCTTGAGCCGCTCCACCGGGATCTCCGTATCGAGCGCTTCGCGCACGTGCTCAACGGCACACTCCGCCGGGTAGGCCGGGCTCAGGTATTCCGCGCACGCCTCGTCGATGCACCCGTCGATGTACTCGAGGATCAGCGGCTTGACATCCCGCATCTCCAGCACACGCTGGCGAAGCCCATAGAACCCTTGACGCTGGTGCTCCATCACCTCGTCGTACTCAAGGATGTTCTTGCGGATCTGGAAATTCCGCTCCTCGACCTTCCGCTGCGCACGCTCAACGCTCTTGGAGAGGATCGGGTGCTCGATCGCATCCCCCTCTTTCATGCCGAGACGGCTGAGCACGTTCATCGTCGTCTGGCCCGCGAACATCTTCATCAGATCGTCTTCGAGCGAAACGAAGAACCGGCTCGAACCCCGGTCGCCCTGCCGACCCGATCGCCCGCGTAGCTGGTTGTCGATCCGGCGGCTCTCGTGCCGCTCCGTACCGATCACGTGCAGCCCACCCATCTCCTCGAGCGTCGAGAACCAGCGGATCCGGTGCAGCAGGCACCGACCGTTCTCATCGAGCGCCTCGCGCAGCTCTTCGGCGTCGCAAGACGCGATCTGCTTCGGCGTCAGCCACGTTGTCTGCTCAGCCCAATGGCTCAGCAGCTGGAACTCGAGCTCGGCGAAATCCATCGTCTCCGCGTCCCGCTTTTTGATGCCAAGCTCGGCCGAAGCGATCTTGCGGTAGACATTCTCCCGCAGCGACGCCTCGTCCGCCTCGACCGTCAGCCCCTTGCCCGCGATCGACCGGCGTAGCCAGTGATCGAGCTGCGCCTCACGCGATACCGGACGCAGCTTGATGTCCGTGCCCCGGCCGGCCATGTTGGTCGCGATCATCACCGCGCCCATGTCACCCGCCGACTCGACGATGTTCGCTTCGCGCTCGTGCTGCTTGGCGTTGAGCACCTCGTGCTTGATCCCGTGCTTGCGGGTCAGCAGCTGGCTGAGCATCTCGCTCATCTCGACGCTCGTCGTACCGACCAGCACCGGCCGACCGACCTCGTGGAACGCCTTGATCTCGTCGACGATCGCCTCCCATTTGTCCTTGGCACGCAGGAACATCAGGTCATCGAAATCACGACGAACCACCGGCTTGTTCGTCGGGATCGAGACCACATCCAGGCCGTAAATGTCGTGGAACTCCTGCGCCTCGGTGTCGGCCGTGCCCGTCATGCCCGCGAGCTGCTTGTATGTCTTGAAGAAGTTCTGGATGGTGACCGATGCGACCGTCTGCGTCTCCTGCTTGATAGGAACCTGCTCCTTGCACTCGATCGCCTGGTGCAGGCCGTCCGACCACTGCCGACCGATCATCGCACGGCCCGTGAACTGGTCCACGATCACCACGCTCGGCTCCGTCCGGCCCGTCTGCGGGTCCGGCACGTTCATGATGACGTAATCCTTGTCCTTCTCGTACACGACCCTCGCCCGAAGCGACTGCTCCAGCAAGTGCGGTACATCCATGTTCTCGCCCACGTAGAACGAGCCGATCCCCGCGACGCGCTGCGCCTCGGCGATGCCCTCGTGCGTCAGGTGAACCTGCTTGCGGTCGGCAACCTTCTCGTAGTACTGCACGTGCTGATCACGGTCGTGCTCGAGCGACGGCAGCTGCTTCTTCGCCTCGGCAAGCTGCTTCTGCATCTCGGGCACCGACGACTTGTCACGGGCCTGCCGGATGTCACCCTCCAGACCCTTGATCTTCTCCATGAGCGCATGGACCTTGTCCTCCTGCGCCTGCCAGGGCTCCTGCTTCTCACGCAGGTGCTTCGCAAGGCTGTCGGCCAGGTCGTACCGGGGCTGCTGCTCGTGCGCCTGGCCCGAGATAATCAGCGGTGTCCGCGCCTCATCGATCAGCACACTGTCGACCTCATCGACGATCGCGTAGTCCCGCCGACGCTGCACCTGCTGCCCTACGGACCGCTTCATGTTGTCGCGCAGGTAGTCAAAACCGAACTCGCTCGTCGTGCCGTACACAACGTCACACAGGTACATCTGACGCTTGACCGGCTCCGGCTGCATGTGCTGCGGGTGGATGGCCCCCACCGTCAGCCCAACGCCGCGGAAGAACGGGAACGTCCAGTCGCGGTCGCGCTGGACGAGGTAGTCGTTGACTGTCACCACATGGACCTTCAGACCACGCAGCGATGCCCAGTACGCCGCCAGCGGCGCAACGATCGTCTTGCCCTCGCCCGTCTTCATCTCCGAGATCTTGCCCTGGCTCAGCACCATCGAACCGATCAGCTGCACATCGAACGGCCTAGCCCGGAACGGCGGCTTCGACTCCGGGTGCAGCTCGCGCACCGCCTCGTACAGCTCGTTCGGGATGTCCGTCCAGACCCACGCCGGGATCGGATCAGTACCGCCGAGCAGATCGCCCTCAGCCGCCCGGGGCTCAGCAGCATCGATCTCGGCCTTGACTCGGTCGTACGCCTCCCGCACCGAACCGTTCAAAACCGAAGGATCGAACCCGTGCTCGGGGTTGAAGATCGAACGGATGCCGACGTTGCGGTCCATCGCCTCGCGCGCCACCGCGAGCGCCTCGACCATCACCGCGTCCTCATCCTCGCCCTCAGCGAGCCGCCGCTTGAACTCGGCCGTCTTCTCGATCAGCTGCGCATCCGTCAGCGGACGGATCGCGACCTCAAGCTCGTTGATCCGCTCAACGCGCGAGGTGTAACGCTTGACGAACCGCTCGTTCCGTGTGCCGATGATCCGGTTGAGAAGCGGCCCAACGATCGGGATGCCCTGGTTCTTGCCTGCCATCAATCAGCCTGCCTTTCGGCGACGGGCTCGTGGCCGCACACCACGAACCGGAAATGGATCGGAGCACACCGCTCGTCGCCGGAGCGGCGGTCTGTCCTGCATGTTTCGAACGGGATTGCGCAACGGCGTTGCCGTACAACGGCGATTCAAACGTGCGCAGCAGTGACGATCAGGCCCGGCCGCGCGGAGTCGCTGTCAGGACAACGCTGGCGGCGGTAGATCGCACAGGCCCTGAGCCGGACCGACTTCGCCGAAGCATCCTCTCCAGGCATCCGCGGCGCGTCCCGTCGCTCGGACACCCAACCCGGCAGGCTCGGTCAAGACCGCCAGATCGCATACCACTTCAGCGTGCGCGGTCGAACGCTTCGCCCCGGGCAGATCCAGCACCAACGCCGAAACGGCGCGGACGCCCTCGCCCATCCGCCGGGATGCGTCGACACCCGTGCCGACCGCTGCCAGCATCGCCACAGCCAAAAGCAGGCTGACGGAACTCCGCTGGGACACGTTCTCACAAGACCGGCGATGGACCATACAAGGACATGATCGGCTGCGAGTACCCATCGAGCAAGCTATCCGGTCCTGCGATCCACGATTTCACTGCGGAACTCACGACATCGAGAACACCACGCCGATACTGCCACCCTCGGCGGGCGACCGTCGAGCCGGTTCGGACCAAAGCCCGTCGATACCTATCGGAATACAAACATGATCGCTGCACGCCGTGCTCTCCCTGCGACCCGCGAATCCCTCACACACAAGTTCGCTGTAGACGGCCACGAGGGGTACCTCACCATCGGGCTCTACCCAGACGGTGCGCCGGGCGAGATCTTCCTGAAGATCAGCAAGGAGGGCTCCGCGCTCAGCGGCATGTGCCAGGCCTTCTGTAGAGCCTTTAGCCTCTCGATCCAGCACGGCCTGTCGATCAACGACGCCGTCGCGCGATTCAAGGGCATGCGCTTCGAGCCGCTCGGCCACACAAGCAATCCGGACATCCCTCGAGCCGAGTCGATCGTCGACTACGTCGCCCGCTACCTCGAACTGCATTTCGGCGAGACCCCTGACATCCGGCGCTGACGGCTCAGGCCACACGGTGCGCCGGCTCCCTGCCCGCGAGAATATCCGCAGCCGCCCGCTCGCACATACGCGTCATCTCACCCCGCCAGCGATCCTCCCCGCTGCCAATGTGAGGCGTCAGAACCACGCGCGGATGATCCAGCAAACCCGGAGCAGGATCGGGCTCGTGCTCAAGCACATCCAGCCCGGCCCCCCACAACCGTCCATCCGATAGCGCCTCCACCAGCGCGGCCTCATCGATCACCGGACCGCGCGAGGTGTTGATCACGATCGCACCCACCGGCAAAAGCCCGATCCGTTGGCGATCCAAGAGGTGCCGCGTATCAGGCGTGAGCGGGGTGTGCAAGCTCACCACGTCTGCGCGGGCTAGACCGGCATCCAGATCGATACGTTCGGCCGCAATCAGCGAGCGCTCGATCGCCTCAGATCGGCTGCGCGAGGCGTACAGAACGTCCATGCCGAACGCTCTCGCCCGCAGGGCGACGGCTGTCCCGATCCGGCCAGCTCCGACGATCAACAGCGTCCGCCCCGCGAGCGCAGGCCCGAGCATATCCGCCATGCCAAGCGGCGCCGCCCGTGCCCAGCCCCCGGAACGCACGAACCGGTCACCCTCAAGAATCCGGCGTGCCACGGCCAGCATGAGCCCGATCGCCATATTCGCCGTCCCCTCCGTGACCGCGTCGGGGGTGCTCGTGACGATCACGCCACGCTGGCGGCAGGCCTCAAGATCAACGGCATCCATGCCGACCGCGTAGTGACAGATCCCGCGGAGGCCGGGCCCGGCGGCGTCGAGAAACTCGTCGTCGATCCGGTCCGAGAACATGCTGACGACCACGGCCGATCCTGCTACGAAACGCAGCACCTCCTCCCGCGGCAGCGCGTGCGCCGGGCCGTGCCGGACGGTCGCACCTGGGACCACGATCGGCCCCGCGGGGACCGCCCGGGTCACAGCGACGACAGAACCCGGCTGTGCGGTTGAAGACGCCACGGCCAAGCCTAGCCGAATGGTGCCCGGTCGCCCGTGGGAGCCGCGAGACCGTATTTTGCCGATTTTCTCGGGGTTTTTCGTGCCCAACGTCCGATAGGCCTTGCGATTGCAACACCCGCGGGGTACAACCCGCCCCGTAGGACACACGACCTGGGCGTGGAACGCCCCTGGAGAAACGCACGATGGCCAAGAAGACCACCCGCAAGAAGCCGGCCGCACGGACCGCCAAGAAAACCGCTTCGCGCAGCACTGCCCGCCGTACCTCGGGCAAGAAGGTCGCCAAAAAGACCGCTAGCCGCACCACAAGCCGAGCCGCGGCTCCCAAGCCCGCCCGCATCACCGGGGCCAAGGGCAAGCCACGCACGAAGAGCGAGGTGCAATCCCTGATCGCCGAGCATGTCGGCATCTCCAAGAAGGAAGTCGCCGCGGTATTCGACACCATGGGCACGCTCATCGCCGCCGATCTCAAGAAGGGCAACGCGGGCGTCTTCAACGTCCCAGGACTCATGAAGGTGACCGTCCAGCGCAAGCCCGCCACCAAGGCACGCAAGGGCATTAACCCGTTCACCGGCGAACCGACCATCTTCAAGGCCAAGCCCGCACGAAACGTCGTCAAGGTCCGCCCGCTCAAGGCACTCAAGGACATGGTCTGACCGCAAGCAAGGCTTTCCGAAACCCAACAGCACGCGCGGGCCGATCCGGACGGGTCGGCCCGCTGCATTCACACAAGACGGGGGCGATGCGCGATGCCAAACTCCGATCGCAGCTGGTTTGTCAACCGCATCCACGGCCGCACGGTCGCCCTCGAATCAACGATCCTGACCCACGGCCTGCCACGCGATGCCGCGCAATCTCTCGCGGATCAGACGCATACGGCGCTCGAAAACTACGGCATCAAGCCTGCAATCGTCGGCATCATCAACCATGCCGCCATCGTCGGACTCACCAGCGGCGAACTCGAACGCATGCTCACCGCGGGCGATGTCCACAAGGTCAATTCCTCCAACCTCGGCCTTGCGCTGCACCAAGGATGGATCGGAGCCACGACCGTCAGCGTGACCGTCGAGCTCGCGGCCAGGGCAGGCATCAGCGTCTTCGCGACCGGTGGCATCGGCGGCGTCCACCACGGCTACCACCAGCGGCTCGATATCTCCTCCGACTTGGCTGCGATCGCCAGGCACCCGGTTGCTGTCGTCGCCAGCGGCTGCAAGAACATCCTCGACCTGGCTTCCACACGCGAACTGCTCGAAACGCTCGGCATTCCGGTCGTCGGCTACCGGTGTGACCTGTTCCCGGCCTTCTACCAACGCGGATCCGAGGCTTCGGTCGATGCCCGATTCGACGATCCCGCGGAATTGGCCGACTACGTCAGATTCGAACTCCGGCGGACCGGGCGGGGCCTCCTCGTGGCCAACCCGATCCCCCAGGAGCACGAGATACCCGTCGACCAATGGACAGCTTGGCTTGCAGAGGCCGAGAACCGGACACGCGATGCCACAGGCCGTGACGCGACGCCTGCCCTGCTCGCAGCAGTCCACGCAGTCTCGAGCGGCAAGACCACAGACGCGAACCTGGCCCTTGCACTGGCCAATGCGGACCTCGCGGGCCGGATCGTGGCACAACTCTCGGCTGAATAAGCGTGTGAGTCTGGGCCGACTTTTCCGTGGCAAAGCACTCCGACCGTGTGATCCAACCATCTTCCAAAGACAGGCACCCAAATGGGTGTGCACCCGCCCAAGATGGTGGTATCGTTGCTCTGAGAGCAACCCAAGGGGCACTGTGTACCCGCGCCCCGGCCCGGAGGTCAGCATGACGCGAACGATGTGCCGATTGGTTCTTTGCGCCGGCTCTGCCGCCGGTGTCGCTGCACAGGACAGCGTCTCGATCGATGCCCTCGGGCCGGGGGATGCCATCGACGCAGCCGACGCCTCGCGGCAAGTCACGAGATTCGTCGTCGATCTCGATCAGCGGGCCTCCTCGGCGGGCAACCTGTACCGTCTCGGTCCTGTCATCAAGTCGAGCGCGCTGCCATTGACCGGGTCCATCCTGCCCCGCAACGCGGGCTTCCGTGGCCAGGCGCTCAGCAGAACGTTCGATCTCAGCAGCCCCGCGACGGGTCAGTTTGCAGCCTGGTCCGCGCCCGGCGAAGGGGTCGGTCCGAACAACGCCGCTCCGACGCTTGTCGACCTCCCCGCCGGCCCGCTCGCCGCACTGGGTATCGCCTTCGCGGATCAGGCGGACGGCACGAGTAGCGTCATCGCTGGACGGCTCTCCTTCGACCCCGCCGACCGCACACGGCTCTACATCGAGCGGATCGTCGCCGCGACGGGCTCCGCCGACGCATCCCTTGGCGTCTCGTCTTCGCTGGCTGTCGGAGCTGTGGACGCTGCCCTGAGCATCGCCGTCCGTGCCGATGGCTTCGCGCTCCCGGGCCCGAGCGCTATCACCGACGACGACATCCTGCTCATTGCGGCCGACCTACGCGACCCGGCAACGGTCAACATCATCGACGATTCCGCAGCGGCCGATGCCTCGGCAACCTTCCTGCTCTTTGACGGCTCAGATCTTGCAGGAACCAACCCGCTTGAGGGCCCGCTGACCGTACCGCAGCTGCTGCCCACGGCCTCGGGTGGCCCAGCGACCTTCGGAGCGACGTTTGCTCCAGAAGCACTGCTTGCCGACCACACGACGGCTTCGCTCGGCTTGCTGACACCCGATCCAGCCTTTGTAGGGCTGCCGACCGATGCCTCCGGGATCCGGGGCTCGCTCGCGGTCGCGCCGGTGACGCCGCTCGGCGGGACCGCAACATCGGCCGCGGTTCTCGCCGATGCATCAGGCAGCGCGCTGTACCTCGGCCTCGCGGGCCTGGACAGCGGGGGCTTGGTGACCAACAACGCCATCTTCTCAGCGCCCGTCACGATCCAGGACAACCTTGACGCGTATGACGCCATCGGAGCACCCTTCGGCGAGTTCCGGAATTGGCGTGGCGAGATCGGCCTGTTGGGCGCAGCCGGTGCTGCCGCCGTCAGCCAAGACGGTTCGGGCCTCGTGCTTGCCGCAGGTCTGTTCGATCTTGCCTGCGCCACCTGCGATGCGCCGTCGAAGCTCGGAGGCACCGTCACATTCGGCGCGGGCGATGCCAACGCACGCAGCCAGGGGATCGCCGTGCTCCGGTTCGATCCGGCCGACCCCGTCACAACCGCCCAGTGGGCTCTCGCCGCATGGACCAATGCCGACCTTGGCACTGGCAAGCCCATCCGCGATGACTCGGGCAGCACCATCGGCAGGCTTATCACTTCCGACGCCGCGGACGGTATTTCGGCCCCCTCCATCGCAGGCCCATCGCTCGATAGCCAGGGAAACCTCGTCTTGGTGGCGTCCTACGTGGACTACGGGCTCGACGGCATCGGAGACACGACAGACGACGCCGTGCGTAACGGCCTGTTCCGGGCTGTCTACGAGCCCGCAAGCTTCGCCTACGACCTCGAGCTGATCATCGGAACCGGCCACACCGCAACGAGCCAGACCGGGATCGACTACCGGATCCGCTCCCTGAGCCTCGCCGATAGCGCCTCGGAGCAGACTTTCCTCTCGGGCAACGCCACGGCCGAGGCATTCCCTGGGTCCACGCCTGCTGACCCCAACGATCCCGACAGCCTCGGTGCTGTCGCCGTCGCAGCCACGATCACATATGACGCGAACGCCGATGGAAGCTTCGACACCAGCCCCGGCACACTCGACGAGACCTACAACACCATGCTTATCGTCATCCCCGACGAGCAGCTCCCGCCGTTCACCGACTGCAACTCCAACGGAACCGACGATCCGATCGACGTCGCCGACGGCTCCTCAGAAGACATCAACGCCGACGGTGTGCCCGACGAGTGCCAGATCACCAGGCTCTGCGCCGATGTCAACAACGACGGCATCGTCACCGACAGTGACTTCTTCGCCTGGGTCACAGAGTTCCAGAACGGCGGCTACCGGGGAGATGTCAACAACGACGGCAACGTCACGGACAGCGACTTTTTCGCCTGGGTTGTTTTCTTCTTCGAAGGCGAGGCAGGACCGCTCTGCGTCGAGTAGGCACGACGGCTAGCCCGCGAGCGATTTGAGATCCGCGATACCCGCCTGCACCCGGCTCTCCAACCGTCGGTGAGCGATCTGCGCACGAACACGGCCCAGCAGCTCTGCCCGCTGCACGGGCTTGATCAGGAAATCAGTCGCGCCCACTTCGAGCGCCCGCTCAACATCCGACGACTCATTCAATGCTGTAAGCATCATGATGGGAACCGAGGCGGTTGCCTCATGCGCACGCAGACGCTCGCAGACCTGGTAGCCGCTCATGGCCGGCATCATGATGTCCAGGATGATCACATCCGGCACACGCTCGGCCACGGCGTCCAAAGCAGCTTGGCCGCTCGCCAGCGTCACCACCTCGCACCGGAGTTCATCGAGATAAGCCGCGACGAGCTCTCGGTTCTGCTCGTTGTCATCGACGACGAGCACGAAAGCATCATCCGGTATCGGCAGCACGCTATCTGTCATCGTCCGCTTCCGTTGTGCATACGCCTCCACGGTAGCACTCTTGATCGGACCAGACGCTCGCGAGGCATCCCTCGAAGCCACGGGGCCCATTCTGCCGATATGCTCACACGGCTCCGACACGGAGCATCCCGGCAGGCCACGTCGACACGGAGGGACGACGATGCAGCTCACAAGGGCCACGCTCTGGCTTCAACTCTGCCTCGTCGCGATCGCGGCGAGCACCACCACAGCACAGCTCAACGTCGCACTCGAGCGTGCGGTTCAACGGGCGCAGCTCGGAGAGCACGGCGTGGCGGGTATCGCGGTGTACGACGTGACCTCCGGAGCACAGGTCTTTGTCTCGAATGCCGACACAGCTCTCGCACCAGCCTCGAACATGAAACTCCTGACCTCGGCCGCGGCGATCATGGTCCTCGGACCGGATCACACCTTCAAGACACATCTCGGGCTCGATCCGCAGAACCGGCTGATCGTGCAAGGCTCCGGCGACCCGTCGCTGTTCGATGAACGATCAGCCGATGCCGACCCCGCGTGCACGGGTACCGACGAGGCGATCGCAGCAGCGGTGTCCGCGCTAGGCGAAGCCACTGATGCGATCAACGGCATCATCGTGGATGGCCGGGTCTTCGACAGCCAGATCGTTCACCCGGACTGGCCCGCTGACCAGCTCGATCGCTGGTACTGCGCACCGGTAGCCGGAGTCAACGCGTTCGCCAACGTGCTCGCTTTCTATCCTGCGCCACGTGACGGCGACGTCGTGGCCGACACCGAGCCCACAGCACCGTGGATCACTATCCAGAACCGTGCGAGCGTCATCGCCGATGGACGCAACGCCGTTTGGATCCAGCGGACGGATGACCGAACCTACACGCTCCGCGGACGAATCCGCTCCCGCGCAGGCGCACCGATCGAAATCGCGCTCCAGCGACCATCTGTCTTTACAGGCATGCTGCTAGCCGATCGCCTTGAAAACGCCGGCGTGCGTGTGGACGGCGAGATCCGCCTGGCAGACCAAGACGAACAGCTCCCGCTTGCAAGCGGACCCCTCGCCACCCTGACCACCTCACTCGCCACCGTACTCTACAGGTGCAACTACGACTCGATGAACCTGCACGCCGAGGCGATCGTCAAGACCCTCGGAAAAACGATTACCGGCGAAGCGGGCTCGTGGACCAACGGCACAGCGGTCATGCGCATGCTCATCGCCGAAGTACTCGGCGCCGAGGATGCCGCCTCGACAACCATACGCGACGGCTCGGGCCTCTCGCGCCAGAACCGCATCACCGCATCGACGATGGCGCGATGGCTTGTCATGACCTATCGCGACGAAGAGATCCGCGCGATGTACCGCAGGACCCTCCCATCGCTCGAAAACAAGCTCCAGCGACGTCTCTCCATGCAACCGCTTGAGCAGACCGTGCTGGGCAAGACCGGCACGATCCTGCACGTACGCTGCCTGTCGGGCTACGTCATCAACGAAGAGACGGGACAGACAGCGGCGTATGCCATCCTCTGCAACGGGCTCCGTACCTCCGAGTCCGTCCGCGCGTCGTACAGGCTCAAAGGCGAGATCATCCAGGCGATCAACGACAACATCGGAGAGTTCGCCTCACCAGAAGACCTCGAGGCCTTGCCCGCGATGGGCGGCTAGCTGGCGGACTCAGCGTCACCGACAAGGCCCGCGAAACGATCGCGCATCGCGGACGTCACACCCGCATCCATTTCGATCACCGGCGGCCACGCCCGGACCGGCATACCACGACGCTCGCCCGCGCGCTTCGGCGTCGCGTCAAACCACATCGTTCGGCCAAACACGCGTGCATCACGAAGCATGTCCGCGTTCGCAACCCAGTGAAACATCGACATATCCGGATCGCGTACATCCACGCCGGTTCCGACCAGCACGACATACGCCGCTCGTTCGGAGGCTGCACTCAGGACCCGGTGGGCGAGATCATCGATATTCCCCGTCTCATCCGCTCCGGTCGCGACGTACAGCCACCCACCGGCCTCCTCGGGCATCGCCGCGTCAGCCACGCCTTCGACGGACCGCACCGCTTCGACGCAAGCCACGCGGTCATCAAAGCTGCGCGAGCGTGTCGGCTCGCTCCCGGCATCTGGCTCCTCGCCGGGCCACTTCGGCGTGCAATCAACGCCCAGCTTCCCGCCGCCTCCCAAGAACGGTGCCGCATGATCAAGGATGTCGAGCGGTCCACGCACCGGCTCGACATCCCGCGACGGATCACAGTGCGCGCTCGCCGCACGCAGCACCGCCAGCGTGTCATGCACATCGACGTCATCATCGACCACAAAAATCGTCTTCGTCCACGCCATCTGGCCCGCGCCCCAGATCGCGTGCATCACACGCCGGGCCTGGAGCGGGTACGCCTTCTTGATCTTGACAAACGCGCAGTTGTGGAACGCGCCGAACATCGGCAGGTCGTAGTCCTCGATGTCGTGGATCAGCGTCTTGAGCAGCGGGAAGAACACCCGCTCCGTCGCCTTGCCGAGGTAGTAGTCCTCCTGCGGTGGGAGACCCACGATCGTCGTCGGGTAGATCGGCTGGCGCCGCATCGTGACAGCCGTTACCTCGACGATCGGGTACCGGTCCGGCATCGAGTAGAAGCCGGTGTGGTCCCCGAACGGCCCCTCAAAAACCGCTCCCTCGCCCAAGGGACCGTCGGTACGGGGGTCGTAGCCGATCGGACCCGCCTCGGGGTTCACGAACCCCTCGATGACGATCTCTGCATCAGCAGGGACCCACAGCGGCACGCTGGCACCGCGGCACAGTCGGATCCCACCGCCGTTGAGGAACCCCGCCATAAGCAGCTCGCTTATGCCCGGCGGCAGCGGCGCGGTGGCGGCGTACGGCAGTACGCTCGGCCCGCCCAGCACGATCGCAACCGGCATCGGCTTGCCGACGTTCTTCCATGAACGCCAGTGGCTCGCGCCGTCGTGATGCATATGCCAGTGCATCGCGACCCGGTCCTTGCCGAGCAGCTGCACACGGTACATCCCGATGTTGTGCGACGACGGCTTGGCTTCGCCCGCATCGTCCGCGTGGATCGTGTGGATCCCCGCCAGCGTGATGTACCGCCCCCGGAATCGAGCGTCCCAGTCCGTACCCCGGCCGATGCCAGGTACGCCATCGTTCACATCCGACGGATAGCCAACGGCTGCAAAGTCGCCATCGTGCGGCCAGCACCGGATAATCGGCAGCAGGGTCAGATCGATCTGGTCCCCACGGACGATGACCTCCTGGCACGGCCCTGGCTTTTTCGACCGTTTCGGACCGATCTTCAACAGCGGCGCGAACTGCTTCGCCTTGCCGATCGCGTCGCCCAGCGACTTCGGCGGCTCGGGCTTGACCAGCTCGCCGATGGTCGCACCGATCGCGTCGAATCCGTCCGGCGCACTGCCCAGCGCCATCTCCATCCGGCGGTAGCTCCCGTACGCGTTGATCAGTAGCGGCACGTCCGAGCCCTCAACGCTCTCGAACAGCAGCGCCGGCCCACCCCGGTCCCAGAACCGCGGATCGTTCCGCCGAGCAGACGGGCTCGGCTTGCCCGGTGCCCGGCTCTTGCTGACGAGATCGGTCAGCGCCGCGACCTCGAGCACGGGCGAAACCGGCTCGGTGATGCGCACAAGCTCCCCCGCCTCCTCCAACGCCTCGACAAAACTCCGCAGATCCCGGTACATATGCTCTCGCACGATGAGCGAACAGCCACAGCCGCCCGCCGCGTTTACATTTGGCCGGACCCGCGATTGGCCCGGCTTCTTCGAAGCCGTCGCGGGCGGCGAGCCGCGCCAGACACTCCTCGATGCCCTCGATCTGTTCGACGCGGAACGCTCCGCCGATGCTGACAAGGCTGCGCAACCCTACGCGATCGACCTCGGCTGCGGCGAAGGCCGCGATACCGCCGAGCTCCTGCGTCGGGGCTGGCGCGTCCTTGCCATCGACGGCCATCCCGAAGGCATCCAACGCCTGCTCGCCCGAGAGGACCTCGTCCGCGCTGACCAGCTCGATACCCGCGTTGAAGCCTTCGAGGATCTGGGCATGCTCCCGCCATGCCGCCTTCTGAACGCCAGCTTCGCCTTGCCATTCTGCACGCCGAAGCACTTCGCCCGCGTCTGGTCGCTCATCACAGGTGCGATCGAGCCCGGCGGGCGCTTCGTGGGCCAGATCTTTGGCGACCGCGACGAATGGGCTTCGATCCCAGACCGCTCCCACTTCTCCCGAGCGCACACCGAGCGCCTCTTCGGTGGCTTCCTGCTCGAATGCCTTCGGGAAGAAGAAAAGGACGCTCAGGACGCCGCCGGTAACCGTAAGCACTGGCACGTCTTCCACATTGTGGCCAGGAAACGAGATGGGCTGCCACAGGGCCAAGATCCGCCCGACCGAAACCGGGGCGGGTGATCTCCAATATGCTTCGGGCATGAGTTCGGATCTGGCTATCGACCTCGAGCACGTCGCCAAGACCTATGGCGGGCTCTTCCGCAAGAAGACGCCGGCGCTACGCGGCATCGAAATGCGGGTCCACCGCGGGGAGGTCTTCGGCCTGCTCGGACCGAACGGTGCCGGCAAGTCCACGCTCGTCAAGATCCTGATGACCGTGATCCGCCCTTCGCGTTGTTCCGGCTCCATGCTCGGCGGACGCGTCGGCCACAAGCCCACGCTGGGCCGCGTCGGCTATCTGCCCGAGCACCACGCCTTCCCCGGGTACCTCTCCGGCGCACAAGTCATCGATTTCTTCGGAGCGATGGCCGGCGTGCCCCGCCGGGAACGCCGGCGACGGTCCGATGAACTGCTCGAGCTCGTCGGCATGACCGACTGGGCCAAACGCAAGCTCCGCAGCTACTCCAAGGGCATGCGCCAGCGCATCGGTATCGCGCAGGCACTCGTGAATAATCCCGAGCTGATCCTGCTCGACGAGCCGACCGATGGCGTCGACCCCGTTGGACGCCGCGACATCCGCGATGTGCTGCAGCGTCTCAAAGACGAGGGCCGAACCGTCTTCATCAACAGCCACCTGCTCAGCGAGCTGGAGATGGTCTGTGACCGCGTCGCGATCCTCGTGAAGGGCGTCGTAGCCCAGCAGGGCACGATCGACGAGCTGACCGAGGGTCAGCGGGGCTATCTGATCCGCGTCGCCGAGACCGATGACGCGACCAACCTGCTCCGAGAGGCGCTGCCGAAAACCTCCAGGCAGCTCCCGCCGCCTGAGGCCGATCCACTCGCAAAGCGTGCCGGTTTCCGCGGCCTGCTCCCCTCGGGCGAGTCGATCGAGATCGATCGAAACGTGCTCCGCCTCGGCCTGACCGAGCCTGAGCAGATCCAGCCGATCGTTGACGAGATCCGCCGACGGGCAGGGGTGATCGACGAGATCCGCGCGATCCGCCCATCGCTCGAAGACCTGTTCATGCAGGCTGTCACAGACCCAACCACGGGCGAGGCGCTCACGCCAGGCGCAGCCAACAAGAGCCAGATCGCACAGGAGTCCGGCCGATGACCGTAGCTGTGCGCCAGACCATGGCGATGTTCCTCGACGCCTACCGAGAGCTTGCGGCAGGAAAGCTGTTCTGGATCACGCTGGCGCTATCGGCACTCGTCGCCGGCGCGTTCGCCGCGGTCGGGATCGACGAAGATGGCCTCTCGGTCTTTTGGATCGATCTGCCGTTTCCAATCACCAGCAGCGATATCACTCCGGCTTCGCTCTACAAGTTGCTCTTCTTCCAGTTTGGACTGGGGGTCTGGCTGACATGGATCGCGACCGTCCTGGCGCTTGTCACGACCGCGAGCATCATCCCATCACTTGTGTCATCGGGTGTGATCGATAGCATGATCGCCAAGCCGATCTCCAGAACTCGACTGTTCCTGACCCGTTATGCGACCGGCCTGCTGTTTGCGCTGCTCCAAGTCACGCTGTTCAGCCTGTCCGCATTCCTCGTGATCGGTGTTCGCGGAGGCGAGTGGATCTGGTCCAGCTTTCTGGCGGTCCCGATCGTCCTTGTCTTCTTCAGCTACCTCTCCGCCATCATGGCGTTCTTCGGGCTTCTGACGCGCTCGACGATCAGTTCGCTGCTCCTGACGCTGTTGGTCTGGTTCATGCTGTTCATCGTCAATGTGGTGGACAACGAGATCATCGAAGCGCACGAAGCGGCGAAGATCCGGGTCGAGTCGCAGGAGCGCAACCTCGATACCGCGCTCGAGAACGCACGCCTGTCGTATATCCAACAACAGGAACGTCAAGGCAACGAGCTCCCAGAAGACTACCGGCCGACCCGCGACGAGGTACTCACGGTCAACGTCTTCATCCCGACGCTCGAACGAGCCATCGAGCGGAACCGTGAGAGTGTGCAAGACCTTGAGCCCTGGTCCCGCGGCATGTTTATCGCGAAGTCCATCCTGCCAAAAACAGGGGAAACGATCGGCCTGCTCGATCGGTTCGTCATGTCCGAAGAGGACGCAACCGCGTTCCTTGGGTTTATCCCCGAAGATATGGCCGAGACCGAAGTCGATGACGAAACGGGTGCAGTCAGAGTGGGCATACGCGACTCCGCTACGGCCGTCGCTGAGGTCTACGAGTCTCGATCGTTGGTATGGGTGGTCGGAACAAGCCTCGTGTTCGAGGGATTCATCCTCGGCATCTGCGGCATCATCTTCGCACGCCGGGACTTCTAGCCGCCAAGCTCCCGGCCCCGATCGCGTGCCGCTTCGATGGCCCGTACAAACGCGTCGCCAACACCGGCTTCGTCCAGTACGCTGAGAGCCGCGGCCGTCGTTCCGCCCTTGCTCGTTACGCGTTGGCGGAGCGTGGCCGGGTCGTCACTTGAACAAGACAGCAGCTCGGCGGACCCGGCGATGGTCTCGGCGACGATCGCGCGGATGTGCTCCGCGGGAAGACCCACCTCCGCACCCGCACGCTCCATCGCCTCGGCCAGAGAGAAGACGTACGCAGGCCCGCTTCCAGCCACAGCCGTGAACGCGTCCATCTGCGACTCTTCAAGGTCTACGACGACCGATCCGACGCCTCGGAAAAGGCGCCTGGCGAAAGCCGCATCCGCGTCGGTCGCACCAGCCGAGACGGCGATCGCGGTGGTACCCCGTCCGATCTGCGCCGGCGTGTTGGGCATCACCCGGATCACACGCACCGAACCACCCAGCCCCTCGCGCAGTGTCGCACCACGCGTGCCGGCAAGGATCGAGATGACCGTCCGCGTGCCGACATCACATCCGGCATCGGCCAACTCGCCGACCACGCCTGGGAACGCCTGGGGCTTGACTGCGAGCAGCATCTGCCCGGATCCCGGGGACACCTCGGTGTTCTCAAGCCACGAAACCGCCTCGACCACCGAGGCGACAGTTGTCGCGAACGCGGCGCGTCGGCTGCCATCGGGCTCGGCGACGCAGACCCGGGCGGGCAGCACCGCAGCATCCGCGGCCCCGGACAGGATGGCCCCGGCCATCGCACCGCCGCCGATGACGGCCAGCGCGTCCGGCATCGCTTGCGTGGGCGGGGGTATCTCGGGTTGGGCCATGAGGTTCCTCCGATGCACGGGCAGCGAACCGAATACACTACGGATCCGCACCCAGGCATGGAGGACTGGATCCGGCATGAGTACCTTCTACACCCTCGAATTCGAAAAACCGCTGTCCGAGATCGATGCGCAGCTTCGCGAGCTCTCGGCTGAACCGCCCGGTGCTCCGGCAGGCGTGAGCAACGCCCCGCGAGTACCGCCCGAGAACTCCGACGCCATCGCAGAGCTCGAACGCCAGCGGGAAGACCTCCTGCGGTCCCTCTACGAGAAGCTCAGCCCGTGGGACACGGTCCGCGTCAGCCGCCACCCGGATCGCCCACAGACCCAGGACTACATCGAGTCGTTCGTCCGCGACTTCTCTGAGTTGCATGGCGATCGACGCTTCGGCGATGACCCGGCGATCGTCACCGGCTTCGGCCGGATCGGACGCCACAAATGCCTGGTCGTCGGCCACCGCAAAGGGCGCTCGACACAGGAACGCATCGCCTGCCACTTCGGATGCGCCCATCCGGAAGGCTACCGCAAGGCCCTGCTCAAGATGCAGCTCGCCGAGAAGTTTGGCACGCCGATCGTCACACTCGTTGATACACCGGGCGCGTACCCGGGGCTGGACGCTGAGAAACGGGGCCAGGCGGAAGCGATCGCGGTCAACCTCCGCGAGATGTCACGGCTGCGCGTCCCGATCGTGTCGGTGGTCATCGGTGAGGGCGGTTCGGGCGGTGCGCTGGGCATCGCTGTGGCCGACCGTGTCGGCATGATGCAGCACGCGTGGTACTCGGTGATCAGCCCTGAGGGCTGCGCAGCCATACTCTGGAAGCAGGCGAACGAGCAGACCAACGCCTCGGCAGCAACCTCGTTGAACCTCACCGCACGCGACAACCTGCGACTCGGCATCGTGGATGACATCGTTCCGGAACCGCTTGGCGGGGCTCACCGCGAGCCAGATCGAGCCGCGGCCATGCTCCGTGACTGGATCGTCGAACAACTCGACAGCCTCTCGGCTACAGAACCCGACACGCTGCTCGAGGGCCGATACGAACGTTTCCGGAAGCTCGGCGAGTTCATCGAACAAAACGATCCGGAGACGAACAGTTCCTCTGACCCGGAGCACCCCCGTACGAATCCCGGCACAAATGGACCAGCGGGCTGAACCTCGCAATGCCGAAACCAGTACACGAGCCGACACACCCGCCGGACAGCGTGATTCGCACCATCAACCACGACCCGGCGCATCGGTTTTGACAGGCTTCTGCGGGCTACCTACGCTTGCCGACCTGTGTCCTGATATGCACGGTCTTTGATCGGTACGCCGGCACAAGCCCGGCCCGAGAAACGGAAAGCAGGCTCCACGTGGCCACCAAGAAGACCACGAAGAAAACCGCCAAGAAGACGACCAAGAAGCAGGCCAAGAAGCCAGTCTCGAAGAAGAAGACGACGAGCAAAGCCACCGCTCCGCGCGCATCGGCAAACAAGTCAGCCAGCAGGAAGACCACTACCAGCAAGACCACCAAAAAGCCCGACACCAAGAAGGCACCTACGAAGAAGGCCCCAACCAAGAAGGCTCCGGCAAAAAAGGCTCCGACGACAAAGACCGCCGCATCCGCGTCGAAAAAGCCTGCAACCGTCAAGAAGCCCGCTTCCAAGAAGCCTCTCGTGAAGAAGGCCCCGGTCAAAAAAGCCGAGAGTCCAGCGCCCAAGAAGACAAGCAAGCCGACGCCACAGAAAGGCGGCAAGCCGACCGGGGCAGGCCAGACGACCAAGCCCGCCGACGAGAAGAAGACCGGGCGGAAAGGCATCACGATCGTCGAAAACCGTCCGAAGAAGAAGTCAGCGGGCAAACAGAAGATCACGCCACCGACAGGCACGCTCGGTTCGCTGCTCGCCAAGCGGCGGAGGCAGCCTCTGATCCCTTCGGGCCCCAATGCCCCCGCCTCACCGTACGGCGAGTTCGGTGCCACCGATGACATCGCGGCTTCAGGCAAGAAAGCCAAGAGCCCGTTCAAGAAGCGGGAACTGGACGCGTTCCGCGAGCGGCTGATCGAAAAGCGTCGCGCACTCGCGGGGGATATCGCCGAGATGGAGCGCGAGATGGCCGACCGCGGCGACCGAGGGGGCAACCCCGCGCTTGACGTTGCTGAGCAGGGCTCCGACGCATACGACCAATCGCTGTCGATCGGGCTCGCCGAGGCCGACCGCAGGATCATCCGCGAGATCGATCTGGCGCTCAAGCGTATCGATGATGGCGTCTTCGGTCTGTGCGAGGTCACCCGCAAGCCGATCGGTATCGAGCGCCTGCGCGAGATCCCCTGGGCTCGGCTCTCGATCGAGGCCGCGCGCGACATCGAGCAGCGCGGCATGCCTCGGTGACAGAAAACATCGGCTCAACCCACGATCCCGACCCTCGGGAATCCCCGGTGGATGCGCCTACGCACGGCACCACACATACCCCCACGGATACTGCCATGAACGATCGTGACGCGCTGCCCGCGTGGCGAAGCCCACGTGCCTGGGTGCTGCTGATCGGTGTGCTCGTCGTGGGTCTTGTTCTTGATCTGGTGACGAAGTATGCCGCCTTCCGTCATGTCGCCGACGTGCCGGTCACTGTTAATCGCGACGAGGTCATGCAAACAAGCAACCTCGCGACGCTGATCCCCCGCCACGAACCGGTGACCGTGATCCCGAGCCTGCTTGAGTGGACCCTGGTCTTGAACCCTGGAGCCGTCTTCGGCATCGGAGCCGGAAAGCGATGGCTCTTTGTGGGGTTTACAGCGGCCGCACTGGTGCTTGGGCTGAGCATGTTTGCGCTGTGGACGCGTCGTCGGCACACCCTTGCACACGCTTCGCTTGGCCTGCTGCTCGCCGGCGGGCTGGGCAACCTGTATGACCGACTCGTGTACGCCTGCGTCCGAGACTTCATCCATCCGCTCCCGGGTGTCCGGATCGGGTCCTGGGAGGTCTGGCCCTACGTCTCGAACGTTGCCGATGCGCTGCTCATCATCGGAATTATTGGTCTGATGATCCACCTTTGGCGCGCAGACCCGGATGATGCCCCTTCGGAGAGCACACCCGCCACGGAGCCCGGCTAGGTCGATGCAGCCGCACGGTCTCTGAGTTCGGCCATGAGCTGCTCGACCTCTGCCGCCATGCGCGAGTTGGGAAACTGCTCGATGATCTGCTCGCCGAGGCCGACGGCGATACCCCACTGTCGATCGCGGTACGCCAGCTTGAAGGAGGCGCCCAGATTCTGCCTGGCCTTGCCGATCACGCCGCGAGCAACCTCGCGGAACGGTTCGGCCTCTTGCTCGGTCAGATAGCCGTCCAGCTCGCGGAGCAGCTCCATCGCCTCGTCGACCTGCTCGCCCTGCGCCGCCAGAAGGAAACGCCGCTCGAGTTCTTCCTTGTACTGCTGCTTGGCCCGCGCGACGCGTTCGGCGAGCACCTGGACGCGGGGATGGTGCGGGTGGTGCTCGGCCAGAGCGGCACACTCGCGGGATGCGTCGGCCCAGCGACGCTCGACGATCAGCCGGTCGACGAGATGGATCGCCGATTCCACCCGCTCGTCGACCCCCTCGGACCGCGCCCGCTCGATCTCCGATCGGAAGCGGTCCGCCTCAGCCGGGTAGCCGAACCGCTTGGCGAGTTCCTCGGTCAGCACCGAGGCCGCCTCAAAATCCCGCGTCCGGATGTCCTCCTCGATGGCTCGGCAGAGCAGCTCACGCTCGCTACGCCTGTTGATCACGCGACGAGCGTCGTCCGACAGGGCCGACTGCTCGCTGACGCGTCGCACGGCCCTCTCGACATCGCGGATCGCCGACTCCAACGTGCCGTACCGCCCCGCATCGACCACCGGCAGTGCCGCGACGACCGCCCCACCCGAGGCCGTTACCACCAGGCCCAGAAGCCCGAAGAGCACGAACGAGTCCCCGAGCGACTCGCCTCCGGTCGAACGGACGACCCCCGCCACGATCATGCTCACGGAGACCAGCGCGGCCAGGATGAGGACGACCAGGGCGAGTGCGCGTCGGCTCATGGCAAGACCCTCCTACCTCGTCGGGCTCAGCTGCCGGGCGTCGGCCCGCCGCACTGCCGCTCAACCGGCACCGCGCACAAGAATCGAAGCCCGTCCTCACCCGCCCGGAACTGGTGCTCAAGCTCCGCCCTGACGTACACGACGTCCCCGGCACGCAGCGGGTGCTCGTCACCACCAAGCAAGATACGGCCGGAGCCGCTCACCACATAGACCTCGTGTTCGTAGTCGTGGCTGTGCTTGGGCGTGTGACCGTTCGGATCGAGCGCGAAGCTCCGCAGGGCAAACGTCGGTGCGCCATCGTCACGGCCGACCATGACCGCCATGCTCGCCCCGCGGACGCCGTCCATCGCGACCGGCGCCATTGCCACATCATCGATGTTGCGGATCATGCGGTGCTCCTCCGGCTGGACCGCCGGTGCTCGCTATTTCAGAGTGTACCATCCCGCATGCCCGACAGCACGAATTCCGACCCAGTGGCCCCGATCGTCCGAGGCGTCCCGCTTGGCGACTACCAGACCAATTGCTACACGATCCGATCCGGCGAGCACATCTGGATCGTTGATGCGGGCGACCGGCCCGGACCGCTGATCGACCTCGTGCTCGAACAGGAGATCAGGCCCGACGCGGTCATCCTCACCCACGCACACCCCGATCACATCGCCGGGCTGCCCTCGATCCGCAGGGCATTCCCTGGCGTGCCCGTGCTCATCCACGAGGCCGAGCGCGCATGGCTCTCGGACCCCGCGCTCAACCTCTCTGCCTTTATGGGCAACCCGATCTCCCTCGATCCGCCCGACCGTCTGCTGACCGACGGCGAGACGCTCACGCTCGGCACAAGCCGCTGGGAGGTCCGCCACGTGCCAGGCCATTCGCCAGGCTCGATCGCGCTGATATCCGGAGACGCGCCGATCGCGATGGTCGGTGACGCGCTGTTCCGTGAGTCGATCGGTCGGACTGATTTCCCCGGCTGTTCCGTGGAGGTGCTCTCTATATCGATCAGGAGCCATCTCTACACGCTGCCAGACGAGACCGCGGCCTATCCGGGTCACGGCCCCCCGACCACCATCGGGCACGAGAAGCGGCACAACCAGTTCGTGCGGCCCGAGGGCGAAGCCTCCGCCTAGCCGTCGGCGGTTAGGCGGCCGGCCCGAGCCCTTCGAACCGTCGCCACGCGCTGAGCTGTCCGAGATGGAGCATCGGATGTGCGGTCAGCAGGAACGTCACCGCGCTCATCGTCGTGGGGAACCGCTGGCGGTACCGCTCATGGGGCGTCGGCTCCGCGAGGCGCTCAAGCGTCACGCCCGCCATGCCAGCGAAGAGCCGCTCGTGCGATTCATCAAAGATGGCGACCAGCGATTCCATGCTGGGATAGACCGTGCCATCCGGGTCGTCCACGCACGCTGCACCGGGCGCGAACAGCGCCTGCCACGGCTCGGGTACACGCACATCCAGGTCCAGCCCGAGCAGCTCGCTGACGCGCGAGGGATAGAGACTGAGATGCCCGAACACGAACGCCGGGTGGTTCGAGTCGACCGCACCGGATGTGCCCACGGCGAAGCGTGCGAATCGATCGCCCGCGATGCCGTCGCGCAGCAGCGCCGCGTAGCCGACAACGCGCTGGCCAGCCGTGATGAGCCCCTCAACCGCCGGGGAAACTGTGTCCGCCATGCCTATCTCCCGATGTATCGGTCGTATACCGCCTGCGCGACCGCCGGGTCCGATGTTCCCTCGATGATCGCCCGCCCATCGGCAAACACCGACAGCCCGATCTCACCCCGGTCCGTTGGCACCACAGCCCGAACGAGGCCATCTGCCGACTCGACCCGCCCGAACGGACGGAGCCGCTGCGCCACCGTATCGAGCACGTACGCACGGCCTGCGCGGGCCATGACCTGCACGCTGTTCCGCCCGCACAGCGCGAGGGCCTCTGCCCCGGCCGACCCATCGAGCCAGTCGAACATGCGGCCGACGCAGCACCGGCACGCAGGATCCCTGGCCGAGGCCATATCGATCGCCCGCCCGACGCCCTCCCATGCATCGAACGACTCCAAACGGATCGGCAGCCTGTCCGCGCCTTCGACGATCAGCCGGAGCG
>JBCCZQ010000043.1:0-27533 GCA_039187315.1 Planctomycetota bacterium | reverse complement strand
GCGCTCGGCGTGGGATGGCTCAGCCGCGAACCGAACGACCTGGCGACGATCCTCCGCCAGCGACGCCGAAGAGCGGCGATCCAGCAGGCCGTCCGCGAGCAGCGCGAGGGGGTGCAGCGTCGGCTCGATCCAGAACGCCGGACCGAAACGCCCGAGCAGCGCAAGCTCGCCGCGGACCGCGCGGAGCTGTCGCGGCTCATCCGCGCGGGACAGATGGAGCAGGCGGCGTCGGCGTTCGTGCGGTTCCGCGGCGACCATGACTTGCGCCAACCGGGCGTCGCGCCAACGCCCGACCTGCTGCTGCGGCTTGCGGAGCACCTCGTCAATTCGGGCGACGCGGCGTCCGCGACCGAGGCCTTCGGTGGGTTCGCGGACATCTACCCCACCCACGCCCAATCAACCAGCAGCCGGCTGATGGCGGTCCTGCTCCTGGCACGCCGTCTTGGGCGGCCCGATGATGCCCGGGATGCGTTCGAACGGCTGACAGTGTCCAAGCTGTCCGACGGTGAGCGTGCGATCGCCGAGGAACTCCGCCGCGAGATCGGCATCACGGAACAGGAGGCCGGTGCATGACCGACCGCTGGGCTCGGACGCGTGTCAAGATCTGCGGTATCACCGACGAGTCGGGGCTTGCCGCGGCCGTCGAGGCCGGCGCAGACGCCGTCGGATTTGTCTTCGTCGAAACCTCGCCGCGAGCGATCGAGCCCGAGCGTGCGTGGATGCTGGCATCGACGCTGCCTGCGATGGTCGCGTCCGTCGGGTTGACCGTCGATCTGGATCTCGATGCGTTCGCCGACATCGAATCCCGCTGCCCGACAGCGCTCAACCAACTGCACGGCGAGGAACCGGACGAGGTCGTCCGCGCGCTCGGTCCGGATGTGATCAAGGCTCTGCGCTACGAGCCATCGACCATCGATTCAGAGCTGGCACGCTACGACGCGATGGATGATGTGGGCACGATCCTCGTCGACGGCTCGGCCGGTGGGATGGGTGAGACTCTCGACTGGGCTGGACTCGCCGGCGCTATCGAACGGGTCGGCGTCACAACGCCGATCATGCTCGCGGGGGGGCTGGCCCCCGAAACAGTCGCGGATGCGATCCAGATTGTCAGGCCGTACGCGGTCGATGTCTCCAGCGGCGTTGAACGTGAGCGTGGCGTCAAGGACCCGGAACTGATCCGCGCCTTCTGCGCTGCCGTCCGAGCGGCGGACGCAGCGCGCTGAGCTCAGCCGATCCGGGCGAGCGCCTCGACGACGTCCTGTGCGGTCATGCCGTCGGTCTCAAGGACATGCTGGGCGATTTCGAGGTAGAGCGGGTCGCGGGCCTGGAAGAGCGCATCGATCTCACCGAACGGATCGGCGCCGGTCAGGCTCGGGCGGTCGGCGGTCGCCTGCATGCGGGCTGCGAGCCCCGCTGGCTGGCAGCGGAGGTAGACGAGCGAGCAGTGCCCGTGGTCCGCAGCCTGCGCGAGCAACGTGCGGCTGCCGGCATCTGTCGGCGTGCCGCCGCCGAGCGCCAGGACGCCGGGGGGTGCTTCAAGAGCCGATGCCAGGGCTTCCCGTTCGAGCGACCGGAAGCCTTCCCATCCCGTTCGTTCCACAAGCGCGGCGACATCCTTCGTGCCTGCCCGCACGAGGGTGGCAGTGTCGAGGTCGAGAAAGCCGGTTCCGAGCTCCGAGGCGAGCAGCCGTCCCACGGTGCTCTTGCCCGATCCGCGCAGGCCGATCAGGACAACGGTGGGTGGGCGCGGCTGCTCAGTCACCCTTAGCGCGCGACTGGTACGAGCCGTCCTCGGTGGAGACCTTGACCATCTCGCCGTTGACGATGAACGGCGGGACACGTGTCTTCAGGCCCGTCTCAAGTGTCGCTTCCTTGAGCTGGTTCGTCGCTGTCGCGCCCTTGATGCCAGGCGGGGTGTCGGTCACCTCGAGCTCGACCGAGGCGGGCAGCTCAAGAGACACGGGGGCGCCGTCGTGGCAGAGGGTGGTGATGGTCGTGTTGGGCTTGAGATACAGCAGTGCGTCGCCGAGCAGGTCTTCCGAGAGGACGACCTGGTCGTAGTCCTCGAGGTCCATAAAGGTAGCGCCCGAGGCGTCAGAGTAGAGGTATTCCATCTCGCGGCGGTCGAGCGTGGCGCCCTCGACCGAGGCGTCGGAGTTGAAGCGTTTCTCGGCCGTGCCCGACCCGTCTACGCCGCGCATCTTGGCCTGGACGTACGCCGGGCCCTTTCCGGGCTTGGTGTGCTCGGTCTTGACGACGACGTAGAGCTTCCCGTCGAGGTTGACGGCCATGCCGGGCCTGAGTTCGTTCGCGCGCATCGCCATGCCGGGGTCTCTCCGCTGCGGTTCGAGGATTGATGTTCGGGGGATCCAACCCCTGTTTAAGGCTTCTGCAAAACGATCGTAGCCGTTGGCCGCCTCTTGCAGCCGAGCCGTCCGCATGGCCATATCCTGTACCGGGGCTGGTGCAGGAGGAAGCGTGATGCAGCAGATCGACCGGCGGGTATTCGTGGGTATGGCGATGGCGGCCGGCGCGGCCGCGGCGATGCCGGCGTTCGGATCGGGACGGCGCCGCCTCCACGACCACACCTATTTCGAGCACCAGAGCCTCCGTGACGGCGCCGAGATGCACGCGATCTTCGGCGAGGGCGGCAACTCGTTGCTGATCACCTCCCGCGGCCAGTCCATGCTCATCGACTGCAAGCTCGGTCCCTTCGGAACAGTCCTTCGAGCTGACATCGAAACGCTCGGCGCCGCGGAACGCCTGACTGTCATCAACACGCACCACCACGGCGGCAGCACCGGCGGCAACATCGCGTTCAACGAGAACGCCACGATCTACTGCCACGAGAACGCCATCCCGCGGTTCGAGGCCAACATGGGCTGGTACCGGTCCATGGGTGAGCAGGCGCTCAGGCAGCTCCGACGGATGCCAGGGGACAAGCGAGAGCTCGCCGAGGAAGCCATCATGGCCTACGCCCAGAGCTTCAATGGCCTGACCCACCAGGATTTCACACCGCCGGCCGTCATCACCGAGCCGCGTTTTGATCTCAACGTCGGCGATCACCCGGTAATCATCCGCAACTTCGGTCCCGGCCACACCGACAACGACCTGGTCATTTTCTTTCCCGATCAGAACGTGCTCCACACCGGGGACCTTGTCTTTAATAAGCTCAATCCGATCATGGATGCCGACGGCGGCTGCGATGCGCGCCGCTGGATGCTCGTGCTCCGCAATGTTGTGCAGCTCTGCGATGATGAGACCATCGTCGTGCCCGGTCACGGCGAAGTCGGCGACAGGACCCTCATCACCGATCAGATCTACTACATCCAGGCACTCTTCGACGCGGTCGCCGATGCGATCAACGACGGCATGACCCGCGAGCAGATCGTGGACACAACCTTCTCGTTTCAGGAGGGTTTCGGCTTCGACCAAGGCCGTGCGATCGCCAACGGGTTCGTGTACGACTCGCTCCAGGACTAGCGCGAGGACAGGAACAATCCTGCGTAAGCGCCCGCGGCTCAGCTTGGCCGATCGAGCACGAAGTTGTTGCAGTACTCACCCACGCAGTAGTTCTGGTGCACCTGGGCGTCGAAATCGCTCAACGGGTGGAGCCGGCCGTCCTTGAAGAAGCGGATGCGGTAGCCCTCGGGCTCGAACAGGTGCGCTAGGCCCGTAACCCCGCCGTGCTCACCCTGTGCGTGGCGCTCCTCGCACTCGGTCATAATCGTCGGTCCGAACCGTCGGATGAAGCCCATGCCGGCCGCGAACACGGCTCCCTCGTGGCCCTCGATGTCGCACTTGATGAAATCGACACGCTCAAGGCTGTAGGCTTCGGCGAGATCATCGAGCGAGATCGTCGGCACCTCGACCGTCCTGCCCACCTGACCGTCGGGGAAGCCTGCAATCGAAGCGCCGTGGGACGAGCCGTCGGGGCGGAGGCTAAGTGTGCCCGTGCCTGTACCGGTGCTGATCGCCGCCCAGCGGACATCAACCTGAGCCTTCGTGCCCATAACGGCCTTGAGCCGCTCCGCGAGGCTCTGCTGTGGCTCGACCGCGACCACCCGCCCTGACGGCCCAACGCCCCTGGCCAGCCAATAGGTGTACGCCCCTTTGTGCGCGCCCAGGTCGATGGCCGTCATCCCGGGCTGCAGCGAGGCGCGTACGAAGCCGACCTCTGCCGGGTCGAGCTTGTAGCGGTACTTCATCGCCCTCGCGAGCAGGCGGAGCTGCTGGTTCATGCTCAGAGCCTAGGTCTGATTACTCGCTCGCCCCGATCGTCAACTCCGCATCGGTGCTCTCGGCCTCAATATGCAGACGCTGCGCACGGTGCTCGGACCAGTCGGCGACGAGCCGGTCGGGCGCATCGTCGCGGTCCTTGATCGACACGATGTCGTAGCTGTTGTTCCGCTGGGCGGGTACGAAGCCTGCATCGCGGATCAGGCGGCAGAGCACGGCCTCGTCCAGGCAGTAGGTCGTGCCGGCTGAGGACACCACGTTCTCTTCCATCATTACCGATCCCATATCGCTCGCACCGAACTGGAGGCCGACCTGGCCGACGTGCGGTCCCATCGTGACCCAGCTTGCGCCGATCGAGTAGATGTTGTCCAGGAATAGCCGGCTGAGCGCCTGGGTGCGGAGGTAGTCGGTCGAGCCCGACATGCGGATGCGCCGGCCGAACTCCTTGACAGACTTCGGATCGGCATCACCGGTCAGGTTCGCGAGCATGTCGCCGGGGAAGACGGCCCCTTCTTCGCGGTCCTGGGGCTGCGTCCCCCATTCCTTGACCCGGCCGAGCGCCGTGTTGTCCCTCTGGAAAGGCCAGGAGATGAACGCCTTGTAGTGCCCGCCGGCGGGCTGGTCGTCGGGGTTGCTCAGCTCCCCCTGGTGGTGCCTTGTGTACGGTGAGCCGGCCCCGAAGTCACGCAGCGCCCGGTCCTGCCACTCGCGGACGAGCCGCATGTGGTGCACGCGATCCGCGTAGCCCTCGATGTGTCCGAACATCATTGTCGCGCTGGTGAACATGCCCAGCGAGTGCGCAACGTACATCGTTGTCAGCCACGCCTCGGCGTCGCACTTGCCGAGGCCGATCTTGTCGCGGACCGGCTTGGCGAAGATCTCCCCGCCGCCGCCGGGCAGTGAATCGAGCCCCGCGTCGCGCAGACGGATCATGACATAGCGGAGCTTGTCTTCCAAGGTTGCGCCGGGCGGGTCGAAGAAGTTGACGAACTCGATGAACTCGGGCGGGCTGAAGCCGTGAACGTGGATGTGCGGGAACCGCTCTTTCAGCCCGTTGAGCAGCTCGATATACCAGTCGAGCGGCAACTCGGGGTTCATCCCGCCCTGCATCAGGATCTGTGTGCCGCCGATATCCGACAGCTCCTGAACCTTCTCGAAGAGCTGCCCGTGCTCGAGGGTGTAGGCGTCGTGGTCCGCGGCTGTTCGCTTAAAGGCACAGAAGATGCACTTGGCTGTGCAGATGTTCGTGTAGTTGATATTGCGATCGATGACGTAGGTCCGCAGCGTGTCACCGTGGATCTCGCGGGCGCGGCTGTCGGCCCAGCGTCCGAGCCCGATCAGCGGCATCCGCCGAAACAGGTCTAGCCCTTGCTCCGGAGTCAGCCTGGCGTGTCCGGCCGCCACATCACGCAGCAGCCCCGGATCGAGGGCATCGCAGGCCGGGTGCTCTGGCGGGGGGTGGTAGATCGTGCTCATGCCGAGATATCCGTTCTGCAGATCAGGTGTCTTCGATATTTTCAGGAAGGAGTGAAAGAAAATCAACCCCGGTCCGGACCCCTTTGCCGTGTTTTCGGACCTGGCCAGGCCCGGCGGACGCCCCGGCCCGCCACGCAGCCGTCGCAGCCGGTCCATCCCGCCCCGCATCCCGCCGCCGGGCTTGCTTCGGCCTGACCTCGGGCCGCCTCGTTTTCGATGATCTTGCTGCGGGCATGTGCGCATTCGGCCCGCAGTGAGCGAGAGCAGACATGGGTCCAAGGCCACATATCTCGGCAGCGCTCGGCCAGCTCCGGCTCGGGGTCAACCTCTGCGCTGGTGCCGTCGTCCTGGCGTGCTTGCTCCAGCTGGCGGTGTTCGCGTGCATCCATTTCACGGACCTGCGGTGGGAGACGCTCGAGCGGTCCGCGCCGCCGACACCCACGATCGTGACCGCGTCGGCGAGTGAAGGGCCGACCGGGCTGCGTGAGCTGCTGACGGCCGAGCCGCGTCAGGTTGTCACCGTGGAGGATCCGGTAGCCACCGCACCAGCGAACCCCGTGGACATCAACCGCGTGCGGTCATCGGTCGGCGTGCTGCTTGAACGCTTCAGCCAGAGCGCGACGATCTTCGGCGTCTTCGGGGCCGTCGCCCTGTGTGTGCTGACCGTCATGGGGACGATCGTCGCCGGGGGCGGTGCCGTGCCGGGGGTCGAGCGCGCCGTCTCTGCGAGCACGTGGGGCCTGATCGTCGCGATGATGGTCCTGCCCTGGAGTGATATCTTCGCCTCGATGCCTTTTGCAGGCGTGTTCGCGAGCTACGGCTCGATGACGACGGCCAGCGATCTCTATCAGAACACCACGCTCATGCTTGTGCTGCTCTACATCGGCATCCCGCTGATGGCGATGCTCGGCACGTTTACGGCTGCGGCCAAGTTCCACTCCGGTGTCGAGCGTGGCATCCTGGATCCTCGCGCGCCGGACGATGTTGACATGGACATGGCCGAGAACGTCCGGAACATCGGCTCGCGGCATCAGGCCGCCGCCGTCAGGACCGACTTCCGCAAGACGTTCGGCAACGTGCCCTCGGCGCCACCCTCCGTGGCAGCACCGCGTCAGGCCGAGCCAGAGCCCGGTCCGCAGGCCTCGGGTCCTGCCAGCGGACCCGCACGGCGACGCTCCACGCTCAATTCGACCGAGGTCGACGACTGGAAGCGCCCGATCTGACCGCCCTGCTCGATCCGCCCAGCTCGCCGGCTCAGGTCGACGGCTTCGTTCGGCGGCTGGTCCAGATCGCTGCTGGGAGTGGCTCATCCCCGCGGATGGAACCTCTTGTGGACATCCCGCAGACGTGTGCCGTCAACGTGGGTGTAGATCTGTGTTGTGGTCACGTCGGCGTGCCCGAGCAGCTCCTGGACCACGCGCAGGTCCGCTCCACCTGAGAGCAGGTGTGTCGCGAAGCTGTGCCGAAGCACGTGCGGGTGGACGCCCGTCAGCCCCGCTCGCGAAGCGCACCGCTTAACGATCTGCCATAGCGCGACGCGCTCCAACGGGCGGCCGGTGCGTGATAAGAACAGCTGGTGCGTAGGCGATGGCCCGCGAGCCGCGAGGATCGGGCGGCCATCTGCGGCGTACCGCTCAACGGCTTCGAGGGCCGGCACGCCCACGGGCACCAGCCGCTGCTTGTCGCCCTTGCCCGTCACCTTGATGACGCCCACATCACGGATCAGGTCATCCTCAGCGACCGCGCACAGCTCGCTGGCTCGGAGTCCGCTGCTGTAGAGCAGTTCGAGCAGGGCCCGGTCGCGCAGCCAGAGCCGATCGGGGTCGTGCTCGGGCTCGGGAACGCCCAGCAGGGCCCTGAGCTGTCCCGGAGACAAGACGCTGGGCAGGTTGGTCCACCGCGCCGGGCGTTCAAGAACGTCCGCGGGGTTCTCCTCGACTCGGCCCGAGGCGTGCAGCCACTTGCAGAACACGCGGATGGTGGCCAGATGCCGGGTGATGGTGGCCGGGCTGAGGTGCCGCTCGGCCGTCAGGTACTGCATGTGCTCGCTGAGCAGGCGCGACGTGATGGCGTCGGGGTTCCCGATGCCTCGCTGGTGCAGGAAGACCGCCAGATCGTCGAGATCGCGTCGGTATGCTTCGAGCGTGTTGGGCCGCAGCCCGCACTCGACGCGGATGAACGTCGCGAACGCCCGCCGTGCCTCCGTGAGCGTATCGGGCTGGCTGCCGGTCGTTGGCATGTTGGATATGTCGGCCTGCGAGGCCCGGCTCTGGAGAAGTCGATGGCTCTGATGGTCCCGCGGGCTTGTTGCAACGAAGACCGCCCGCCCCGCGTGAACGGGACGGGCGGCGGTTGTGTCAGCGTCTGTCTCCGGGTTGCTCGGCGTTAGCCGAGGAGCTGGAGTGCGGCCTGCGGCTGCTGGTTGGCCAGCGCTAGTGTGTTGCTCGCGGCCTGGCTGAGGATCTGCGAGCGGGTCAGGGCCGCGGTCTCGCTGGCGAAGTCGGCGTCACGGATGACCGACTCGGCCGCCGAGCTGTTCTCGAGGCTCACCGACAGGCTCCGGCGGGTTGCGCCGAGCGTGTTGCGGCTGAAGGCACCCAGCCGGCCCCGGAGGGTCGAGACCTGGTCGATCGCATCGGTCACGATCTGCTGGGCGGTGGACAGGTCGCCGTCGACCACGTTGAAGCTCTTGCCCGAGCCCAGGTCGTCCAGGAAACCGCCCGAGACGTTGGAACCGAGCTTGCGGATGGCGACCTCGGAGATGCCGAGGGTGACCTTCGAGCCGATATCGACGTTGCCGCCGAGCTGGAAGGTCGCACCGCCGCCCGTGATCGCGAACGTCCTGGCACCGCCGACCGCGCCGAGGTTCTGCGCGGGGTTGCTGCCGGCGTCGTCGAGGGTAATCTCGAGGTTCAGGAAGTCGGTATCGATCCGGGCCGTCCGACCGTTGGTGGTGGCGACAATACCGTTGATCGTTGCGCCGATGTCCTGGCCGGCATCGCGGATGCCGTTGATCGCGGCGGTCGAGCTGAAGGCGCCCAGATCGGCGTCACCGGTGGTAAAGTCGGTCGCGGTCAGGCTGGTCACGTTGCCGCCCTGCTGGGCGTCGTCGACGACCCTGACTGTGACGAATTCGTCAGAACCAAAGTCGGTCGACTGCAGCCGCACGCCGTTGCCCGAGGTTACGGCCGAGACGCCGGTGATGTCGCTGAAGGTGTTGATCGTCGCCTGAACCTGAGCCACCGTGGTGCCCGAGGCGAACGAGAACTCACGCGAGCCGAGTGACCCTGCCACCTCGACGACGAAGGTCGACGTGGCGCCGTCGGTAGCAGTTGCACCACCAAGGTCGAGGCTGGTCGCGCCGAAGGACAGGAAGAGACCGGCCCGCTGCGCGGACTGAGTAACCAGGACGTTGACGTCGAGGCTGCTGCCTTCAAACTTCGCGCCGTTGACGCGGAGGTCCTCGATGCCGGTAGCCTGGCTCGAGACACGGAAGTCGAAGTTGCCGTCGAGCAGCTTGGTGCCCTGGAAAGAGGTCTGGCCGGCGACGCGGTCGATGGTCTGGAGGATCGAGTCGATCTGGAGCTGGTTGGCTTCCTTCTCCGACTCGCTCAGGCCGGCCGAGTTTGCCGTGGTGGTGATCAGGCCCTGGAGCTCGGTGAGCAGGCCCGAGACCTCGCTGAGGCCGCCCTCGGCGATGTTGACAACGCGCTCGGCCCGCTCGGCGTTGTTGATCGCGGCGTCGATCGACTTGATCTCGGCACGCAGGTTCTCACTGGCGATCAGACCGGCCGGGTCGTCCTTGCCCCGGTTGATCCGCAGGCCCGTGCTCAGGCGCTCGAGCGACTGGTTCAGGCCCTGGTTGTTGTTCGTCAGCACCCGCTGGGCGGTGAGCGACGGAACGTTGGTGTTGATCCGACTCATTCGAAAAATCCTCCGTGAACTCCCGGGCAAGGCCCGCTGCCGCTGGCCCGCTGCGGCCCGGGCTGCCGGTCGCCGCGCTGTCTTGCGGCGGCGGGCAGATCGAGCCGTTCGTGGGCCGACCCGGACACGCGCCGGGCCTTCCTTCCCCCCCGATCCATCGATGGGGGACGCTGGGGGGATCGGCGCTGGCGGATTGGTGATTGAGTCGCTGCGTGAATGTCGGTTGGTTTTTCCGTAGGAGCGCGCGGAAAAACGCCGGCGGTTCAAGCCGCCGGCGTCTCGGGGTATCACGCGTTTTGGTGGGTCCGCGGTGCTTCTCGGACCTTGCTGCCGGTCTTGTTCAGCGATCTGTGGGCATCAGCCCAGCAGCGTCAGGACCTGCTGGGACTGCTGGTTGGCCAGTGCCAGGGTGCTCGTCGCGGCCTGGCTGAGCGTCTGGGCTCTGGTCAGAGCGCTCGTTTCCTGAGCGAAGTCAGCATCACGGATCAGCGAAGCGCTCGCGGTGAGGTTCTCGAAGGCCGCCTGGAGTGAGCGCGTGTTGGTCCCGAGCGTGTTCCGCTCGAATGCGCCCAAGCGGCCACGGAGGATCGAGACCTCGTCGATGGCAGAATCGATGATGTCCGAGGCCTGGCTGAAATCGTTCCGGCTGACGCTGCTGCGGATGTCGTTGTCCTGCCCGCTCTTGACCGAGCTGAGGAAGTTCAGCCGGCCATCGACCGCAACGCCGCCCAGGTTCTCTGCAGCCACAGACCGGATGCCGATCGACGTCTGCTGGAGCGCGTTGACCTCGGGCCCGAGCTGGAACAGCGCACCGCCGCCGGTGATGTTGAAGCTGGTAGTCGCATTCAGTGTTGTGGCGAGATCGACGTTGAGATCGAGCTCCAGCGAGAGCGTGGGTGCAAAAACATTGAGTTTCAGCCCGGAGCTGTTGGCCAGGGTCCCGTTGACCAACGCCGTCACATCCCGCCCTTCGTCCCGTGAGGCTTCGGTCAGGTTGGCGCCTGCCGCGGCCCAGATCGAGCCCGCTGCCGGTACCTGGAACGCATCATCAGCCTTAAAGATGCTGACGGTGTCTACGGTAGGATCGGTCGGGCCACCGATCCGTTCGACGGAAACGAAGCTGTCCGAACCGTACTCGGTCGCGTTGAAGACGACGCCCGACGTCGGGTCGGCGGCACTGATCAGCGAGGCCGAAACCCCCGTGATACTCGTGAGGTTGTTCACCGCCGCGACGAGGTCGGACAGGCTGGTACCCGATACGACCTCGATGACCCCGACACCGAGCGAGCCGGCGATACGGAAAGTCGAAGAGCTGGTGACCTGTCCGCCTGTGCCGGCGTTGAACCCGGAGAGGTAGAGCGCGCCGGTCTGTGCCGAGGCAAGCACGGAGACATCAACCTGGGTTGGACCGTTTCCGACAAAGTTGGCGCCGAAGACCTGCGCTTTGCTGACCGCGCTGGCGTTCACCCCGGAGAGCGTGTAGTCGAGCGAACCATCGAGCAGGTTCAGCCCGCCGAACGTCGCGGTGTTGGCGATCCGGGTGATCGACTCGATGGCCGAGTCGATCTGCAGCTGGTTGGCTTCCCGCTCCGCCGCAGAATTCCCGCCTGTATTGGCGGATTCAACGATGAGAGCACGTATGGAGTTGAGCAGGTCACCGACTTCCGCCAGCGCGGACTCGGTCGTGGCGATAACCGAGCTTGCCCTTGTGGCGTTGTCGATACCCTGGTTGATGCCCTCGAGGTCCGAGCGGATGCGCTCGGAGATGATCAGGCCCGCAGGGTCATCGCTGCCCCGGTTGAGCCTGATGCCTGTGGCGAGCCTTTCGAGACGGACCTGCAGATCATCATTGACCTGGTTCAGGTTCGCCTGCGCGATCAAGCTCGGTACGTTCGTGTTGATCCGACCCATGGTCGATCCTCCGTGACAGACTCGCGGCCGCCGCGCCCCGGTTCCTCCGGGACGCCCGTGGGGTGCGCGTTACGCGTGGGCCCTCGTGGGTGACTGATCTCCGGCGTTCTGGACGCCGGCACGGTTCGGCTTGGCGGGCGCGGACCTTTCGGCACCGCCCCCGGTCGGCGTGGCGAGGGATGACGCCCTCGCGCTGCGTCCCGGCCGCATAGTCGTGGGGGCCTTGGTGATCGGCCCGAGGTCATCGCCCCGGAAGCGGGACGCTTGTTCGTTCTCTCTTCGGATCGCGTCGTACACCTCTTTGCGGTGAACGGCGATCTGTGTCGGCGCTCCGATGCCGAGGCGGACCTTGTCGCCCCGTATGTCGACGACCGTGATCTCGATGTCATCGCCGATCATGATCGTCTCGTCGCGCTGCCGTGAAAGCACCAGCATGCGTTGGCTCCTTCCAACTCGGGCTGCACACCATGCCCGCTGCCCGGCTTGGTCGCCCGGCTCCATCCGTGTTGCGGCCGGCTCAACAGATCGGCCGGCCCTGTCCCGCTCCGTCTGTCTGTCAGGCCGTCTGCTTGGCCGCAGAGGTCCCAACCTTCATAAGCGGGTGCCGGGTCGTCCAGCGCTTATCCGCCAGCACGAGCTGCTCGCCCTCGCGTGAGATGGTGTTGACCACCAGCGGCCCCTGGAGGTTGCCAGTCAGGTGGTCTTCGACCTTGTTGACGATCACAAAGACCTGTGCGTCCTCGAGCTTCGTCAGGCCCATCGCGTCGAGCTGATCCGGCCGCAACGGAACCGCAAAATCCTGGCAGAACAGCGCAGGGTCTGTGATCACGAACGCCAGGTCGGGATCATCGAGCGATTGCAGCCAAAAGAACATCGCGTCGTCGCCCGGCTGCAAGAGGCAGTACCGCTGCTTCGACGGGAATCCGAGCAACCCCTTCGGGAAGGTGATCACGCGGTCCTCCGCGATCTCGATCACTCCGAAGCGTGACGTCTGGACTTCCATGCCTTCGTCCCTGTCTCGGCCTGTTGGGCTCCTGCCGACGCCGGCGTCCCCGCCGACCGACTCCGGTCGACGCCCGCGGCCGATACGGGCGTCGCCATTTCTCCGAAAACGATCTGCCCGGGCGCTAGCCCAGGAAGTCCAGCAGGCTCAGGCTCGTCGAGATCGAGGCTGTTTGCAGCGCCGCCTGGAGCTGATTCTGAAGCTGTGTCAGTCGGGTGGCGCCTTCTGCGAAGTCCAGGTCACGCAACTCACTCCGTGTGCTCTGGTTGAACAGGTTCACGTTCAGTTCCCGATCCGAGGCTGAGGCGAGCCGCTGGCCGAAACCGCCAACAAGCCCGCGTGTCTGCGCGACGCCATCGATGACGCCTTCCAGACGCTCCCCAGCAAACGTGATGCCATCGGTGTCGTCCTCCGCGAGCCCGTCGCGAAGCTCGAGAAGCCGGGTGAAGACCGTGTCGGTGACCACTCCGGACCGGTCTTGGCCGGTAAGAGTTGCGCTCGTGGCGTCGTATGTGCCGTCCGCAAGCCCCAGATCGAACATCGCCTGTGAGTTGTTGCGCTGGCTGATCGCCAACGGATCCGCGAAAGCCCCGTTCTGGACCAGCTTGAGCCCCCCTGGGCCGTCTCCGAGTTCCGCTTGAAAGTCATTGGGCGCAACGCCTTGGGTTGCGGCTTCGGCGTTGATCCGGTCGACAACCGCACCGACCGTCCCGATGTCCTCCGGCCTCAGGTTGACCGTGATCTCGCGGCCGTCACCGAGGGTGATGGCGAAGTCGATGTCCAGCGAAGTGTCTGCCGCACCCGTATCCGGGTTTGTGCCGCCGGTTGCGATCTGCACACCCCGTCCATCGTTCAGCCGGTCGGTGCGTGTCGAGGACGTGAACGTGCGGATCCCGAGCAGATCCGCGGTGTTGGATCCACCGGGTGTGTCCGAGATGATCAGCGAGTTGTCAGGGGGCGCCGAGACCAGGTTGACGATGTCGATACCCGTGCCCTGCTGGTTGATCATGACCTCGACGCCCGCGCCGGATGTCTCGATCAGGTTCTTGATATCCTCGATCGTCTGTGCACCAGAGAGATCGACCTGCACTCGCCTCCCGGCGTTGGTGAGCTCGATCTGATCCAGGGGCGCGATCAACCCCGCGAGTGATGCCACAGGCGTGTCGAGTGCCAGGCGCGGCCCGAGCGCGGCGCCGTTGGGATTTCCAGCGTCGAAGCCCTGGTTTCCGCTCGGAACAAGACCGAGATCTTGAGCTGTGGTGCCGGTTCCGATGTCGGTGAAATTCAGGCTCACGCCCGGTGCTGTATCGACCGTGAACCTGTCGTCCGCGATGCCGATCCTGCCCGCGCCGAGCACCGCGCTTCCCGTAGTGGACTCATAGGCCCCGATCGCTGCATCCAGCCGTGTTGTCACGTCTTCGGTGGTGTCTGCGTCGCTGAGATCGATGACCAGCGTGTCGCCGCTGGGGGCGACGACGACCTCGACCGGGCCGCGGCTGATCCCGAGTCCGCGGGCGCCGTCGAGATCATCGAGCCGCGTCGAGAGCGTGAGCCGCGGATCCAGATCGGTTGTCCCGTTGACCCGTCCCGCCTGGCCGATGGAGTCGATGCCGTCGAGCGTCACCGGCACGCTGCTGCCCAGGCCAAGGTCGGTCGTCATCGGGCTGAATTCGCCGGTGTAAATGATGCCGGTCCCGAACTGCTCGAACGGTTGCTGGCTCGTCCTGCTCCCGCTGAAGAGATACACATCACCCGATGATCGGTTCATCTGTTCGAGCAGACCGGCGATCTGCGAATCGACGATCAGAGCCTGGTTGGCCCGCTCTTGGGTGGTCGATCCGAGGTTGACCTGTTCGCTGGCGATCGACTTGGCCGAGAGCAGCAGGTCGTTCGCTTCCGAGAGGCTGGTCTCGATCAGCGCGAGGTTCGTATCGGCCTGATCAAGATTGCGCAGCCTCTGATCCGAGCGCTCGATGGAGTCGTCGAGCGTTGCGATCGTCACAGCGGCGACAGGATCGTCGCTGGCGCGGTTGACCGCGCGGCCTGTCGCCAGCTGGTTCTGGACCTCGAACAGCTCGATGTTCGTCCGTGTGATGTTGTCCAGCTGGATCTGCTGGATCAACAGCGAAGGAGAGCGGGATAGATTCGATGGGATCGAGCTCATCAGGCGGTGTCTTTCCTCTACAGGATGGCGAAAAGTTCGTCGAGCAATTCGTTGCTGGTCTGGATGATCCGAGCTGCGCCCTGGTACTGACGCTGGAAGGCGAGCAGATCGAGCGTCTCCTCATCGGAATCGACCCCGCTGATCGCCAGACGCTCGCTCTCGAGCGAGTCTCGCACGATCGCGGCCCCGTCGGCAACGCTGCTGGCAGACGAGGTGCGTGCGCTCACCTGCTGCACGGTCGAACGCCAGAATCCGCCGACCGATTGCCCGTTGAGATCGCCCGATGCGGCATCCTGCTGCAAGGCGATGGCAAGGCTTGTCCCATTCTCGATAAACTCCCCGTTCTCGTAGCGCCCGGTCATCAGCGACGCGGGGTTGCCCCTGAGCGATGCTCGCACCTGTATGTCCGTCGCGTCCTGTCCCTGGAAATAGCTGTTCACACCCAGGAAGGCCAGCACGCCCGACGAGTCATCACCGAATGTAAACGTCGAGCCCGGTGCCGCGGTGACTTCGAGCCTGCCATCGGGTGTCACGCGAGCATCCACGCCGCTGACTGCGTTGAGTTGGCCGGCAATGTCGGTCAGGGATGTGTCATCACCGAATCCCGTCACGCCCGTCGCATCAATCCCGTCAAGATCGATATCGATACGCGTCGTCTGGATCGCACCGGACGCATCGTCCTGCACTCGGACCAGGAATCCACCGTTGCTCGGCGAGTACGCCGCGCCGCTGGTCGATTGATTCAACGGGTCGTTGAGCGCGAGGGACTGGTCGGCGGTCCCGATCCGGCGGTCCGAGCTTGCCGCGGTCAGGCCATCGGCCGTGGCGCCTGTCGCGTGAAGACTGTTGATCTCGTAGATCAGCGCACCGGCGAGCTGATCGAGCGCTGCGATCGTGTTGTCGAGTTCACCATCGCGGCTGCTGAGCACACCACCGATCTGCCCCGTCTCAAGCCGCAGGACCTGGCTTGTTGCTTCGATCGCCACGACGCGTTCGATCGTATCGCCTGACGGGATTTCCCGGAGCTCAAGCCCCTGGTTCCGAGTGCCGAGCACGATCGGGGAGGAGCCGGCCAGGACATCGATCGCGCCGGATGCCTGCTCGACGACGTTGATCTCCATCAGCTCGCTCAGGTCGCGGACAAGTTCGTCGCGTTGGTCGCGCAGCGCGTTGTTCTGGTCGCCCCCGCCCTCGGAGCGCGTGATCTGTTCGTTGATCCTGGCGATTTCTTCCGCAAGGGCGTCGGCCTGATCGACCAGCGAACCCAGCCGGTCGTCGAGTTGATCCCGCTGTTCGGCCAGATCATCCCGCAGCCTCTTGATGGATCCCGCAAGCTGATCGCCCTGCTCGATCACCTGCGCCTGAGATTGCGAACCGTTCGCAAGCTCACTGAACGAGGTGTAGAACGCCCCGAGCTCACTCGACAGATCCAGATCGCTGAGTTCGTTGAGGGTGGTCTCGATCCCGGCGAGCACGCGCTGGGCTTCTTGCGCCCCCGCGGCCTCGCTGATGGCGCCGTTCAGCCGCGCGTTGAGCGCCTCGTCAACCTGCCGCCGAACACCCGTCGTCGATACACCCTGCCCGATGCCCCGGTTGGGTCCGGTACCTGGCGTCGGCGACAGCCCGAGCACCTGCCGCGCATAGCCCGGTGTGCCGGCATTGGCGAGGTTGTTGCTCGCCGTCTGGATCCCCAGCTGGCTTGCCGTGAGCGCCGAGCGGCCGATGTTGAATGCGGATCCGATGCCCACGTCAGTGCCTCATGTCCAGCGTGGCCACAGCGCCGTTTGGCACCGCGACGCGCCCCTGCGCCGTGTACGTCCGAGCCGTAGAGGCTGCGTTGACGATCTGTGTCATCACACCGCTGAGATGTCCGGCGACCGCAGCCGTCGCATCCCGCAGGACTGAATGCTCCCGGCGGGACGATTCGATCGCCGAACGCAGCTCATCCGCGAGCGCCGCGAGCCGCTCTGACCGCGACGGACCGATCCGCTCCAGCAGCGTTGACAGCGTGAGCTCGCCGTGGGGGCCGTCCGTCGCAAGCCCGAGTGAAGCCGAGAGCTCCGCGACGATCATCTTGCGCTTCGAACTGAGCTGCGTGATACGGCCATTGACTGCATCGCGTTCGAGCGCCATCGCCGTGATCGCTCGGCCGTCTGCGGCACGCAGCGCTTCTCGGTGCGAACCTGCCAGATCGCACAGCTTCCGGTGCGCACCAAGCATGTCCGCCAAGCACTCTTCGAGCTCGCGTGTCAGCGTCTCCAGGCTCATGCCGACCCCTCCCCGGTGCCTGTACCGCCCCGCACCGCCTCGGACCGCCGGTTCAGCGAAGCGAACGTCTCGGTCAGCCTGTCAACCAGCGGCAGATCAGCCGATCGCACGATCTCGCGAGCCGTTGTCGCGTCGAGCATGGATCCGAACTGCTTCTCGGCGGGCGTGGGCTGGAATGGCGGTGCCGCCTGGGAGCTTTCGCGCACGTCACGCAGGATCGGCGCGATGAACGCGTTGGCAACCAGCTGCTCGGCCGACGCACGGACATCGTCCCTGGTCTCGATCTGTCCGCCCGCAGAGGCGAGCAGCCGATCGAACGACTCGCGCTGGGATAGGCCGGGTGTCACGCCACCGGTCAGCAGACGAGGATCGTGGATCGTCGATGTCTGCGTGGCGATACTCGCGTCGAACATGGTCATTCGATGATCACCTCCGCCTGAAGGTGTCCGCTCTTGCGGAGCGAGAGCAGCACGTCGATCTGATCCTCGACGGGCACGTCGAGGCGCTCCATGGCCGCGAGAAGATCCGAAAGCCGCGCGGTCTCCGCTTCCCTGGCCTGTGTGGATACGCCGGCCCAGTTCTCAAGCCGGACGATGGGCTGCTCTGGTGTTGGAACCGGCTCGGGCAGCGCCGTCGTGATCGTCAGGTCCTTGTGGGTGATGACCACCGGCGCGATGCGCACCGTCCCGGTCACGATGATGACCCCGGTCCTCCGGTTGACGATCACCCGCGCCGGCAGCCCCAGCGTGCGGATGTCCAGCGCGTACGACAAGATCTCCGACACAAAACCCGGGATCGCGCCGAGCTGCTCCGGCGGCACATCGATCCTGATCACGCGGTCATCGATCGCCGTCGCGACCGAGGGCAGTGACTGGTCCGGGTTGGCGTGCCACTCCTGGTTGATCAGCTGCGCGATCGTCACAGCCGACCGGTGCCCCGCGAAGTGCCGGTCGATGATCAGCTCGAATGTTCGGCCGAGCCGGCCCATCGCCAGGTCGCGCCACATGCGCGCCCCGCCGGGTACAGTCGCGTTGGTCGGCGCGGCTTGATCGTCGATGACGATCGTTCCCTGCGCGATGGCCAGCGGGGCGTCACCCTCGACGACACCGCGGATCTCATACCGCAGCGGAGCCATGAACAGCTCGCCGCCGGCCAGGCTTGAGGCGCTGCCGAGCGTCGAAACGCGCACATCGAGAAGATCGCCCGCCCGCGCTCCGCCCTCCGGCACCGTGCACTTGACCATCACGAGCGCCACGGCGCGCGACTCGGCAAGGTCGTCGAACGAACCGGGCATGTTGCCCATCCGCCGCAGAACCTCGAACAGCGGCCGAGCCGTGATCAGCTCCTCGCCGGAGTCGCCCGTTCCGGGCAGGCCGATGACCAGCCCGAGCCCCATCAGCCCGTTCTGCTGCATGCCGCGGATGCGCACGAGGTCGCCGATCGTGTCCGCGCAGACCTGCCCCGTGCCAACCTGCATGATCAGCACCAGAAGCAGGATCTGGATGGCTCGAATCCGTCCGATCACGCGCGCCTCCTGCGCTCTCGCGGCGCGAACATGCGCCACGCGTTTCCACCCGCAATCACCGTGCCAGCCGAACGATCAGAAGGGGAACACGGTCTCCAGCACCCGCGGGATCAGGCCTTTCTTGGTTGATCGCCGCAGCTCGCCTTCATTCCGTACCGCGATCGTCAGGCCCTGGAGCTGGTTCGATTGCACCGTGTTCTGGAGCGTTACATCCTCCGTCCGGCAAACGCCCGAGAGCACCATCTCCTGGATCTCATCGTCCGTCTGCATGCGCGTCCGGGCCTCGAGCACAAGGTTGCCGTTCGGCTTGACGTCGATCACCTCAGCCTGGATGCGGGTAGTCAGCCTGTCTGACCGCTCGTAGGACCCTTCGCCCTCGAACTCGTTCTCGGCCTCGATGTCCAGCAGGTCGCCCGACTCGATATCACCGGGTTCGAGTCTGCCCTCGATCAGCTCAGCGAGCTGGAGGAACTGCGCAAGCCGTGCGCGGGCCGAGTAGTCCTTCTCGGTCTCGACCGACTGCGATCGGCTTGTCTGCGTTGTCTCGTTGACGATGATCGTGATCAGGTCGTGCCGCTGGATTTCGCGCGGCGGCGGGGGGGTGATCACGAACATGCTGTAGCCGACAAGCGACTGCCCAGGTGCGTCCAGGCCGGCCTCGTCGACGATCACCCTCCCGGGGCTGAACTCGTCCTGAAGCGCCTGCCCGTGCGCACAAACTGCGGCCAGCGCACACACGAAAACGGCCATCGCACGACACACCTCACCCATCGGACTATCCCCTCTCTCGGATATGACCCGCTTGGAGCACGATCACCGCGCGCCCTGGGCTCTCCACACGAGCACGGATCCGTCCCTCGCCCGTGAGTGGCTCGAGGTCGATCGTCTCACCGATCCGGCCGTCGCCGAGCGCCCGCGCCTCCCGCCGCAGCACCACCGTCCCGCTGGCGATGTGCACAATGACCACGTCGCCCCGCTCGATCGCCAGCGGCTCGGCGATATGGCCACGCGTCAGGACCGAGCCCGCGTCCATATCACGGCGGAGCGCAGAACCCACCGCCCGTTCGAACACGACCGCCGCGTCATCCGGTGCCACCCAGACCGGCTCCGGGGTCAGGTGCTCGTGCGTCAGCACCAGCCCACGCTGGAGCGGTTCGGCTGCGCGCGCGATCGTGCGCTGCACACGCACACCTGCACGCAGTGCAAGCTCACGCACGGTGCCATCAGCGCCGTACATCGTCACACGCACCGGCGTTCGGCGGGAGAACCCTGTGATGTGGGCTTCGACCGTCCAACCAGCCGTCGGGGTTGCCAGCCGGTCAGCATCTCGGGCGTCAAACGTCAGCTCGACACGCTCAGCGGGCAGCCCAAGCGAGGCTAGTACACGCGCCCGGACGTGTTCCTCGAGCGTCCGCGCCGACGTCATTGCAGCCGCGGGCTGCTTGTGCTGTGAAATACTGTGAGGCTCGCCGGTCGGTACGCGCCTGACGCGGGTGATGACCGTGCACGCATCGCCGCGCACCGTCGCGCGCGACGCGGTGATACCCGCGGCATCGAGCGAGCGACGGACAAGATCGACTGTCACGATGGGGTGCGATGATCTGGCGCTGCGCTTCGGTTCATCGATCAGCACCACCCCGGCGAGGTCGCTGTCCGGCTCGAGCCGCGCTACATCACCCAGCGTGAGGGTGTGGCCTGGCGGGATCCGTGTGACTGGCAGCAGGTGCACGGTCTCCTGGGCGGCTGCGCACATCGCGAGCAGCGGGGTGACCATGGCAAGGATGCAGCACAACGCGGGCTTCATCGGATCAGCGGGACCTCATCGATTTACTGCCTCAGCTGCGCGACCGCACGGAGCGTTTCGTCCGCGGCACGGATCGCCTGGCTATTCATCTCGAACGCACGCTGTGTCCGGATCAGCTCGATCAGCTCGAACGTCGCGTCCACGTTCGATGCCTCCAGCCGCCCCTGGAGCAGGCTGCCGAACTGGTCCTGGGTCGGGTCGCCGACGATCGGTGGGCCCGAAGCCTCGGACTCTGTAAACAGATTCTCACCGATCTGGTTCAGGCCCGCGGGGTTGATGAAGGTTGCCAGCTGGATCTGCCCAACCTCCTGCGGCTGGGCCTGACCGCTTATCGAGACAGAGACGCGTCCGTCGGGCGCGATCGTGATGGTCTGGGCATCGTCGGGGATGTTGATACCCGGCTCGAGGCGCCTGCCGACATCGGTCGCGAGCACCAGCTCACCATCGGAGTTCAGGCTGAAGTTACCGGCTCGGGTGTAGGCGGTCTCGCCGTCCTCGATCCCGACTTGGAAGAAGCCGAGACCCTCGATCATGACGTCGAGCTCGCGTTCGGTCGTGATCGGCGCGCCCTGCTGGAAGTTGACCTGCGTGCCGGAGACCTTGACGCCCAGGCCGACAAACAGGCCCGTGGGGCGTTGGTCGCCGTTGGCGTTCTCGACGCCCGGCTGGGCCCGCTCGATGTAGAGCAGGTCCTGGAAGTTTGCACGGCTGGTCTTGAACCCCTGGGTGTTGACGTTGGCCAGGTTGTTGGCGACGACGTCGAGCTTCGTGCTCAGGGCGCTCAGACCCGAAGCGGCGGACTGGAGGGCGATGCTGGCCATGCTTCAAACGTCTCCTGCTGCGGTTTCGCCGCGTCCTGTTCCGCGTTAGCTGACCCGACCGAGGCGGTTGATCGCCCGGTCCATCAGCCGGTCGTGGTAGCCGATCATCGCGAGGTTGGCCCGCGCGTCGCCCGCAGCCCCCTGCACGCGCATCAGCGCTCGAACCTCATCGACGGCGGATCCCTCGACTTCGCCCTGCTTGATCAGCCCGTTCGCGGGTGCGAGGCCCGCCACGGCGTCGTTGGTCAGCCCGAACATCCCGTCGCCACGTTTGGTAAGACGCTGCTTGTCGGGCACGTCGACGAACCGCAGCGCCCCGACCTGGTCATCGCCCTGGAAGATCCGTCCTGCCGAGTCGATCCGGACCTCCTGGGTCTGGTCGAGACGGATCGGTTCACTGTCGAGCCCAAGCAGCGGTCGGCCGGAGGTCGCTTGCACCAGCGTGCCCCGGCTGTCGATCGCCAGCCGCCCGTCGCGGGTCAGGAGCAGCTCGGCCTCTTGGCCGTTCTGATCGCCGCGGAGCATGAAAAAGCCCTCGCCGTTGACCGCAACGTCCAGCGGGTTGCCGGTCTGGCGGAGCGTGCCCTGCGTGAAGCCGATGCGTGTGGGCGCGAGCTGCACTCCTCCGCCGAGCCGTTCGAGCAGCTCGTTGGATTCGACCCGGAACAGGCCGTCTTCGATCCGAACCGGGTCGCGCTGCCGGACCGCCGGCGAGTGCGGCTTAAAGCCAACGGTGTTGACGTTGGCCAGGTTGTTCGTCAGCGCATCGAGCCGGTGCATGCTCGTGAGCGCGCCGGAAGCCGAAAGGTAGAGCCCATAGTTCATGCTGAGTGCCCCCCCGGCGCGGCTGCGCTGCTGCTGCGCACCGCACGCGCTTGGTGCGCACGGACCGCGCGTCGCAGGGCCGCGGCCTGATCGGCCGGGGCCTTGTGCATGCTCACGACGGGCTGATCCGCAGTGCGCAAGGCCTGCGCAGCGATCGCTAGCTTCGCGTTGGTCTCTGCGGCTTGCACGCGAGAAGGTCCTCCATAAGGGCGGCTGCCCTGAAGCCAGCCGCTCATGCACGACATCTCGCAACCCCCGTGCCAGCCCCGCGCGGCGCACGGTTCGGGATCTAGACTGGGAGATGACCCCATCAAACACACCCGGACAAGAACCTATGTTCGCCGGCACGCGCAGCATCGTGACCGGTGGCACCGGTTCGCTTGGCCTGGCCGTCGTGCGTCACATCGCCGAGCGGGGCGGCGCGGTCGTGGTACCTGTTTTCAAGGGCGATGAGCTCGCGAGGCTCGGCACGCTCCCGAGCGGCGTCGACGTCACGGCCGTCGAGGTGGGGGATCTGGCCGACGGACCGGCCGTCGACGACTTCTACGCTCAGCACGCCGGCTCGGACGCTGGTGGTCTCTGGGCCAGCATCCACATCGCCGGCGGGTTCGCGTACGCCCCGATCGAGCAGGCCGATGCACGCGTGTTCGAACAACAGATGCGGATGAACGCGTTCACGTGCTACCACTGCTGCCGTGCAGCGATCGCCGCGATGCGCGCGGGCGGATCCGGCGGCAGGATCGTCAACGTCGCAGCCAAGCCGGCGCTGCACCCGCACGAGGGCGCGAATATGGCCGCCTACACCGCGAGCAAGGCGGCGGTTATCGGCTTGACTGGCGCGCTCGCCGAGGAGGTCAAGGGCGACGATATCTGGGTGAACGCTGTTGTCCCAAGCATCATGGACACGCGGTCGAACCGTGCCGCGATGCCAGATGCGGATCACGCCATGTGGTCGAGCGTGCAACAGGTATCTGAAACCGTGTGCTGGCTGGCTTCGTCGTTGAACCAGGTAACGCGCGGGGCGCTCGTGCCCGTATACGGCCGCAGCTGAGCGAGCGCAACTTTTTTCCTTCGCTTGGGAATGCGCTCTCGCGCCGCGAGGTCTGTGCCGTCGGCCGCGCCGCATGGTCCGGTCGCTCAACAACATCTCGCTCGGGGGAGCACGAGGAGTGATGCACATGATTCGAAGCGCGATCGGTGCGCTCGCACTGGCTGGCCTCGCCGGTGGGGCGGGCGCCCAAGCAGTTTCTGTGACGTTCGAGAACCTTCTGCCCAGCGGCGGCACCGCGTTCACGCCCGTCTTCTTTGGCCTCAGTGACGGCTCGTTCGACCTGTTCGATCCCGGCTCGCCCGCATCGGCGGGGCTGGAGGAGGTCGCCGAGCTCGGCTCCACCGGCACGCTCGCGGGCGAGTTTGCCGCAGCCGCTCCCAACGGCCTGTCCGCGACGACCAGCACAGGCCCGATCACGGGTGGCAACTCGGCCAGCGTGAACTTCAATGTGACCAACCCGGCCGACGCACGCTTCCTGACCTTCGCCAGCATGGTTGTTCCAACGAACGATCTGTTCGTGGGCAACGGCAACAACACGGGCATCGAGGTTTTCGATGCGGCCGGCAACTTCAACGGGCCGATCACGATCACGATCTTCGGCAGCCAGGTCTGGGACGCCGGCACCGAGGTGAATGACGCTGACGACGGTGCCGCGTTCCTGCAGGGCATCGACGCGACGCAGGGCACGGTCGAGGGAGGCAACGTGTCGCTATTCGTCAGCGATCCGGACTACATCCCGTACATCGATTCGCTGATCGGCCGGACGACTGCGCCTGGCTTCGAGATCGAGTCGACGTTCCGAGCCGGCACGCCGATCGCACGGATCACAATCGTGCCCAGCCCAGCGACGCTGGCGCTCGCGCCGCTTGCTGGCTTGGCATTCGCCCGCCGCCGCCGCTAAGTCGGTTCATCAGATTCTCAATCAGACTCCTGCGACGCCCCCGTGCCACCTCGGCGCGGGGGCTGTTGTGTTCGCTCGGCGGCGGGCTAGATGCGTTCTGCGGCGTTGGTCTTCTCGCAAGCGGGTGCGTCCCCCGTGTTGATCACGCCCGCGGGCTCGAAGAGCATGACCGAGCAGGGGGTGTCGGCCACAGGGCGGTGCTCCACGCCGCGGGGAACGAAGATCATGTCGCCGACGTTCAGGTCGACGGACCGTTTCTCAGGTGAGCCGTCCCGGAACTCCATGCGGAACGAACCCTCGAGCACGTAGAACAGCTCGTCGGCGTCGTCGTGCTTGTGCCAGACGAACGCACCGTCGAGCCGCGCGAGCTTGACGTCCTGGCCGTTGAGCGACGCGATGATCTTGGGCGACCATGGTTCGGCGATGGCGGCAAGCTTGGCGGGCACGGAGATAGGTGTGGGGGTGGTCATGGCGTGGGGGGTCTTGTGCTGGCGAAGGCGGTTCAGCAGAGGTTAGCCGGACAGCAAGCGTTCAAGCCGCTTGACATGGTCTTCGTCAAGGTCTTTACCCCAGAGCTTCATGACGGCCGGCCAGTCCTCGTCGTCGGGAAATATGCCGGATTCAAGTGCGAGTGCAAAGAATTCAGCGACGCACCGACGCTGATCGCCGTTCAATCGTCTGGCTTGCCCTTGGACATACTCGACGTCGGTGGTATGACACAGCATGAACCACGAGAGCCGTTCCTCCGGATCACGGCTCACGCGGGATTCGTCGTAGTTTTGCATCGCAGGCAAGCCGGCCTGAAGCCAGGATCGGATGAAGACCGGTATGTAGTAGCGGAACGCCTCCGGATCGAGGAACTCGAAAGGCCTGTCGATCGGCATCTCGTATGCGTTCGATTCGAGATCGACCGCTGTCCAGTCGGAGAACTGCCGCATGTACTCCTTGTCGCCTGTGTGCTTTTTCCGCCGCGCGACCGACTCCCTCGGGGAGAAGATCTCGAGTTCCGCATCCTCGATCGAGATGCCCCGGCCGAGGTGCACGCCGCGCCACGCCTCGCGGATCCTCTTCAGCAGCCGCTGCGAGCGAGTTTCGATTTCATGAGGCGAGAGGTACGGCCCGCGGTCGTTTTCGTCCATGCTTACAGGGTGCCACGGCTTGACCCGCAGGGCAAGCCGTGATCGCGAGGGGCGGGTACGGCTAGCCGCGTTTTGGGTCCGTGTAGTAGAACAATACTTCCTGGTCTCCGTCGTCCTCTGACAAGCGAGACTTGCAGACCCTGTGCCATCGATCGCGCCACTGGGTTGACTCGAGAGCGCTGAGGCGTTCGGCCCAGTCAAGATACAGCCGTTCGAGTACATCCGTATCCAGCCAACTGCGGAAGTGCTGGGTCTCGAGGACAAAGGAGAGATAGCGGGCGAGGGTACCGGATTGGGTTTCTGTCAAGTTGCCAGTGTTGATGAACAGATAGTCGATCGATGGGTTGTATTCGTACCCGTTCAGGGCCAATGGTGGCGCATCGAGATCCTTGTACGCTGAGCGCAGCGCCGCCGTGAGAAAGGCTGGGATCATGAACCGGTAGCCCTCTGCGTCGGTGAACGTGAGAACAGAACCAAGTCGATCATGCTCCTCCGGATCTAAGGTCCGCCAATCACGGAACATCCTGTCCTGTGACCGCTCTTCTCGGCGTTCATCCTCGTTTTTGTAGTTGTCCAAGGCCGTCGCTTCGTATGGACCGATACCGTTGCCGAGAAAGACCTAGTCGAACGCTGCGTCGATGTCATCGATGAGCCTGTCGCGCATCGCGCGGAGCTGATCACGGGAAAGGGGCTTGGGGAGCTTCACACCGTGTACCCGGTCTCCGCCAGCCCCTCATCCACCTTCGCCCTGAACTCCTCGAACCCTGCCCGGCCCATCAGGCCGAACGTGGCGCGCTTGCCGAGCTCGACGGCAGGCTGGTCGTAGGCGTCGATGCCCAGCATCAGCCCCGCGTAGCTGGTGGCGATCTGCCAGAGCATCAGGAACTCGCCGACGTGGTGCGCATCGATCCTTGGGAAACGGATCGTGAAGTTCGGCCGCTGGCTCTCGACCAGCGCGTACTCGGTGGCGCGCTTCTCGGCGTTCAGCAGCGTGCCGATGGTCTGGCCCTCCAGGTAGCTCAGGTTCTCGACGCCCAGGCCGCTTGGGACGGTGAGGTCACCACTCCCAGAACCGTTGCCGAAGTCGGCGACTTCCATGAGGCCGATGACCTTGTCGTTGGGGCCTTCGCGGTAGAGCTGCACCTGCGAGTGCTGGTCGGTGGTGCCGAGCGCCTTGATGGGCGTGAAGCCGGCGAAGACCTCCTCGCCGTTGGTGTCGTGCTGCTTCCCGAGGCTCTCGGCCCAGAGCTGGCGGAACCAGTCGGCGAGGAGATAGAGGCTGTTGGCGTACGGCATGAGCACGTGGTTGGGCTTGCCCTTGGTGCTGCCGAGCTCGACGAGCAGGGTCGCGAGCATCGCGGCGGGGTTGGTTGCCAGGTCCTCGTTGGAGCAGCGTTCGTCCATCGCGTTTGCGCCGTCGAGGAGCGCATCGATGTCGATGCCGCACGCCGCGGCACTGAACAGGCCGACCGGGCTGAGCACGCTGAAGCGCCCACCCACGCCGTCGGGCACGGGGAGCGTCACGAAGCCCTCGGCGTCGCAGATCGTGCGCATGGTGCCCTTGGCGGGGTCGGTGACGGCGACGATGTTCTTGCCGTAGCTGTCGCCGAGCGCATCCTTGAGGATGGTCCGCGCGATCATGAATTGGGCGGCGGTCTCAGCGGTTTCGCCAGACTTGCTGACGACGTTGAAGACGGTTCGTTCGAGCCCGCCGTGGGCCCGGCAGAAGTCGAGCACGGCCGCGATGTTGGCCGGGTCGACGTTGTCGAGCACGAACAAACGCGGGCCGTTGCGTTGGTCGTCGGGCAGCAGGTTCCAGGTCGGCGTGTTGAGCGCAGACTGGAGCGCGATGTTGCCGAGCGCTGAGCCGCCGATGCCCAGCACGACAAGGTTGGAGGCGCGCGAGCGGATGTCTTCGGCGATCGGTCTGATGGCGGCGACATGCTCTGCTCGCATCGGTCCGCGGGCGAGCTCGCGCCAGCGCTCCCAGCCCGTGCCGCGGGTCTGGGCGAGGCGTTTCGTGTGCTCGGCCGCAGCTGAGGCGAGGTGCGAGCCCGCGGCGAGGCGGTCGGGGTCGAGCCCATGGGCGCCGACGCGGGGGGCGAGGCAGTTGGCGTAGTCGATAGTCAGCATGGTCGAGGGTATGGCCCCAGCTCATGCCCGACCTGTGCCCGAGCTATGCATGGCCTGTACTTGGCCTGTGCATGGCCCGTCTGCTGCCCCGCCCTCAACCCGTGCTCTGCATCGCCGCGGCGATACCGTTGACGCTCAGCAGCAGCAAGCGTTGGAGCTGCTCGTCCGGCTCGCCGCCCGTTGCTCCCGCAGCCCGAGCCCGCTTGAGCAACTCGAGCTGGATCAGGTGGAGCACATCCGCGTGCGGGTTCCGGTCGGCGAAGGTCGAGGCGACCACAGGGCTCCGAGCCAGCAGCGTCTTCTCGCCGGTAATCCGCAGCACCGAAGCGACTGTGAGCGCGTACTCCTG
>JBCCZQ010000042.1:0-27989 GCA_039187315.1 Planctomycetota bacterium | reverse complement strand
GCAGCAGCCTACCTCGCGCTGTTTCGAGCACGGCTTTTGGCGAGCGGCGTGAGCCCCTGCGGAATGGTTTGACCCGATCGATAGTACCGAGCTCATACCGCGAGCAGACGATCGCGATCTCGCCCACCGCGAACGACTGGTACTCGGCGTCCCTGCACGCGGGCGATCCAGGTGACGTCGAATAGGAACCGGCCTGTGGTGATCGGGCCTGTGGCGATCCGGCCTGAGGCGGGCTGCCCGCTTCGACCGTTTCGGCCCGCTCGGGCCCGGCCGTAGTCGCGTGTTCGGCGGGTCGGTCGTGCATGGCGTCGCGGCCTACTCGGCGTTTTGGACCTGCTCTTTGATCCGGTCGATGGCGCCCTTGATCGCGACGACCGAGCGTGTCAGCTCCGAGTCGAGGCTCTTGCTCGACATCGTGTTCGCCTCGCGCAGCATCTCCTGTGCCATGAAGTCGAGGGTGCGCCCCACAGGCTTGCTGTCTTCCGATCGGACCATGGCGCGGAACTGTTCCACATGGCCGGTCAGCCGCACGATCTCTTCGGCGATGTCGGTCCGCTCGGCATAGCCGGCGATCTCGCGGGTGATATCGGCCGGATCGGCGGGAGCGCCGGCGTCGGCGACATACTGCTCGATCCGGGTGCGCAGCCTCTGTTCGTACTCCGCTACCACGCCCGGGGCTCTGGCGCGAACATCGGCCAGGTTCGACTCGATCGCTTCCAACTGCAAGAGCAGATCCGCAGCGAGCAGTTGGCCCTCAGACTCCCGCCTTGCGATCAGTTGGTCAGCGGCCTCCTCGACCAGGCGCAGGAACACCTCGCGGACCCGCGAGACGCGCGCGTCCTCGTCCCCGGGCGGCTGGAGCACGCCCGGCAGCGCCAGGATCGCGTCGACTCCGATCTGCACCCGTCCCGAGGCAACATGCTCCGATGCGTTGAGCTGCTCGATGTACCTGTCGAACGCGGCCGTGTTGACCTGGAACGCGGCCGACGCGGTCTCGTCGGTGCAGCTGGCCTTGATGGACGCGGTGCCGCGGGCGATGCGGCGTTTCAGGGCCGATTCAAGATCGGCCTCGAGGGCCTCGAACTCGTCCTGGAGCCGGACGGTGGTCTTGAAGTACTTGCCGTTGAGCGTGCGGATCTGAAGGAAGTAGTGGACGCCCTCGACGGTGTCCGATGCCTCGCCGTAGCCGGTCATGCTTCGGATCACGCAGCGGGTCCTCTCGTTGGTGCGCTGCTTGGGCTGGTCTTGGACGACCGGCCCGATGGCGTCGGGGTGAGCAGGCCTGAGCCTATGCCAGAGCCCGATCACCCATCCTCATCGGCGCCCTCGTTGGCCTCGGTCTCGGCATCGTCAGCGGGGCTATCCGCCGGATCTGCGGCTGGTTCGGTGCCTCGTTGTTCTGTGCCCAATTCGGGAGACGCGGTCGCGGGATCCTCGGCCGGGTCATCTTTGGTTGGGTCCGGTGATGACCCGTCTGGATCTGTTTGTGTTGCGTCTGTCGCGGTGGCATCGGTCTCCTGTCCCCCGGTCGTGGCGACGGCAGCCGCTGCGGCAGGAGGGGCCTGGCTCGGGCGGGCGGCGAAGTTCAGGCCCACCGCGGCGACCAGGAACAGCAGGAAGATGCCGATGGTCGCGTACGTCAGCGCATCGCCCGTCTTGGCGCCGAAGGCAGTCTGCCCCGAGCCTGCACCCGAGCCGAACGCACCGCTGAGCCCGCCGCCCTGTGGCCGCTGGATCAGCACGATGAGGATCATCACCACGCAGATGAGCAGGAACAGGAGCGTGAGCAGGTTGCTCGCCCATCCGGCCAGCGCGAGGGTCGGGTCGGTTGTGAGCAGCGTTGCAAGTGGAAGGGGAGTCATCGCGGAGCGTCCCTTGGGGGCTTGGAGGGGCTGCCGCGGGCGTACCGCGAGCGATGTGCATGCTAGGCGCGGGCCGAGGTCGGGCCGGTGCTATGGCGGTGCGTTAGGAGCCGGCGCTGGCTGTGGCCGAGGCAGCGGCTTTGGCGATGATCGCGAAGTCGTCGACCTTCAGGCTGGCGCCGCCGATGAGCCCGCCGTCGATGTCTGGCTGGGCAAAGAGCTGTGCGGCGTTGGATGGTTTGACCGAGCCGCCGTAGATGATCCGGGTGCGGTCTGCGGTGTCTTGGCTGTAGAGTTCGGCGAGCAGGGCACGGATCTTGGCGTGGGCGTCCTGGGCGTCCTCGGGCGTGGCGGTGCGTCCGGTGCCGATCGCCCAGACCGGCTCGTATGCCAGGACGATGCTGGCCATCTGGCGCTGCCCGACCTCTGCCAAACCCGTTCGGATCTGATGCGCGTTGATGGCGTCGGTCTCGCCGGCCTCGCGCTGCTCGAGCGTCTCGCCGACGCAGAGCACGCAGGTGAGGTCCGCATCGAGCGCGGCCCGGACCTTCAGGTTGACCAGGGTGTCGGTCTCGCCGATGACATGCCTGCGCTCGCTGTGACCTGCGAGCACAGCTCGGCAGCCGCAGTCGAGCAGCATCGCGGTGCTGACCTCGCCGGTGAAGGCGCCGTTGGCTTCGTGATAGCCGTCCTGGGCACCGACGGTGATCGTGGTGGGGCGGCTGCGGATGATGCTGTGGACGCTGAGCAGGTAGGGCGTGGGCGGGAAGAGGACGAGGTCGACGCCGGCCTGGCTGTCCTCGCAGGCGTCGAGGACGCCGCGGGCGAGCGTGCTCGCGGAGTCCTGGTTCGTGTTCATCTTCCAGTTGCCGCCGACGAATGGCTTGCGTTCGGTCACGGTGGGCCTTCCAGGATCGATCTCTCAGTCGGCGCTGACCGCCGGGCGTTTCTGCGGCGGGGGTCCGTCCCCGGCCGGGCAACCATACCGCGTGCGGGTCCCTGACGAGCGGGCTGGCACCACGATCGCGCCGTTTCCTACGAGATCGACCGAGATTGGGCGCCCAGCTTAGCCCTGCGGGCCGGCGGCCCGGACGTCGTCGGGCATCTCGAAGCCGCTGTCGTTGTCGCGGAATCGTGCGGCGAGTTCACGGGCCTTGGCCTCGTAGGCCGCCTGATCGGACCAGGTGTTCTCGGGGTGCAGCACTCCGGCCGGGACGCCGTCGACGTGGCGGGGGACGTACAGGCCGAAGATCGCGTCCGGGTCGAAGGTCTCCCGCGCGAGCGTGCCGCGGAGGATCGCGGTGACCATGGCCCGGGTGAACTTGAGCTCGAAGCGGTGGCCCTCGCCGTAGGGCCCGCCCGTCCAGCCGGTATTGAGCAGCCAGACGTTGGCGCGGTACTTCTGGATCCGTTCGGCGAGCATGCTGGCGTACTCGCTGGGCGGGCGGGGCAGGAATGGCCCGCCGAAGCAGGGGCTGAAGTTCGGCTGCGGCTCGGTCACGCCCGCCTCGGTTCCGGCGAGCTTCGAGGTGTAGCCGTTGATGAAGTAGTACATCGCCTGCTCGGGCGTCAGCTTGCTGACCGGCGGCAGGACGCCGAACGCGTCGGCCGTCAGGAAGATGACGTTCTTCGGGTGGCTGCCCACGCTCGGGATGATGGCGTTGGGGATGTAGTCGACCGGATAGGTGACGCGCGAGTTCTCGGTGATCGTGCTGTCAAAATAGTCCGGCTCGCGGCGGTCACCAAAGGTCACGTTCTCGAGCACGCTGCCGAACTTGATCGCGGCGTAGATCTCGGGCTCGCCCTCGGGCGTGAGCTTGATGCACTTGGCGTAGCAGCCGCCTTCGAAGTTGATGTCGCCGCTCGGCCCCCAGCCGTGCTCATCGTCGCCGATGAGCGCCCGGTCCGGATCGGCCGACAGCGTCGTCTTGCCTGTGCCGGAGAGCCCGAAGAACAGCGCGACGTTGGAGTGGTCTTCTTTGTCGACGTTGGCCGAGCAGTGCATCGGGAAGACGCCCTGCTCGGGCTGGTCGTAGTTCATGGCGTAGAAGATGCTCTTTTTCATCTCACCGGCGTATTCGGTGCCGAGGATGACGACCGTCTTGCGGGTCAGGCTCTGGACGATCAGGATCTCGCTGTTGACACCCAGCCGCTGCTGCTCGTCGGCTGTGAGCTTGTGCCGCCCGGCGTTGATGATGGTCCAGTCGTGCTTCCACTGGGCGTTTTCTCCGGCCGCCGCGCTGCCCTGCTTGATGAACAGTGTCGAAGCGAAGAGGCTGTGCCAGGCTTGCTCGGTCACGACGCGCACGCCCAGGCGGTGCTCGGGGTCGGCCCCCGCGAAGCCCTCGAAGACATGCACCTCATCGAGGCTGTTGAGGTGGTCGACGGCGATCCGCTCGGCGAGATCGATCTGCTCGGGTGTGAAGGGTTTGTTCACCTTGCCCCACCAGATCGAGTCATGGATCTCCGGCGTGTCCTCCAGGTACTTGTCGTTCGGGCTCCGGCCTGTCCGCTCGCCGGTCAGGCAGACCAGGGCGCCGTTGGCAGCCAGGGTGCCCTCGCCCGCAGCAAGGGCCCGCTCCACGAGATCCGCGGCAGAGAGGTTCAGCCGCACCCGGGATGGAGACAGATCGAGCTTGCTCAACACGTGGGTCGTCATCTGGACACTCCGGAATTTCTATGGCTCGGGTCGGCCGCGCTCGCCATGCTCCTCCCGCCTGTCAGCGGGTGTATACGCGAAGCCTAGCCCCTCCTGCCGCAGACAGACCCGATTCCGGGCCTTGGGAGCCGGGTGGGTCGGTGGTGAAAATCATCGGGCAAAAGAAGACTAAATCTATAGAGAAGTCTACTATTTGGTGCATCTGGCGTCCCGTTTGTTCACCCTGAGCACAGAAGGAGCCACCCGTGACCGCGACCGAGACCATGCGAGCCAACCTTCCCGCAGCAGCCACGAATGCCGAGCTTGTTGCTTGGGTCAGCGAGCTGACAGCCCTGCTCAAGCCGGCCGGCGTGCACTGGTGCGACGGCTCGCAGGGCGAGTACGAGGCGCTGTGCGAGCAGATGGTGGGGTCGGGGACGTTCATCCGACTGAACCAAGACAAACGCCCGGGCTGCTTCTTGGCGCGTAGCCATCCGAGTGATGTCGCTCGCGTGGAAGACCGGACGTACATCTGCTCGATCGCCAAGGGCGATGCGGGTCCGACCAACAATTGGATGGCGCCGCGTGAGATGAAGGCGATCCTCAACGAGAAATTCGATGGCGCCATGGCGGGCCGGACGCTGTACGTCATCCCGTTCAGCATGGGGCCGATCGGCTCGGACATCGCCAAGATCGGCGTACAGATTACGGATTCGCCCTACGTCGTGGTGAATATGAAGATCATGACTCGCATGGGCGACGCCGTGCTCGAAGCGCTCGGCAACGATGGTGAGTTCATCAAGTGCCTGCACTCGGTCGGCATGCCGCTGACTCCGGGTGTGGAGGACGTTGCGTGGCCGTGCAGCCCGGACCCGAAGGACAAGTACATCGTGCACTTCCCCGAAGAGCGGTCGATCATGAGCTACGGCTCGGGCTACGGAGGGAACGCGCTGCTTGGGAAGAAGTGCCTGGCACTGCGCATCGCTTCGGTCATGGCCCGTGAAGAGGGATGGCTCGCCGAGCACATGCTCATCTCGGGTGTGAAAGATCCTGAGGGCAAGACAACCTACGTCGCTGCGGCCTTCCCGAGCCAGTGCGGCAAGACCAACTTCGCCATGCTGGTTCCGCCCAAGGAGTTCCTGGACGAGGGCTGGGATGTGACCTGCGTCGGCGACGACATCGCCTGGATTAAGCCCAGCGACGACGGCCAGATCTACGCGATCAACCCCGAGGCAGGCTTCTTCGGCGTCGCCCCGGGCACCAACTTCAGGACCAATCCGAACGCCATGAAGGCGATCGAAACCAACACGATCTACACCAACGTTGCGCTGACCGACGACGGCGACGTCTGGTGGGAAGGCATGGACGGCGAACCCCCGGCGCACGCCATCGACTGGCAGGGCAACGACTGGACGCCGGACAGCGACAAGAAGGCGGCTCACCCGAACTCACGCTTCACGGCCCCGCTCGACCAGTGCCCGACGGTTGATGACCGCTACGACGACCCGAACGGCGTGCCGATCTCGGCGTTCATCTTCGGCGGGCGTCGCAGCACGACCGTGCCGCTGGTGCATCAGTCGTTCAATTGGGCGTTCGGCGTGTACAGCGCGGCGACGATGGGCTCGGAGATGACCGCGGCCGCGTTTGGAAACATCGGCAAGGTCCGCCGCGACCCGCTGGCGATGCTGCCATTCATCGGCTACCACATGGGCGACTACCTGGGCCACTGGCTGGACTTCGGGCGGCACATCCCGAACCCGCCCCGGATCTTCAACGTCAACTGGTTCCGCAAGGACGAGGACGGCAAGTTCAACTGGCCCGGGTTCGGGGACAACATGCGTGTGCTCAAGTGGATCGTCGACCGCGCCCACGGCCGGACCGCCGCCACAGAGGGCCCGCTTGGCTGGATGCCTCGGTACGAGGATCTCGACTGGCGTGGGCTGGATTTCTCCCACGATCAGTTCGACACGCTAATGAGCACCGAGCGCGAGCAGTGGCTGCAGGAGATTGCCTCCCATGACGAGCTCTTCTTTAAGCTCTACGACCGGCTGCCGAAGGAGCTGACCTTTATCCGCGAGCTGCTCGTCAGCGGGCTCTGGCGTTCGCCGGAGCACTGGGAGCTGAAGTAACCCGCAGCCGGGGCCCGTGTTGACCAGCACGCGGCTCAGGACCGTTGAGGCTATCATCCGCATTCGCGGCGCACGCGTCGCGAAAGACGGTGGGCGTAGCTCAGTCGGTAGAGCACCAGATTGTGGTTCTGGGGGTCGCGGGTTCAAGCCCCGTCGCTCACCCTTGCCGTCGCGGAGGCCAAGAGTTCAGGCCGCAGCGCTGCTCGGGCCTTGACCGTACGGGCTGTCCTTGTGGTCGACTGGTGTTGGTGCCGGCGTGCCGTCGAGGATCAGTCCCTGGTCATCGGTGGGGGCTTCGCCGCTTTGGTCATGTATCTCGCCCTCCAGCGGCTCACTCCCCAGGACGCCCAGTGGGTCCGCTGCCGCGACACTGCCCCGCACCGACTGTGCCGCGGACAGATCGCTGGTGGCGGTATCCCTGTCTGATCCTGGCGCTTCGGAGCCTTCGCTCTGTGCGGGCTCAAACGGGAACCGCAGGGAGAGCGTGATCGTCTGACCGTGGGTCTCGACCGCGAGTTCGCCCCCTGTGCGTTCTGCGATCGCGCGCAGCAGCGTAAGGCCGGTGGGCGCGCCGGGTGTGGCCGACTCGGCATGACCGAATCCCGGAGCGGATGACCGCTCGATCTCGATGGTCAGGTGCGGTCCGCTGGTTGTTTCGCCTGCGCTGACGGCGGCCCGGACTTCTCTTCCGCCAACGGCAGGCATGCAAACCATGAAGAGCTCAGCGCAAGCAACGCGGAAGAGCGCTGGCGCGATGGCGATCGATCCAGGCAGCGTGTCCGCGCCGACGACGCGGAGCCGTGTGCCACGGGCTGAGGAAGCGGAGGCGAGCCAGCCGCCGACTTCACGAAGCAGCTCGGAAGGATCGCAGGCGACCAGCGGCTCTGCCTGTGCATCGGCGACCAGCTTGGCGCCGACCGAGGCCCGCTCGGCGCGGTATGCCAGCCAGCCGAGGCGGGCCGCTTCGTGGGTCAATCCTGAGCGGTGCAGCGCGCTCGCTGCGCCGGGTGCCGTGTCGCGCACGCTGCCGGCCAGCTCGTCGAGCGAAGCGAGCCAGCCCTGGTCGACGCGGCGGAGGCGGTGGGTGAGCTTGGTGCTGGCTGCGCGTGCTTCTGAGGCCTCACCCGCCAGGGTTTCGGCGCGGTCCCGCTCTCCGCGCCAGCGGCCCGCGAGCTGCGCGGCGGACGACTCGGCTTCGATGCGCTCACGCCGGTCGTCTTCGGCCCGGACCGCCAAGGCCATGATGCTCCCGGCGAGCCGTAGCAGCTCGGTCTCGTCCCGGGTCCACTCTCCCGGCTCGTGCCGCTCCAGCGCGAACACGCCCACGCCGGCGCCCTGTCGGATTGGGATAGGGCACAGGGCGAGCGAGCGGACGGCGTGCTCCTCGAAGGCGAGCAAGCCGCGTTCGAGCGCCGGCTCATCCCAGACATCGCTGAGGTGCGCCGCTCGCCCCTCGACCAGCGTCTGCGAGAGGGCTTCTGCTGGATCGAGCGGGATCGATCGACCGATCGCCGAGCCCATCCAGGCGGGTTCGGCCGAGGCCTCGCAGGTGAGCACACCGGCTTCGAGCCTGCTAAACGATGCACGCAGGGTGGGGCAGGCCTCGGCGACCAGATCGGCGATCCGCTGCGCCGCGCGGCCCGCAGCCCATGCATCGTCGGCGAGGATCTCGAGGGTGCGTGACATGACCGCCAGGCGTCTGCGGTCGCGCCGGGCTTCTTCTTCGCGTTCGATCTCGTGCTGGATCTCGCGCGCGGTGATGCCGAGCCAGCCATCGCCGAGACCGACGATGGTCAGCTCGGATGCCAGGCTATCGTCGGCGCCGTCGCGGACGCGTCCGGCGAGCCGCACGGTCCCGCCCTCTCGGCATGGGCGTATGGCCTCGGCCTTGATCGCCTCGACCGTCTCCTGTGTGACGACGTGCCAGAGCGCGATGGAGTCGGCCGACTCCCGCTCGCCGAGCCCCGCGCGGGTGCGTGCCGCCGGGTTCAGCATGGCCACGCGGAAGTCGGGCGCGACGATCAGGGCCGGGCTCTCGCTCGACTCGATGATGCGTGCGAGACGGGCGCGCTGCTGCTCGCCGTGGGTCTGGTCGGTGATGTCGCGGCCGGTGAGGATCACCCCTCGGACCGTTTCATCAGCGTCGCAGGCCGCGGTGGCGTTCAGGGTGATGCGCCGATCGCGGTTGTCCGGGTCGACCATCGTGACGTCTCGATGTGCGGTCGATCCCGATGCAAGCACCCGGTGGACGAACTCCTGGACGCTCTCTCGTTCGTCGTCGGGCACGGCGAGCAGCCAGCCATCGCCGAGCAGCGCAGCTTCCCCGACGGCGCAGAAACGCTCGGTCGCGCGGTTGACGCCCGTGACCGCCCCCTCGGCGTCGATGACCCAGAGCATCGCTGGTGTGGCGTCCGCGAGTGTGTGGAACCGGCCTGCCATCGCGGCCAGATCGGACTGCAGGACACGCAGTTCGGTGATCTCGCGAAGCACGCCGCGGAGCTTGGTCATCCGCCCTCGCGCGTCGCGCGACGGCTCCACCCGGACCTGCATCACGCGGAGCCGTCCGTCGGCATCGATGTACCTCGCGTCCAGCGAGACGGCCCGCTCGTCTTGGATCGCGCCCGAAAGGCGCCGCTCCAGTGATGCCGCGTCCTCGTCGAGCACCATCCGAAAGAAGGCCTCTTTTTCGGTCAGGGCCTCCGCTTCGTAGCCGCAGAGATCAACGACGCTGGGGGATATCGCTTCAAGGATGATGTGCCCGGATTTGTATCCGAACCGGACCGCCGCGGCGGCGCATGCGCCGAGCAGTTCTGCCTCGTCGGTGCTTGCCTGTGTTGGCGCTTTCGCGGGTCGGCGGAAGAGCAGCACCAGCAGGAAGAGCATCGCCGGAGCGGCAGCGGCTGGCAGCAGCAGCCGCGGGTCCAACCCGAGTGAGCTCACCCGGATGATCAGGTCGTGCAGCAGCTCAAGCATCCGCGGCTCCTCCCCGGCTCGTCGCCCGCATCGAGTGTCGGCGGGACGCCTACGCGGCTGGATACCGAGATTTCAGGGTGGCGCGTCGGGTCCGTTACGGACCCTCCAGCCGTGATCACCGGCGCAGCGTGAACGTCCGGTAGCCGCGGATGCTCAGGTGGCTCACGCGGCCCGGCGGTGCTTGAGCCGCTCACACGCGTCGAGCAGGGTGTCGATCTGCCGAGACGACTCCTCGCAGCTCATCGAGGCGGCAAGCACCGAGGCCGTCCGGTCCGCGACGTTCGCGAGCCGGTCGTAGCCGAGCGCAGGGGCCGTGCCCTTGATCCTGAGCGCGACGGTGTAGGCCGCCATCGCATCCTCGTCCTGGCGGGCCTTGCGGATCTGCTCGATCATGGGCGTCAGCTCGGCGATGAACGTCTCGGCAAGTTCAGCCATGCCGCCGTCATCCGGCGCGGAGCGTCCGTCCTGGTTCAAGCCCAGGAATTCCGTGATGGCTCGCAGCAGCGTCCCCTGATCGACCGGCTTGGTCAGCAGGCCGCTGACCTCGGCATCGGCGAAGCCACGAGCGGTGTCCGGGCTTGTGTCCGCGGTGAGCACGATGATGGGCGTCAGGATGCCGCTCTCTCGCAGGTCCTTGGCGAACGCGATGCCGTCGCCGTCGGGCAGCGTGCGGTCGAGGATGATCAGATCGAAGTTCTCGTGCGCCTTTTCGGATGCTTCTTTGATCGTTGCGGCCGACTTGATGATCACGCGTGTATCGGCGAGGTAGTGCGCGAACAGCCGTCGGTCGAGGGCGGAGTCCTCGATATGCAGGAGCGTGCCTTCGAGCTTGGCCGCATCGATCATTTCCAGGCTGTAGTACGCGGGCATGTCGTCCATGGAGAGGAAGTGCCGGGTGTCGACGGGCTCCTTGAAGCCCATGCCGATCTCGTGAACCACGCCGCTGATGTGCTGGCAGCGATTGACCGTGCCACCGATGGAGATCAGTTCCTTCTCGCCGTGCGTGGGCAGATCGACTTCACACTCGGTGCCCGGGTAGATGTACGAGTTGTGCAGCAGCGAGACACCGCCGTTGGAGAGGTTGCGGGCTGCGACGCGGAACTCCCGTTTGGCGCCCAGGTTCTCGAAGAGGCGTAGGCAGACGGATTCCTGGCGGAACGGCCAGCGCACGTGGATCCGCTTGAGGTTGGCGGCGTCACCCGATGCGTCGAGGAGATCGAAGAGCTTGAGCAGCTTCTCGCGCTCGAGGCCCAGCGAGTTCTTGCGCACGGCGTCATCGCCGGCTTTATGGAAGTTGGCCCGATACCGCGGCATGCTCGCCCCTCGTACAGAGATGGGTATGCCACCGATTGTCGGCAGGTTCGCGGTCCCGCTTTGGGTCAAGAGCTTCTCAGAGAGACACTGCCGGGGTTATCGGGCGAGAGCACCACTCAGACGTCGAGGTTCTTCACTTCGAGCGCGTGGTCCTCGATAAATCGGCGGCGGGGCTCGACCTCCTCGCCCATGAGCGTCGAGAACATCGCTTCTGCTTGTCCCGCGGCGTCCCAGGTCACGCGCAGCAAGACCCTTGTGTCGTGGTCCATCGTGGTATCCCAGAGCTGCTCGGCGTCCATCTCGCCCAGGCCCTTGAAGCGCTTGACTTCCACGCCCCGGCGTCCGACATCGTGCAGCGCCGGCAAGATTTTGGCCAGGTTCGCCGCCTCGACAAGCTTCTGCCCGCTCCGCGTTGTCGTAGCAGCTCCGCCGCTGACGGATTCGTCATCGCTGGCTGGCTCCGCCTGCGTTTCAGCCGCCGCGGGACCTGCGGTGTGCAGCGCCCAGGCGAAGCGAGCCGGCATCCGCTCGCCGGTGACTGACTCCTCTTGCACGAGGGCGTAGTCCTCGATCGCCAGCCCGAGTTCGCCCAGCGAAACGATGACCTTGTCCAACTCGCGGTTCTCATGAAGCTCCCGGACCGCGGCCAGTGGCCGGTCGCTGCCGCTGTCAACATGCTCGCCGGGCGCATCGCCCAGCCTGAGCTGCTCGGTGTCAACGAGCCGGATCGCGTCGGCCTCGCTCCACGCGAAGCGCTCGCCTCCCTGCCAGCTCACGCGGTGGCTCGGCAGGCGTGAAGCTCCTTCGGGATCGCTCGCACGCGTCTCGAGCAGGTCTGGAAAGGCGGTGCCACGCCGCTCGGCAATCTCGACGAGCGACGCGAGCCGCCCGAGCAGCTTCACCGCCTCTGCTGCCTCTTTGCCGCGCAGCTCACGGACGATCGGTGGCTCGCCGAGCATGCCTCCCGGCTCGGTCTCGATGGCGTCGGTATCGCGGATCAGCAGGCTCGCCCGCTCCAGGCCCGTCTCGGTCAGCGTCGCGGCCAGGGCCTTGTCGTCGAGGACGTACCGGCCCGACTTGCCACGGACGAGCTGGTAGAGCGGCGGCTGTGCGATGTACACGTGGCCCTTGCGGATCAGGTCGGGCATCTGCCTGAAGAAGAACGTCAGCAGCAGCGTACGGATGTGGCTGCCGTCGACGTCGGCGTCGGTCATGATGATGATCTTGCCGTAGCGAAGCTTGGCCAGGTCCAGGTCGCCACCGATGCCGCAACGGAGCGCGGCGATTAGCGTTCGGATCTCCTCGAAGCCCAGGACCTTGTCGATGCGGGCCTTCTCGACGTTGAGGATCTTGCCCTTGAGCGGCAGGATGGCCTGCGTCTCGACGTCGCGGCCCTGCGTGGCGCTGCCGCCGGCCGAGTCGCCCTCGACGATGAACAGCTCGCTCTTGGTGATGTCCTTGGTCTTGCAGTCGCGGAGCTTGTGTGGCATGGAGCCCGAATCGAGCGCGGTCTTGCGTCGCGTCAGCTCGCGGGCCTTGCGTGCCGCCTCGCGAGCCTGCGCGGCGACGATGCCCTTCGTACAGACGCGTTTGGCGTCGGCCGGGTGCTCCTCGAGCCACGTCTCGAGCGCCTCGCCAACGGCCTGACTGACGATGCCCTCGATCTCCGAGTTCAGCAGCTTTTCCTTGGGCTGGTTATTGAAGACCGGCTCGGGCAGCTTGACGCTGATGATCGCGATCAGCCCCTCGCGCAGGTCGTCGCCGGTAGGGGTGGGGTCCTTGTCCTTGATGAGCCCTGCCCGCCGCGCGTAGCCGTTGAGTGCTCGCGTGAGCGCGACCTTGAACCCCTGGGCGTGCGTCCCGCCGTCGGTGTTGCGGATGTTGTTGGCGAAGCTCAGAAGGGTCTCGGCGTAGCCATCGTGGTACTGCATCGCGACCTCGCAAACCACGCCGTCCTCGGAGGAATCGTCCCGCTTGCTCACGTGTACGGGCGGGCTGAAGGCTGTCTTGCCGGCCATGAGATACTCGACGTATTCGAGCAGGCCGTTGGTTGCCTTGAACACCTGTGCCTGGGTGCCCGCCTCGCGCTCGTCGAGGAAGCGGATCGTCACGCCCGGGTTCAGGAAGCTCAGCTCGCGGAGCCGGTTGGCGAGCGTCTCGCCGGAGAAGGTTGTATCGGGGAAAATCGTCGCGTCGGGCTTGAAAGTGACACGCGTTCCGGTCGTTCGGGCCGCGTCGGTGGGTACATCACCGACGACGCGTAGCGGCTCGGTGACCACGCCGCGCTCGAACCGCATCTCGTGTACGGTCCCCTCGCGGTAGACCTCGACCTCGAGGTGCTCGCTGAGCGCGTTGACGCACGAGACGCCCACGCCGTGCAGCCCGCCAGAGACCTTGTACGCCGAGTCCTCCTGGTTGAACTTGCCGCCGGCGTGCAGCTTGGTCATCACGATTTCAACGGCGGGCTTGCCGTTGAGGTTCGGGTCCTCGTGCTTCATCGGGTCGATCGGGATGCCCCGGCCGTCGTCGGTCACGCTGCACGAGCCATCGGCGTGAACCGTCACGCCCACGACGGTCGCGAAGCCCGCCATCGCCTCGTCGACAGAGTTGTCGACCGTCTCGTAGACGAGGTGGTGCAGGGCGTTGAGCCCGGTGCCGCCGATGTACATGCCCGGCCGCTTGCGGACCGCCTCGAGCCCCTCGAGCACCTTGATCTGGTCGGAGCCGTAGGCCCCGTTCGACGGTTGGTCGGCGCCGGTGGAGTCTGCCATGAACACGCTTCCTCTCGACAGAAAACACGCCCGAGCGACGGCCCGGGCGCGCTGGGTGATTCTAGGTCTGCCGACCGGAAAACGCCGGAAAAATCGGGCCGATCGGGCCCATGTTGGTCTCCGGCCGGCTGCCGGGTCAGGGGACGATCGAGACCTGGCTCACCTGTTCTTCGAGCATCTCGTAGACAGTGGCGACGGCGACATCATCCAGGCGGATGCACCCCATCGAGTCTTGGGCGCCGATCGAGTCGGGGTCGATCGTGCCGTGGATGCCGTATCCCTCGATCGTGGCCGCATCGCCGATGCCCTCGAGGCCAAGCCAGTACTCACCGATGGGGTTCGCGGGGTCGTCGGGCTGGAACTGTTCGCCGGTGCGCGGGTTCTGCCAGAATGGATTGATCAGCTTCGAGTCCGGCCGAACGACGAACTCACCGACGGGCGTGCTGTCGTCGGCGCCGAGCCCAACGGGGTAGGAGCGGATGTACATCAACTGGTCGCGAGAGCCGGGTGGGCCGGCGAACAAGTCGAGCCGGTAGTCGCTCTTGTCGACTACGGCGTGGAACGGCCCCTGCACAACCTTGATTGTCTGGCCGCTACGGATCCGGTCGGGGTTGGCGATGCGGTTGATCCGCTGGATCAGCCGCCAATCACACGCGAGCCCGAGATCGCTGGTGATGTCTTCGAGCGAGTCGCCCGGCTGGATGGTGTACCGCGCCGCGAGCGGATCGCCCTCGTAGACGCGGGTGCCGAAGAAGAGCTCTTCGTTGAGGCTGGTCATGTCGTCGCGGACGACGGCGAGCTGCGCGGGCGTGACGTCGGGCAGCGTGAACGCGCGGTTGAGCGTTGCTCGGGCGGCGACGAGGTCGTTGTTCTGTAGATGCTCGCGCGCCTGGTCCATGATGCCGGCGATGTCACCGGCAAACTCGGGCCGCGGCGCGGGTGCCGGCTGCGTCCGCTCCGGCCGGGTCTGCTCACTTGTTGCAGGGCGGTCCCGGTGGGTTGCCACGAGCGCGCCGCTGGGTACATTCGGCCTGGCGGTCTGCGGCTCCTGGTACGAAGACCGCGTGGGGGTCAGCACACCGGTCTCGACGAAGCCGTCGTCCTCGACCAGCGCAACATCATCCGCGGGCGTGGGGGCCGGCTCCCGGAGGGAATCGGCTGCCTGCGCTCGCAGGTCGGGCGAGACGTGGTCTTCCTGCGCTGTGTCATCACCGCCGCCGCCGCCGCCGAAAGCGAGCATCCCGAGGCCGACGACGGCGACCAGCGCGATGGCTCCGATGATGAGCCGCGCGGGGCCGCCGCCCTGCCGGCGTGACCCGCTGACGCGGGATCCGAACGAACGTTGCTGCGAGGGCAATGACATTGGCGAGACTCCTTCCCTGCCCGGCCGGGTTCGGGGATCACCCGTGTGTTACCCCAGGCCGTGTTGCCCGGTGCGGCACGGCGCCGCCCCGTCCTCCGTGACGACCCAGTCGACAGGCAGATCCGTCGGCTCGGTCGGCAGTTCCTCGCGCATCTGGACGCCCAGCGCCAGCCCGACCCGGACCGTCGACGGTTCGAGCCTCGCGAGAAAGCGATCATAGAAGCCTGCGCCGCGGCCGAGGCGACCCCCAGAACAGGTGTATGCCAGCCCGGGCACGATCACGAGATCGAGCCGTTCCAGCGGCAGCGTCGGCTGGGTCAGTTCCGCTTCGCGGATGCCCTTGGGCCCATCGACGACTCTGCCCCCTAGCACGGCGGGCTCCATCGTTCGGGCGTTCCAGTCCGTCCGTGGGACGCAGACCGTCACGCCGCGGGCACGCCAGAAGGCGATCGCCCCGGCCGGGTCGGCCTCCTGCGGCATGGCGAGGTAGGCCATGACGGCTTCGGGCTCCGGCCAGCGGTCGATCAGCCATGCGCAAGCGCGGGCGGATCGCTCGGCGACCTCGGGAGGCGTGACGCCGGCGAGCGCGCGCTTCGCGTCGTTCCTCGCCGCTTGCTTGGCCTTGACGATGCTCACGGCTTGGCGTCGTCCTCCCCGAGTTGTGTGCGGCGCAGCTCGGCTCGGCGCGCCTTGATCGCTTCAAGCCGCTCACGCAGCGTGCGCTCGAAGCCCGACACAGTGGGTTCGTAGTACGTTTTATCGACGCCCAGGTAGTCCTGGTCCGTGATGCCGCCCGGCGCATCGTGGCTGTAGCGGTACCGGGCGGCTCTGTCGTCCGCTCGTCGCTCGCGCATAGTGATCCCCGAGCCGTCGTCAGAAGCGGCGGGCGATGTGTTCGGATCGCGCAGGTGGACGGGCACAGGGACGGTTCTGCCCTCGCGGGCGTCGCGCGTCGCGGCATCGATGGCGATGTAGCTGGCGTTGCTCTTGGGCGCGAGGGCGAGGTAGGCGGTGAGCTGGCCGAGCGTGATGCGTGCCTCGGGCATGCCGATGCGCTCGATTAATTGCCAGGCAGAGGCCGCGAGCGTGATCGCCTGCGGGTCGGCGTTGCCGATGTCCTCCGAGGCAAGGATCGCCAGTCTTCGTGCGATGAACCGCGGATCCTCGCCGGCTTCGAGCATCCGCGCGACCCAGTAGATCGCGGCGTCCGGATCGCTCCCGCGGACCGACTTGATCAGCGCCGACGCGGAGTCGTAGTGCTCATCGCCGTCGTAGACCGCGGCCTTCTGCTGGATCGATGCCTCGGCCAGGTCCCGGTCGATTCGGATCGGATCCTCTCCGGCGCTGCTCAGGACCGCGACCTCCAACGCGGTGAGCGCCCGGCGTGCATCGCCGTCGCACTTGGTGGCCCAGACCGCGATGGCATCTTCGGTGAGCACGATGGATCGCCCGCCGAAGCCTCGTTCGGGATCGTCCGCGGCTGCGCGCGCGACCGCGGCGATCTCGTCCTCTGTCAGCGGCTCGAGCCGGAAGAGGGTGGAGCGGCTGACGAGGGCTGCGTTGCAGGCGAACAGCGGGTTCTCGGTAGTAGCGCCGATGAGCGTGACGAGACCGCGTTCAACGTCGCCGAGCAGCACATCCTGCTGGGCGCGGGTGAAGCGGTGGATCTCGTCGAGGAAGATGATGAGCCCTGCGAGGCCGGATTCGACGCGGCGCGCAGACTCATCGGTCACCTCGCGGACGCGTTTGACGCCGATGCTCGCGGCGTTCTCGGCAACGAAGCCGCGTTTGGTGTGCCGGGCGATCAGGCCCGCGAGTGTGGTCTTGCCCGTGCCGGGTGGGCCGTGGAGGATGAGGCTGGTGATGCGGTCTGCGGCGAGCATCCGGGTCAGGAGCTTGTCGGGCCCGAGGATGTGCCGCTGGCCCACGAACTCGTCCAGCGAGCGGGGGCGCATGCGTGCGGCGAGCGGCTCTGCGCCTTGCCGTGCCTGTTCGCGCCTAGCTGCCCAGAGGTCGTCCATCTCAAGATGGTAAAGCACGCGGCGTTCCGACGCGCCGTATGGTCGCAACGCGGGAATGGTTGGCCCGCTGGGCGTGTTGCCCGCTGGACTCTGTACCGGAGAACGCGTTGGTCCCGATCTGGATCCTGCTTGCGGCTGTGGCGTGGCTCGGGCTGATCGCGCTGTCACGCTGGGTCATCGTCAACCCTCGTGGGGGCGAGGGCGGCGTTGACGCCGGCCTGCTGCTGCTGTTCATCCGGGTATATGCGAAGCTCGTTCACCGCGTGCGTTACGATGGGCTTGCCTACGTGCGCGCAGTCGAGGACGAGCGACCGCTCATCGTTGTGTGTAATCACACGGCCGGCGTGGATCCGATTCTGGTCCAGAACGCCACCCGCCGCTTTGAGCCGCGGTGGATGATGGCATCGGACATGCGTGTAGCGGTGCTGGAGCCGTTCTGGCGCTACACGCAGATCATCGACGTAGCGAGGTTCCAAGGGGATCCGGGCTCGGCGCGGGCGGCGCTCAAACACCTGAAGTCCGGCGGGGTGCTGGGGATCTTCCCGGAGGGTGGCATCGAGCGGCCCGCTCGGATGCTCCTGCCGTTTATGCCTGGCGTTGGGCTGCTGATCGCAAGATCGAAGGCCCGGGTGCTGCCTGTGCTGATCGAGGGCACGCCGCAGATCGACCCCGCGTTCGCTGCGATCTGGACGCCGAGCCGCTCACGGGTGCGCTTCATGACGCCGATCGATTACGCGGCCGAAGGCCTGCCGGCGGCTGACATCGCGGCCGACTTGCAGCAGCGCTATGAGCATTGGACTGGCTGGGCGGTCAACACGCGTCGCACGGATGGCGTCGGCGCACCGCGGGCCGCTCCGGCGCCTGTCAGCGCTTCATGAGCTCGCGGAACCGTTCGAGGCGTGCGGTGTGCTCCGGCCGGTCCGGCTCGAGCAGTGTGAGCGCGTCGAGGTGCCGTTCGGCGGCTTCAAAGTCCCGCGTGAGCAGCGCGATCCGAGCCGCCAGTTCGCGCTGATCGGCATCGAAGGGAGCGATGATGGTGGCCCGCTCGGCCTTGACGAGTGCAGGTGTGTGCTCGCCGCGCTCTGCGTAGCGCGTGGCCAGGGCCGCAGCATACGCGGGGGTGTACTGAGCGCGGGCGTCGAGGAATTCCAGATGACGCAGCGCAGCGTCGGCACTCTCGGGCCCGAGGGCCAGAAAGTGTCTAGCGAGCCGACGGTGCGGCGTCTCGGCGACGGGCACGGCCTCGGCCCAGGCCAGCAGACGCTCGACCTGCGTCTGTGTCAACTCGCCGCGTTCTTTGCCCGTCGCGAGCGCGAGCGCCTCGATGACCTGTGGGTGGCCGGGGTGATCGCCGAGCATGCTCAGCAGATCGTCCTCGGTCGGCTGGCCCGTGATGCCCGCCAGGCGCGCTAGGTGCTCGAGGTTCGGGCGGTCTGGTCCCGCGAGGACTCCCCAAGCCGCGGCCTGGTCCTCTGCCCAGGCGGTGAACCGCGCGAGGAAGGTCTCGCGATCGATGCCGAGGATGCTTGGCATCGCGGTGTCCTCGCGTTCGCCGCGGGCATAGGCGTCCATGAGCTGGCGGGGTGCGTCGTCACCGAAGGTCTCGACGAGGTACTCGTACATCCAGTGGCCCTGCGCGTAGGCGAGCGAGCGGTCCTCGGGCGTGCGAGGTCGTGTGAAGCGGAGGTTGATCTCGTCCATGTCGAAGAGCTCGCCCGCATCGAGCTTGGCTGCGAGCAGCCGACAGGTGCGCTCGTCGCGTGGCGCATCCTCGAGGTACTGCGCGGCGGCCTCGGTGAACCAGTGCGGCAGGCGGTTGCGGGTGCGGCTGAGTGTGACGGTGTGGACGTATTCGTGCTGGAAGACCCTGGCCCAGTCGTAGACCCCGACCTTGTGCTCGGGCCCGATACGAGGCACCTCCATCGCGATGACCGGGCCGGTCGCCGCAGCGATCGTGTGCAGCTGCGGCATGCCGGCGATGCGGACGGCGAACCAGGCGTGCGTTGGCATCAGCTCGACGGTCGTTTTGATCGACGGCTCGTGGTCGATGCCGCCGTCGTCGGTGCCGCTGACGCGCTGGTGGATCCGCTCGAGGATCGGAGGCATTTCGCGTGCCATGATCTCGTCGACGCCCGGTCGGAAGCGGATGCGGAAGTGCTCGGTCTCGATCGTGTCGTAGGTGACGAGCTCTTCGAGCAGCTCGAGGCTGTTGGCGGCGCGGGCGTTGAAGGGGTCGAGCTCGGCGACGCGGCGGAGCGCTGCCAGCGCGTTGAGGTCGCGGCCGGACTGGAGCTCGAGCAGGCCGAGCAGGATCGCCGACTCAGGCCGGTTCGGCTGGCGGCGCATGGCTTCTTCGAGCATCTCGGCGCTGCGGGTGTACTGCCGGCGTTCGCTGAAAGCCCAGCCGGCGGCGAGGTGGCCCAGATCGGTTCCGGGGCTGAGCGCGTCGAGCGCTGCCAGTGTGTCGGCGAGCGACGCATCGTCGTAGTTGCAGGCGTGCAGGGCGGCCTGCGCAGCGAGCAGGCCGCGATGTGTAGCGAAGCGGCCGAGTAATTGCGCGATGCGCTCAAGTCCGCTTCTAGGGTCGTCTTGCCGCACGCGCGCGCGTGCGAGCACGAGGCTGCCGGCGATCGAGCGTGTTGCAGCATCCGGAACAGCACCGCCCTCGCCAATCCACCAGGGCGTGTCGCGCTCGGCGAGCGCGTCGAGCCGTGCAGCGACGGCCTCGGCGCGGTCGAAGTCGAACGAATCGACGGCGAGGCGTCCCAGCAGCATCCAGGCGTCGGCCGCGGCTGGGTTCAGGCGGAGGACCTCTTGCAGCGCTTCGCCCGCGCGGCCGCGCTCGTCCTTGTCGTAGAGCAGCTCGGCCTCGGCGAGGATCGCGGGCCAGTAGAGGCGGTCGAGCTCGCCGCGGGCGCGGGTCAGCAGGGCCATCAGCGTCTGGAAATCGGATCCGTCGGCGCGTTCCGGCCCGGCGAGGCGCGCACGGGCGATGAGCGTCAGGACGCCGTCAGTCAGATCGGCTGCGCTATCACTCCGTTCGCGTCGGAGGCGGTCGACGGCGACCTCGGTCGCGGCGAGCGCCTCGTCGTAGCGGGCGAGGGTTTCGAGCGCTTCGACTCGGAGCCGAACGGCCCGGTAGCTGGCGTCGCCTTCGAGCAGTTTGAGCGCCGTTTCGGCCTCGCCGCGAGCGAGCGCCGCTTCGGCTCGGAGGCTGGCGGGAAGGTCGGCGTTGTCGATCGCTGGGTGATCGGGCACACCGCGGATGAGCGCGGTCTCCGCTGCGAGCAGCGGATCGGACAGGTCGTCGGCGGTCCATTGGCCGTGGAAGACGCGCAGGCGTGCGGCCTCGGCTGGTGTTGTAAACGGTGCATCGAGGAGCGCGCGCACGGACGGGGGCGGGTCAAAGCGATCGGCGGCGGCTTCAACGGGTTCGAGGTCCTGCACGCGCGGGTCGGCCTCGGGCTGCAGCCGTGCGAAGACAGGGGTACTGGGCGTTGGCGGCCCCGTGCCGCTGCGGTACGGCGTGACGTCGATCTCCCAGCCGGGCGGGGGCGTGTCGTCGAAGGCGTCGCCGTCGATCTTGGCATCGGCGTTGAGCTTGACGTTGATGAGCCGGACAACGACCTCGTCGCCGGTCTTGTTGAGCGTCATGGCCATCAGCGGCAGGACGCCCGTGCCGGTTGGAACGTACCAGAGCCTGATCTCGTCGAACGGGTCTTCCTCCATAAACGCGGGCTTGGGGACCAGACGCAGCTGGGCAGCGCCGGCGTCGGTGACAAAGCCGGTCAGCTGCGCTTCGTCGTCTCGGCCGGCCAGGCCCGAGGTTGGCGGGGGCACGATGGCGTCGTAGCGCGCAAGGATGTCGGCCTTCTTCTGGCCGAGTGGGAGCGGCAGGGGCCCTTCGCCGACGCGGAGGGGGTCGAAGTCGGCGCCGGGGGGGGCGACCTGCCGGCGGAGCATGAGCTGCTGCGCGGGGATGCGCTCGGTGAGCCACTGGCCGTCGAAGACGAACGTCCGACCGTCGGGCTCAAGGCGCTCGCCGACGATGAGCGTCTCGAAGACGATCGCGAAGCGTCGGCCGTCGTCGTCGCTGATGAACCCGAGCGAGCCGCTGCGGATCTGCCGGTCACCGGCGAGCGCGAAGTCGCGGGTGTATAGGATGTCGGCGGAGAGGCGCTCGATCGCGCCGTCGGCGGTCTCGATCGCGTCGAGGAGCTCGTCGGCGGTCTGGAACGGCTGGCTTTGTCCGCGCGCGGATACCGCGAGGGCGAGGAGCGTGAGCAGGGCGAGGCAGAGGCCGATCCATCGACGCATGCGTGTGGTCCTTCCGTGGATGTCCGCCCGTGCGAAGGGCATGCTGACACAGGCTTTGTACCTGCCAACCGGTTGATCGGTTCTACCAGCCGCCCGGCATGGTCCCGTCTGTTGAATTCGGGGCGTTCTTGCGGGCCTCGAGGAAATCACGCAGGATCGCGGCAGCGGCCAGGGCGTCGCGGCGGTCCTTCTTCTGTTGATGTGTCAGTCCGGATTGCGCCATCTGCCAGTCGGCGTCCGCGGAGGTCAGGCGCTCGTCCTGGTAGTGCAGGGGCCGGCCGCAGCGCGACCGCAGCCGCTCGCCGAACGCCCGGACATCGCGGGCGCGGGGGCCCTCGGAGCCGTCCATATTCAGGGGGAGGCCGACGACGATCTCGCCCTTGGAGAGCCTGGGGTTGTCGCCGAGGTGTTCCTCGACGACGCGGGCGACGGCTTCGAGCAGCGGCCCGCCATTGGCGTGCTTGATGTCGACCTCGACGGTGCCGACGGGCGAGACGACCGCCGTGGCCGAGTCGCCCGAGGCGAGGCCGGTCCGCTTGTCCCCGAGATCGACGGCGACGTACCTGATGCCTGGATTATTGGGGATCCGCCGCGGGGCTGCCGATCGCGGCCGATTTCGGTGATTTCGGTCGTTTGGTGTGGTCTGCGCCGCACTCGGGGCAGAGGGCGTTGGTGGTGCCGGCAAAGTCGTAGCCGCAGGCGGTGCATCGGCCACGGGCTCGGCGGATGAGTACGCGGATCAAGCCGGGCAGGACGAGCACCGCGAGCACGCACGCGGTCCAGAGCGCAAGGTTGCCGAGCAGGCCGGGCCACATCGGGCGGATCCGGATGGTCCACGTTCGGCCAAAGACATCGAGTGTTCGCGCGTCGCTGGTTGCGCCGTCGCTGAGCGTCCATGGACCGATGGGCATATCCGTGTGTGTCACCGACCGGAAGCATCGGAGTGGCCAGCCGGACTGTTCTTCTTCGGTGCGATACCAACTGTGACGGTCGAGCAGTTCGGCGGTGATCCAGTCCGGCACGCCGGGATCGCCCGGCGTTTTGACATCGGGCTGTGAGTCTGTGATCAGCACGCGCCCGCGTGTGGCTGTCAGGCGTGTCAGTTCGGGCAGCTCGCGGCGTTCGAGGAACATCATGCCGGGGCGGTCGAATCGGATCGGCTGCAGGCCCGTATGGTGCGAAACGCCGAGAGTTCGCCCGGTGATGTTCGGGAGCACCCACGCCGAGGCGAGCGTCAGCATCACGCCAAGCACGAGCGAGAGCGCGATCCTGGGCCAGAGCCGGCGACGCATAGCTGAAGTCTACCGGGCGGCGGGGGTGGCCTTGTCGCACTCTGAGCCGCACTCGGGGCAGGGGGCGTTGCTGGTGCCGGAGAGGTCGTAGCCGCAGGAGGTGCATCGGCCGCGGCGGATGCGGAGGAAGAGGCGGGCGTCTTTGTATCCGAACGCGAGGAGGTAGGCCGCGAGGGTGTAGATCAGCACGTTGGCTGTGAACGGGATCCATTCGATGAGATACGGAAACGACCACCTCTCGATTCGACGACCGAATAAGCCTCGTCTGGTTGAACCCAGACTGGTGCTGAGATCAAAATGAAAATTTGTAATAAATTCGGCTCGAAGACACTTGAATGGCCATCCGTGCTTGAGCACTCTGATGGTGTGGACCCAAGGCTGGTCGAGTCGAGTTGGGTGTTCATACCAGTTTGGGAGTCTCGGATCGTCGTAAGCAACAAATTCATGGTGGGCTAAATTCGAGCTCTTGTGTGTTTCTATGGTCATGATGAACTCGAAGCTAGACGCAAGCTTTGTGGTCTTCGCAAATACAAAGTCCAGTTCATGTCCAATATCTACAACCAGTAGCGGTGTTTGCAGTTGAGTGAATTTGGATTGCAGATTCGGCAGAATCCACGCGCTCGACAGCGTCAGCAGGATCCCTGCGGAAAGGGACACGGTGATGCGGAGCGGCCACTTTCGTCGCATATTCGAAGTCTAACGGCCCGCCCGTCTACTTCAGTTCGTCCGGCACGCCTTCCCAGAGTTTCTTCAGGTCCTGGGCGCGGCTGGCGGGCATGACGAGGGTGGCCTTCTTGGTGTGGACGACGATCAGGTCGTCGCAGCCGAGCAGGGCGACGGTGTGGTTGGGGTCGTCGTTGTAGACGCCGGAGTTGGTGCCGTCGTGGAAGACAGCGTGTCCGGGGCCGGCGTGCTTGTGGCCGGTCTCCCCGCCGTCGAGCGTCTCGAAGAAGCTGGGCCAGGAGCCGACGTCGAGCCAGTCGATGTCGAGCGCGACCGCGGCGATGCTGACCGCGGCATCGGTGGAGGCGGGCTCCATGATGCCGTAGTCCACGCTGGTCTTGGGCAGTGTCGGATAAACGCGTTCGAGGACGGCCTGCTGCTCGTCGGTGCCCCAAGCTGCCTGGATTTCCATCAGGCCCGCGTGTGCCTCGGGCTTGAAGCGTTCGAGGAGATTGAGGACGGTCTTGGCGTGGAAGACGAACATGCCGGCGTTCCAGCCGAACATGCCGGACTCGACGTAGGCCTGTGCTTTGTGCAGCGGCGGCTTCTCGACGAAGTTGGCGGCGCGGTGGACGATCTGGCGGCCGTCTTTCACGCAGCCGGGCAGGCTGGAGATGGGCGAGCCGCGTTCGACGTAGCCGAAGCCGGTGGCGGGGTAGGTTGGTGTGACGGCGAAGGTGACCAGGCGGGTCGGGTCCTGCTCGACGAGCTGGAAGCCGAGGTCGAGCCGTTCGCGGAAGACGGCCTCGGGCTCGATGAGGTGGTCGGCGGTGAGCACCGCGAAGACGGCTTCGGGGTCGGTCTTGCTCAGGACGGCGGCGGTGAAGCCGACGGCGTTGAGCGTGTCACGGGCGGCGGGCTCGCCGAGGAGGCGGTCGCCGGCGAACTGGGGGAGCGACGCCTCGATCTGGTCGCGGTAGCGCTCGCCGGTGCAGATGTACTGGTGGTCGTGGGGGACGACGTCGCTGACGCGTGTGGCGGCGATCTCGAGGAGTGAGCGTGGCCGGCCGTCGGGCCCGGGGATGAACTCGATGAGCTGCTTGGGCTGGCCGGATCTGGAAAGGGGCCAGAGCCGGGTGCCGGCGCCGCCGGCCATGATCATGGCGTGTCGCATCCGCTGCTCCGGGGTCCCGCGAGGGCTGAGGTCTGTGAGACCTTATCGGCCGGCGCGGTAGGCGGCTTGGATGAGGGCGTCGGTTGTGTCGGGCTTGGGCTCGAGGGCCTCGGCGGCGCGGACCATGCGTTCTGCGGCGTCGGGCTGCTCGCCGAGGGCGATCAGAGCGGCCATCGCAGCGGCGGCCTCGCCTCTGAGGCTTCCTGCGGCGCGCGGCAGTGGGCCAGCCTCGGCGGCGCGGTCGAGCTCGTTGAGAGCGAGGAAGCGGGCGACCTTGCCGTCGAGCTCGGCGATGATGGTCTCAGCGAGCCGCTTGCCGATCTCGGGCAGGGCGACGAGGGCCTTGGCGTCGTGCTGTGTTACGGCCTGTGCGACCTCGGCCGGCGGGACGGCCAGCGCGCGGAGGGCCTTGCGCGAGCCGACGCCCTTGACGGTTGTAAAGAGCTCGAAGAACTCGCGTTCGGTCGCTGAGGCGAAGCCGACGAGCCGCGGGATGAAGCTGGTACCCTGGCCCTGGCCCTCAAGGTAGGACAGCGTCCGGAGCTCGATGGCGTTACCGATCTCGGTGGCCAGTGTCTGTGCGAGGTAGGCCGGCAGCAGGACGCGGCAGGTGATCGGCCCCTGGATGTCCAGGACGGCTCCCTGGTCATCGATATCGGTCAGTGTGCCGGCGATGCTCTCGATCATGGGGCGTCCGTTCCCGGTCTCTAGCTGGTGGTGTCGTGCGTCGAAGCGAGCGTAGCCGATCCCCGGAGTGGGCGGTTCGCCCTTGCGATCGGCTCAGGTTGCCGGGGCGAGTCGCCGATAACCCAGTGTTGGCGGGTTTTCCAGCGGGGAGAGGCGATGCGAGAGGCTCGGCTGGGTTCGAATGCGGCGGTGGTGATCGGGACGGCGGCGGCGGTCCGCAGCCTGCGGTCCCAGATGCTGCTGCACGAGTTGGCCGAGTCGGCGCTGCCCTGGCCCTGCGGATGTGTGCTGATCGAAGACGCTCCGGGCGTCGATCCCGGGTTGCCGGTGCTGGGCACGCTGGATCAGCTCGGTGAGCTGCGATCGTGGAACGACCTGTCTGTGGCGCTGGTGACAATGCCGTCGGATCGCTGGAGCGAGGTCGAGGGTCTGTGCGATGCCGCGCGGCGTTCTGGGCTTGAGGCCCGCGCGGTGCCGACGCTCGACGACCTCGTGCATGGGCGGTGGGCCGGCGATGCCGGTTCGACTCCGCGGCTTGGCGTTTCGCTGGAGCCGGCCGCGCTGATTGGGAGGGAGCCGTACCCGATCGATGAGTCGGAGGTGGAGAACCTGCTTCGCGGGCGTGTGGTTCTGGTCACCGGGGCTGGCGGCTCGATCGGCTCGGAGCTGGCGATGATCGCGGCCCGTTTCGGTCCGGCGCGGCTGGTGCTGATGGAGCGGTCGGAGAACGCGCTGTTCGAGATCGACCGCCGGCTGCGCGAGGCGTTCCCGGATGTCGAGCGGGCGGCGATCCTGCACGACGTGGTCGATGCGGAGGGGACGCTGGCGTATGTGCGCGAGCACGGTCCGGACGTCGTGTTCCACGCCGCGGCGCACAAGCACGTGCCGCTGATGGAAGACCACCCTGCGCACGCTGTGACGAACAACCTCTTCGGGACCAAGGCGATCGCTGACGCGGCTCGGGCTTGCGGCGCGGAGCGGTTCGTGCTGATCTCGAGCGACAAGGCGGTGAACCCGACGAGTGTGATGGGCGCGACCAAGCGGCTGGCCGAGCGGTATGTCCAGGGGCTGCAATCGCGTTCCCCGGTCACGCGGTTCAGCATGGTTCGGTTCGGCAACGTGCTCGCGTCGGCCAGCAGCGTGCTGCCGATCTGGTCCAGTCAGCTCGCGGCGGGGCGGGCGATCACGGTGACTGACGCGCGGATGACGCGGTATTTCATGACGATCCCGGAGGCAGCGTCGCTGGTAATCCAGTCGGCGGCGACGGAGCACGACGGGCTGTCGGCGCGGGTGTTCGTCCTGGACATGGGCGAGCCGGTTCGGATCCTTGAGCTTGCCGAGCGGCTGTGCCGGGCGCACGGGCTGGAGCCGGTACGGCTGGAAGGTGTTGATTCGGCCGTCCCGAGCGGTCGGGCGGGCGTCGTGCTGACCGGAGTGCGACCGGGCGAGAAGCTCCACGAGGAGCTGGCCTACTCGGCGGAGCGGCTGGTGCCGACTGGCCGCCCGGGCATCAACGCGTGGGCCTCGCCAGAGGATGCGGTGGATCTGGCGGCTCTGCTGGCGGATATGCGTGCTGTGCGGGGCTCGCGGGACCGGGAGGCGGTGCTGGCGGCGATCCGTCGGCACGTGCCCGAGATGGTTTCGCCTGCTGCCGGTGAGCGGGACGAAACTTCGGTGGGTTCCGCGTCGATACCATGTTCGCCTGCGGCGTGACCCCGCATCGAACAGGAGCGACCTTTGCCGGACCGTGAGCACATCCTGACCGAGACCGCCGACGCCCGGCGTGAGGCCGAGCGGCTGCTCGCTGGGCTGATCGAGGCCCGGGCGCAGTCCGAGGCGCGGCTGGTCGAGCTCGGGCGGGTCGATATCCTCAAGAATCTGACCGGAACGAGCGCGCTGGACTCGGCGATCGGCTCGACGCAGCGGATGGTCGAGACGCTCGACCGCGTGCTGGGCGAGATCCGCGGGCAGCTGAGCGAAGAAGAGCAGCGTCTGCTGGATGAGGCGCTCGGCGGCTAGCTTTCCCAAGGCCGCTATCCTCGCGGCATGGATCCGATCCGTCTCCCATTTATGCTGCTCGATGACCGTGCGGCGCTGCCGGCGTATCAGAGTGAGGCTGCGGCGGGGCTTGACCTGTCTGTGTGTCTGCCTCGCGGCGGGTTTGAGGATCAGGCTGTCACGATCGAGCCCGTGCACACCGGCGGGCGGATCCTGCGGCTGCCGACGGGTCTGGCGTGCGCGATCCCCGTGGGTTTCGAGGGGCAGGTCCGGCCTCGGTCGGGATTGGCGGCGAAGAGGGGTGTGACGGTGCCCAACGCGCCCGGGACGATCGACGCGGACTACCGCGGCGAGCTGATGGTGGCGCTGATCAACCTCGGGCCGGAGCCGGTTGAGCTGCGGCACGGCGACCGGATCGCGCAGCTGGTGATCGCGCCGGTGGCGCACGCCAAGCCGATAGCGGTGGACTCGCTCGACGAAACTTCCCGCGGCGCGGGCGGGTTCGGGTCGACGGGGTTGTGATCCGCATCAGCCCAGCGAGGCAAAGTCGAGGTCTTTGGGAAGGCTGGAGAGGTTGGTGCGGCCTCGCTCGGTGACGGCGTAGTCGTCCTCGATGCGGACGCCGCCGACGCCTGGGAGGTAGATGCCCGGCTCGATAGTGACGACCATGCCGGGTTTGATCTCGACGGGGGTCCCCTGCTGGCTGAGCCCGGGTTTTTCGTGGGTGTCGATGCCGATGCCGTGGCCGAGGCTGTGGCCGAACTTGGGCCCGTAGCCTGCAGCCGTG
>JBCCZQ010000041.1:0-28906 GCA_039187315.1 Planctomycetota bacterium | reverse complement strand
CGGCGCCATCGGCTCCATCGACATCCCCATCGCGGTCCTGGTCGGCGTAGACCGTGCCATGCGGCTCGCCGTAGGGCGTGTAGTGGATGCGCTCCATGTGGCCGCGCTCGTAGAAGGCTACCACGTCGCCACGCCAGTTCTGGAAGTAGACCCCGCGGGAGTTCAGGATCGCACCTGCGTCCGCCCACTCATCGGCGGGGCTGGTCGAGGCGCTGCCGTCGTCGTGGCGGTACCGGGCGATCACCTCGTCCAGCTTACCGGATCCGTCCCGGCCGTCCAAACCGGGGGCGTGGTAGACGGTGACCTCCTTAGGAGTGATGTCTCGAGAGGGGGTGCCGGAGAGGTCCTTGCGGTAGATGGCGATGGTGCGCCAGCGGTCATCGTACACATGGTGGTACTCGACATCGTCGAGCCCGGCGACGCCGTCGCGGTCCTCCCGCCAGACGGTCCGCTGATGCAGCCCGTTGTAGCTGAATTCTGCCCGGATGTCTGCCGGACCAGAGCCCGAGGCTAGGCTGATCTGCGTGAGCCGCCCGAAGACGTCGTACTTGTAGACCATGCCCTCGCCGTCCGCGGTCATGTTGCCGACGACGTCGTGGGTCGGGTCTTTAAACTCGAGCGGGGCGCCGGAGAGCTCGAGTGAGCGGGTAAGCGTCTCATTCACGGTGTTCACCGTCGTCCCGTACCGGAACTCATCCGCGGTGTCGATCACGCCTGAGCTATCAGCGTAGCTGTGCTCCAGCCAGTTGCCCAGCTTGTCGTACTCCCACGCCGTCGAGAGCGCGCTCGCGTTGACCGTCTCGCCGACAAGCCGGCGCAGGCCGTCGTTCATCAGTACCTGATCGCGGCCCAGGATCGTGTCGTTGACCCGGGTAATGTTGCTCGCCACGTCGTACTCGATCGCGAACGACACGAAGTCGAGCTCGTTGACAGTGCCTGATGTGTCCTTCCGGCGTCGCCACGTGTCCTCGGTCACCCGGTCGAAACGGTCTAGGTACGTGTAGTCCGCGTTGCCGGTCGGGGCGGGCTGGGTCGGGTCCCACCGCGAGCAGACCGCGTCGCTCTGTCCAGCGCCGCCCGGGATAAAGACCATGGTCTGGAGCCGGCGCGCCACGCCGCCGTAGGTGTAGACCGCCTCGGGTGCCGTCGATGCCCCATTCGGATCGAAGGACACCAGCCAGACGCGGGACAAGTCGCTATCGAGGCCGATCGTGTTATATGAGTACGCCGCCGTCGCGTTGTTGGGGTACGTGATCCCGGCGCGCCGGACCGTCTGCCGTGTCGAGGGATCCGTCACGGCGACGTGGCTGTACTCCACGTCCAGCACGCCGTCCCCAGCGACCGGCTCCTGATCGCTCTGCTCAATCAGGCCCCAGCCGTCGTAGGTCATCGTGACAGAGTCGAGCACGGATCCCGTGCCGTCGTGGTCATCGAGCTGCGTCACCGATGCGACCAAGCCGCGGGCCTCGTAGGTCGTCTCGATGCTCTGCACGGTGTCATCAAAGCCGGTTGCGATCATCGTCGCGTCCTGCTCGACCACGCGGCCGAGGTCGTCGTACACGTATTCGATCACGTTGCCGGCCTGGTCCGTCTGCTTCGTCCGCTCGCTCAGCCAGTTGTACTCGTAGCGGACCGAGTCGGTGCCGCCCGCTGAGTCCGGGTAGACCACCTCGCGCAAGAGATGGCCCGTGCCGGGGTTCGTCGCCGAGGCCGTCGTGCCGTAGATGTACGTCGTGACCTGGTCCGTGTTGGTCGTGCCGTCAGAGTTCTTGGCGATCTCCTTGATCTTCAGCCCGGTCTGGTTGCCGTACTCGATCTCGACCGTCCGGTTCGCATCGAGCTCCGTCGCAGGAGCGGCGGGCGCGTAGTTCTCGGTACGCTGGACCACACGCCCCGCGTCGTCGAAGACCGTCAGCGTGATGACGCCGATGTCAGCGCCCACGGTGCCACCGGTCGAGACACCATCTCGTGGTGATTGCACCCAGAATATCTCGCCATCGCCGTTGTACTGATACAGCGTCAAGTGGCCAATCTCAGGCAGATCGAGATCACTACGGGCCGGCGCGGACGCACTACGAGCGAAGTCCACGGCACCGTTCGTGCCGTAATCAACGCTCGCCTCAAGACGGTCCAGCGCGTCGTACCACATCGCCGAGATCCGGGGACGCCCGCCCATCGAAACGCCTTCCCAGCTGCCGTCGACCGACCCGCCGTACAGGTCGCCCGTGCCCGTATCGCCCGGGTGCCTCGACAGGCTCATCGAGGTCAGCACGTTCCCTGTGTCGTCGTCGTAATGCGTGACCGTCTCCGACACGACGGTATCGCCAAGCGTGTCCAACGCGTCGCCGTACTGCGTGTCGTTCACACGCGCCAGCGTCTGGCCGCGGATCACCCGCCGCAGCGAGTCGTACCGCATCTTCCGAAGGCTCGAGCCCGTCGTCTTCACAAACTGGCCGACCTCGTCGTACCAGCGGTCCTCCGTGATCGCGTCACCCGTCGCGCCCGTTGCCTGGTCGATCTCGTGCCGCTTCGACCGGTACGCGCGGCCGCGTGTGTCGTAGAACGTCTCCGAGAGCGTCAGACGATCCGTCGCGTACGACAGCGGGTCCGTGCCCCCGGTCAGGTTCGTGGCCACGCCGTACACCGCCGACGCGGTCACCCGGTCCAGGTTGTCGTACGCGACAACGCGGAAGGGCGCCTCCGGCGTCTCGGTCAGCACCAACCGGTCGCGGGCGTCGTAGACGTACTCGGTCACACGCGTCGCGCTATCTGTCACGTGCGCGGTCGACTCCGTCACCAGGCTGTTCCCCGATCCGCCGCCGTCGTACACCTGCGTCGAGATCCGCTTCATGTCACCCGTGCCCGCGGCCACGAGCGGGCTCACGAAGTCGCTGTCGTTCGTGCCCATGTACGACCCCACCGAGCGGCCGATCGCGTCGTACACCGTCCGCGAGATCGTCCCGTGCGGCGCGCGCACCGCCACCACCCGGCCAAGCTCGTCGTACCCGTACGCCGTCTCGTCGTACCGGTCGCCCGAGGGACCGTTCAGGTCGTACCACGCCCGGCTCGCCGTCATCTTGTCGCCGGCCGAGTCGTAGTCGCTCTCGCTCAGACGCACCAGCGTCAGCCCGGCCCCGAAGAAGCCCGAATCGCGAGCATCGCTCTTGGTCTCGTCCGTCCAACCGGCCTCGCCAGAGACCTGCACGCCGGACCCGACCGCCAACCGGCCCGACTGCAGCCCGATCCCGTTGTGACCGGACAGGCTGAAGCTCGCCGGACCGAGCAGGTCGCCGCCGCTCTCGCCCGGGAAGCCGATCGAAACGATCTGACCATCATCCAGCACGCCGTAGTGCTGGTTCAGCACGCGGCCGTTCGGGAGCGTCGTCGTCCGCATACGCTCCTGAAGATCGTGCGTGTACACCGTCTTGATGTGCTTCGGCGTCAGTGGCGAAGTCAATCCACCCGACGGCTGGTCTGAAATCAGAGACGTATCCGCGTCCTGCACCGACTCGACCAGCACGTTGTCCTCGTACCGCATGTACGACAGCACGCCGTCCGATTCCTCGATCCACCACAGCGTCCCGTCCTCCCGGTAGTACGTCGCCGTCACCGAATCCGCCGTGCCCGCACCGTTCTCATCCGTTGGTACGATCGGATCGGTTACAGTCACAGAAAGCGGTCGTACGCTTCCACGGTCGTTGACACCACTGCCATGGAACGTTCGATCGATTGTAGTCTGTTCGTAGCCCGCCGCGTCTGCCATTGTGCCACCCTCTGGATACCTCCGAGTACGGCTGACGAACTCCTGCGCAACGGTCACGGTCGAGGTGCTCGGTGCGGGCAGCCCAACCGTCAGTTCAGCAAACTCGTATTCTGTTTCGCTAAGATAGTCCTCGACTGGGGATAACTCGTCACCACCGTTCTTCCAGGCAACGAAACGTGTTCTGCCAAAGTTCCGGTCATCGATACTGCTTGGGCTGGTGTCGGCTTCTTCCCAGGGGATGTACACGTACGCAAGGCCATCCGCCGAAGGAGTAAACGCTCCGGTTGCATAGTCGAAGGATGCTACGGCTGCAGGCGTGAGTCGAGATGCCCCGAGGTCAGCCGACCGGATGTCTGTGATCGTCGCCCAATAATCCTGGCTGGTCGAGGGCGCACCCGCATAGATCACTTCGGCGACACGCATACCGCCCGCTGCGAAGTAGTGAACATCAGAACGCTCAAGCATTAACGCGGGCGAACTCCCCGAGTTCTCGGTTACCTCGGGGTACTCGATCGTCGTTCGCATGAACCAAGGAACACTGTCATCTGCCAGGCTCTGTGCAGTCGCCTGCGTGTACGAAAGGGTGTACGTTCCGGAACCCGGTGTTGCCGTACCGGTGCCGCACCCGCACTCGCCTTGCCCCCAGACCTCGGTAACACGGCGGTTCGAGTCGCTGATGTACGCCAAGTAAAGCGATGCATACGGCTCCAGTGTCGTGTTGGATGCCGAGAGGAGCGAGGTATCATCGCTACTCGGATCTCCATCGCCAATCGTCATGTTCAAGTCGGCTCGGCGTAGGCCCTCAGACTCGTAGATGTACTTGATCGCGTGCTCGTACCCGCCGGTCTGCCCCGCTTTCCAGTAGCGGTACATCGTGCGCCCGACCAGCTCATTCCCGTCGCTCATCGGAGTCACCACGCGGACCATTTTGAGGTCGCCAGGCGCACCGTGGTCTTCCTCTTGTTCTATGCCACCGACGTCGATCGCTTCGTAGTAGGTGTACTCGACTCTCGCAACTTCATCAGCCATCGGCGTGTCGTCCTGATGGACCGTGACTGACTCCAGCCGAGGAAGCGTGCCGGATCCAACATCGTTCACATCCGTGTATGCGTATGTGTACTCTCGATCGCTGGAGTCGTAGGCTAACGCGATCGCGTAGATACCGCTGCCCGGCGCACCGATCTCGCTGTACCCAGTGGACGCCGCGAGGGATGGGTCTGCCGGGTGCCCGACGTACGCGATGTTGCCGGCCGCATCCTCGATCTTCCAGAGCATTCCGTCGTACTTGCCGGCTCCCGGCCCAGCAAAACCGAAGAATGACATCTTCGTCCCGCTGAGGTCATAGACCTCGTAGTACTCGTATTGTGAAGGAGAGTGCACCGCTCTTCGGACGGCACCTCCCTTATCACCCGCCCCCACCCAGAGATCTCCGGTGGGGCCGTCCTCGCGCCGGAACGTGATGTAGGAATCAGCGTTCAGGACAAGATACAGGCCATCGTTCGCGGGGTCGGTTGCAACATACCGGCGGAGTGTCGGCATCGAGTCCTGACGCCAGTTCCAGCCCTGGATGCCGTTGGATGACACATACCCGGCACCTTCCCACTGGTTTGTGGACGCATTGAACGTTCCGCGGTCATACTGCGCGCCGTTGTAGCTCCGGCTAATGACCCAGCTGAAGCCCTCGGCTGGTATTGCCAGATCAACTGATTTCTTTGACCAACGCCCAGAATATAGATCGATATCAAAGATACCGATCGATGATCCGCTCGGGCATTCGCCCGGGTCGCTCGAGAACTGCTCGAAGCTCGGACTGCCCGTCAGAGCCTGAGCCGAACACCTGCCGCCCCGGTTCGATCCTCCGTCGGAACCATTGCCAGAATCGTCGATCGAACCCCCATCGTCCACACGGCCGCCATTCGGGTCGTTCGGACCGGGACCTGGATCGACGGAAGGTGGCCCACCAGGATCTCCATCACTACACCCCGCATTGACACCATCGCCGAGCATGATGTCTTCAAACATCGCTTGCGGCATGAGAGGATCGATACCTGCTATCTGTGCCGCGTACCGATACGCCTCGTACAGCTCGCCGAGCGTCGGACCAGCCAATGGACAAGCAGACGTGTAGTTGCACAGCCGGAGCAGTATCTCTTCTTCTGCGATATCGAGGGTGTATACAGAGCGATCCCCAAAGACCTCCCGCATGATTCCTCTTGAGGTAAAGACGCACTCCTTTGGGCAGGGCGGAGGATCTGAAGGATCGCACGGGTAGAGAGGCGGATCGAATGTTGAACAATCCTCATGGCCCAACAAGCCAGCGAGTAATTCGGAGGCTAGGCCTCCACAGCCGCACGGTGGGGTATCTTCTATGCACTCGGAAGGATCATCAGTTAGTCCGCAACAGCCCGGACCGTACAGAGTCATATCGTACTCAGGACAGCACGGCTCACTCTCCGCAGTCCCGTCCAATCTTGCTTCGAGGCAGATCAGTTCTCGCGACGACAGCCAGTCAGGATCGGGGCATGGTTGCACTGTTCTCACGAACTGCCCAGCCGCGTACCCCGACGACAACGCAATCCCGACCGCCGCCAACACCGCACCCAACCACCAACGACCACCGGTGTACTGCATCGCGCATCTCCTTCGCATCCACAGCCGACGCTGCAACGCGTCTGTTTGCGACTTCGACGCTACCAGAAATGACCTGCCTAGCGATAGCCCTATGCAGAGATATTTTTATAAACTTTGCGCCAAACGCCTTGCGTCATGCACCTGATTCTTCTTAGCCTTCAATCACAAGCACCATGCAGAAAGGACACCCTGGGATGAGTCAGGTACACCCAAAACAGGGCATAAATCATGGAATAATGACCACTTTAGGGTGGTCGCTAAGACACGGTTCCGTGCTGACGATCACACTCGCAACCTTGATATTGGGAGCTGCGGTCTCAGCACTGACTTATGTGACATATATTCAGGATCAAGGGCTATCCACCCAAACAGGTGTACAAGACCGTGTGCCGCTGTCTCTCAAAGAGGTCGTCGCTGGGGCGATTGCCGAGGCAGGCATCCAGCCCGAACCGCTCGCCGTTGCTGGACTGACAGCGGCCGAGGCACGCAACGTCATCAGCCAAGCCGTCATGGTCGCCGAAGCACGCGCCGAATCACTCCGAACCACGCAGAACGAGATTGCCAGCGCACACGCAGCGCTCGATGCCCTCCGCCGTGAGCCTGGAACACGGCAGGAAGCTGATGCCGCTCGTCAGCGCCTCGCAGCGGCCCGAGCCGCACGGCAGCTCCAGCTCGAGGCTGTCAGCACGCCATCGCTCGCGCTGCTCAACAGCGACCAGGCACGTAGGTTCCACAACTGCCACCAAAACGCCAGTACAGGGCTCCCGGCAAGGTTCGGAGCCGCGGAGTGGACCGATGAGCAAGCCGCCGAGCTTGCACAGGCATGCAGGATCGTGCAGAACGCTGAAGCAGACTCCGATCGCGATGCGCCACCGGAGGCAAGAAGCGTGGTTGATGCTGCAGGAATGAACCAGGATGTTGTCGCCGCGTCCGTGGACTTCAACGGGAGACTTGCGGCGATCCAAGATGCGTGGAGAGCCGCGATTGAGGCGATCGAAGAGTAACCCATCAGCATTCCAGGGGACGATGCCAGTGCGCGACCCACGGTCCATGCGGTTGGCGTATTTGGGAGCAGTGTTCTGCTTTCTGGTGCTCAGCACCATGAATCGGTCAGCCGCGCAAGAACCTGAGTCCCGCGTCACGCTGGCGGGACAACTCCCCTTATCGCGCGTTGTCGACTACGCGGCATCCAGATCTGGCATAGTCATGACATACGATTCCAGCGATCTAGAATCTATCTCATTGACGATTCGAACGCCCGAGCCTGCAAGCACTGATGTACTCTGGCCGCTGATCCACAGCTCGCTCCATGGGAACAGCCTCGTCATCATCTCATCAGAAGCATCCGATTTTAGTTACCAGATCGTTCAAGAAAGTGATGCATACCAGCTATCCGCACTAAAGCAATCCAACGGTCGCCTTGATCACGATCGCATCACGAGCTATGTAAAACTTCGTCTTTCTCTTGAGTCGATCGCCGTGGATGCAGTCCGTAGCATCGCAGATGTGAGCATTGGACAACTATCGCCAGGATCACAATCGGGTACGTCTATCGAATTCTCCGAAGCGACCGGTGATCTATTCATTGGCGGCAGACGTGATCGCGTAGAACTGTTTCTCGGGCTGCTAGAATCTGTCCGAGCCCTGGATGATCAAGTTATTGTTAAAGCGCATCCGGTTTCGAAAGGGAGTGCGCCCGAAGTAATCGAAGCTGTGCAGTCCATCGCACGAGCTCGCGCGACGCTTGGTGCTCGCACGACAAGCGGTGTTTTGACAGCCGGAACCGATGATGAGTCTGTCATCGTCACTGCTCCAGAACGGGAAATAAAGTTCTGGCGATCGATTATTCAGGATGTCATGCAGCCCGCTCGTGTTTACTCAGATACATACCAGATCACCGGAGTGTCGCCTGCTCGATTGCGAGATATCTTCGAATCTGCGCTTCTGGCCTCTGACCCCGCCCGTGATAGCCTCAGAGCATTCGCCAATCCACTTACTGACTCTTTGACAGTCTGGACAGACGATGGTGGGCACGCGCTGCTCGCAGAAATTATCACTGATGCACAGAGTCCCTCACAAGGTACAAGAAGATCACTACGGAGCATTCCGATCCGGCACCGCAGTGCTGAGCAGCTCGCCGCTGATCTTGAGGTCACACTTGCCGCACTCAGTGGCTCGACAGTGAACGATCTACAGGCTCACCGATCCTCTGAAGATCCTGGTTCATCGGATGCTGCGTTCGATGTCGAGCCAACAAGTTCCTCTCCAGAGTCTGCCACGAACCAAGCCATCAGTGTCGACGACGAAACGAACTCTCTCCTTGTGATCGGAACCCCTCTCGAAATCGAGCAGATCCGTAGACTGGTTGCCGATCTGGATGTACCTACCACACAGGTACGGCTAGAGGTACTCCTGCTCAGCCTCACCGAATCGCAAACACTCGATCTCGGCATCGAAATCGACAAGGTCGAGATCACCGACGGGACAACGATCCGGCTCAGCAGCCTCTTTGGGATAGGGCTACAGGCTGGCTCATCGGCTCTGCCCGGGGCGGGTCCCGGTTTCACTGGGGTTGTACTTGATCCCGGAGATTTCAGCGTATTAGTCCAAGCGCTTGAGACTGTCAACGACGGAAGGATCCTCAGCATGCCGTCGGTGCTTGTCTCGAACAATCAATCCGCAGATTTCAACAGCGTGCTCCAGCAGCCAGTCACGAGCCTCAACGCGAGTGACACGGTCGCGACTACAAGCTTCGGCGGATTCGAAGACGCAGGTACGAACATTTCTGTTGCCCCGCAGATACTTGCGGGAGATCGATTGATCCTGAACTACTCTGTGACGCTGAGCTCGTTTGTTGGCGAGAGCTCAGACCCATCGACACCGCCGCCGCGCCAGCAGAACCAACTCAGTAGCGCGGTGACGATCCCCGACGGTTACACAGTCGCTCTCGGAGGTATCGAACTCACAACGGAGGGTGAGGGTGAGTCGAGGATCCCCCTGCTGGGCTCGATCCCATGGCTCGGCGAACTGTTCAAGACTCGGTCGATCTCAGATTCACGGACACGCTTCTACGTCCTTATCAGAGCCAATATCTATCGCGATCCGATGCTCGAACGACTTCGATACGCGAGCGAAGCACTAGCCACAGATATCGGGATTCCGTCGGACTGGCCGGGCGTTGAGCCACGGATCATGCGATGAACTCTGACCATGGCACAATCGACGAAGCGGGGCTGCCGTCCGATGACTTCTTGAGACGGATTTCACATAGGTTCGCCAGGGAACACCTCGTGCTTTCGTGCGGGTTGTGCCAAGACGGCACCGAGCTGCTGCAGGTGTGTTCCACCACGCCGCCTTGGATTCCACACAATATCGGATCGGAGTTGGAACGACAGATTGCAATCGAAGAGGTCCAGGCGGAGCCGCTGGCTGAGCGCATCGATGTAGCCTACACAGATGCTGCAGGCCCCATGGAAAGCACATCTACGTCTGCATCTGTATCTACTATACACGATGCAGATCATGATCTGCTTACCCTTGCGCATAAAGGTGATGCGGCACGGTTCGTGGATGCTGGGCTGTTTAGCGCGCTCACACGCGGTGCGAGTGATATTCACCTACAGCCAACGGCAACGGAAACGCTTGTCCGCGTGCGTGTTGATGGCGTGCTTGTGACCACACAGTCGATCCCTGGCGAATTCGCGTCCGGAGTGACAAGCCGGATCAAGGTGCTCGCGGACCTTGATATCGCCGAAAGCCGGCTCCCCCAGGATGGGCGGGCCTCGGTCACACTCGGCGACAGGGCCGCCGGTGGCAGATCAATCGACCTCCGGATCAGTACGCTGCCCACCAGCCACGGTGAGCGTGTCGTCATCCGGCTCCTGGACAATGAGCGAGATGAGGGCTTGCAGTCATTTGATGCTCTGGGCATGCCTGAAGATCTGAGGGCATCGTTGATTGACCTGGCATCACGCTCGCACGGGATGACGCTGGTCACAGGTCCGACTGGGTCCGGCAAGAGTACGACGCTCTACGCAACACTCCGCTGGATCGCAAGCACAAGACCGCATCAGAACATCATGACGATCGAAGACCCGATCGAGTGTGATCTCTCAGATGCCGCTGTCGGTGTAAGTCAGAGCCAGGTGAGCACAAAAAAAGGCGTGACATTCGCCAGCGGGCTCCGCCACATCCTCCGCCAGGATCCCGACGTGATCATGATCGGCGAGATCCGGGACGAAGAGACCGCGCGCATCGCGGTGCAATCGAGTTTGACCGGGCATCTGGTGTTCTCGACGCTTCATACGAACGACGCGCCCAGCGCTATTACACGGCTGATCGACCTCGGCATCGAACCGTACTTGATCGGGGCCTCGCTCTCCGCAGTGCTCGCTCAGCGGCTCGTGCGGCTCACTCACGCGGCGTGCGGCGGCGAAGGATGCCAAGCGTGCCACGGAACCGGCTACCGTGGTCGTACCGGCATCTATGAACTCCTTATGATGTCTGATACGATCCGGACGCAGACGATGCATGCCGAAGATCAGCTACGCCTACGGTACGCAGCCAAGGATGAGGGGATGGTCTCGCTCCGGGATCATGGGCTTCTCCTGGTCGACGAAGGCCGTACGACCCGAGCCGAAGTCGACAGAGTGGTGCTGAGCTTGTAGCCATGCCGACGTTCCGTTACAAGGCGTCGTCCCAGACGGGCGAGCGGAAGACCGGCGTGCTGGAGGCGGTTGATGCTCCCACCGCACGACTCGAGCTTCGAGGCCTCGATCTCCAACTGCTGGATCTGCGGCGGGTTCAAGTCCGGAAGAGCACGCACACTGCAGAGACGCCCTCCGTGCTGCAGCGATGGCAGCGGAGCCGGCGTGCAGATTCCCGAGGCGCTGTGTTTGAAGGGCTTTCAGTCCTTGTGAGTTCGGGGTTACCGCTCCGGCGTGCTCTGGTGGTGCTCGCCCAGGACCGCCGAGTCCCCGCAAAAATCCGGCATCTAACTCTCGCCCTGGAGCACGATATCGCCAGCGGAAAGTCGTTCGATTCGTCGATTGAATCTCGGCTGAGCTGGTTCGATACGTTCGATGCTGCGATCATCCGAGCCGGCATGCGGCAGGGGCAGCTCGCTCCAGCCCTGGAGCGCCTTGCGTCCAGGCACACGGATAGCTCGGCGTTCCGTACCAAGCTGATCGGCGCGATGAGCTATCCGATCTTGGTACTGCTGATAGCGACAGTGGTCACAGCCATCCTGGGAACGCAGACTCTACCCCCCATTGCTGGCATGCTCCAGGGTGCCGATATCGCCGTTCCCGGGCTGACAAGGGCTGTGATGCGCATTGGAATGTGGCTGAGCAATGGCGTTGCTATCGGAATCGTCCTCACAGCGGCTATCTTTATTCTAACAACCGCTGTACTCGTATCGCGATGGCAAAGCAGCCGTATCGCACCGGGTTTCTTCGCACGACACGTGCCCTCTTTGCTTGTGATGCCCATGCTCGCATCACTCGCGCGCAGCGTCGCGGATCTTACCGCGACCGGGGTCCCGCTGATCGAGGCGCTCCGGATCGCTTCGTCAACAATCCGCGGTCCGTGCTCGAGCCATTTGCGCCAGACCGTTACGGGTGTCGTTGACAGGATCGAACAGGGCGAAGAGCTCTCTGACGCATTCGACGATGGGGTCTGGTTCGACCCCGCGTTCCATCGGCTGCTCTCCATCGGACAAGACGCCGGCGAGCTACCGACCATGCTCCGCCGGCTCGCGGACCGCTACGACCAACAGGCTGACCGGGCGGTTGAGCGGTTGTCTTCGTATATGGAGCCCGCGGGCATTCTGCTGATGAGCGTCATCGTCGGCCTCGTCGTGCTTGCCGCCGTCTTGCCATTGATACGTCTTCAGGAACTGATTTGACATGAGCATTCTCACCGTCCGCTACCGATTTGGCCAGGGCATGACACTCGTCGAGGTTCTCGCGGTGGTCGTCATCCTTGGGCTCCTCGCCGGGACGCTCGCGGTCGGCTTCGGCGGCGCGTTCAGCAAGGGCAAGCAAGAACTCGCAAAAACGGGAATAGGCATCATCGTCGAGCGGCTCGAGCTCTACCGGATTGAGCACGACGGCTACCCGGATACGAGCACCGGGCTCGCAGCACTCACGGATGGCGTTGCGTTGCCATCATCGCCGTATTACCTCGGTCCCGATCGGCTGCTGGATCCTTGGGGAGAGCCCTACTACCTCGTTGTTCCAGGACCGGATGGGCATCCTTATGAAGTCATATCGCTCGGGGAGGACCGCGCCGAGGGCGGTGCGGGACCCGATACCGATATATCCTCCATCAACCTCCGAGGCATCGAGTGATGCAGGGCAAGAGACCTGGATTCACACTTATCGAGCTGCTTGCCGTGCTGGTGCTCATCGCGCTTGTCTCCGCAGCCGTCGCCGGGGCCATCATGCAGCGTCGCGGTTCACCGATGCAAGCGGCCCGTCTGCTCCAGGTCTTGGACCAGCGTGCTCGCATCGCATCGCGGATCGATGGCCCTCGCGTTCTCGTACTCGGTCAACAGAGCGATACCGTCGTGATCCTCGCTCTCACAGCGTCCGATCCAGTGGAAGAGGTTGCCATCAGACCCGTGTCGCTCACTGTCGACGGCGAAGCCGTTGAGAGGATCGTGTACGATCGCCTTGGACAGACACTTGACTACACAGCGGGATTCGCACCGAACGGAGAGCTTCAAGTCACGCTTCAGGTGGCGGGGCTGACCGGTTGGTCGTACATCGCGCGGAGCGGCGTGCCATGACCCGCCACGGGATCACGCTGATCGAGGTCATACTCGCGCTCGCACTCCTCGCGATGTTGAGCGTTGCGGTCGTAGGTCTTGCCCGTGATGTAAGGGCCGCCGCTGAGATCGATCCTGGACTTGCTTCGATCGATCAGGCCACCCTATCCATCGAAGACGCGGTCGGTGAGCTCGCGGCTCCGCTGCACACGTGGGAAACCGGTCATATCGAATACACAGCCAACGGAACCATGATCACACGCCGACCGTGCCCGGACTGTCCGGGAGGACTTGGTCGATTTGAGTTCCTACAGAATGCCATTGTCTTGACGCGTTTCGAACCTGTCACTGAGGAACAGCAAACCAAGCCGACCGGATCTGTGCCATGAGACATGGGCTGACACTGCTCGAAGTGCTGCTTTCGATGACGCTGCTCTCGGCGATGGCAATTGTGCTAGCTGGAACAGTTCGTTCAGCCACCGGCATACTTCCTGATGCAGCGGTTCCGCTGGCATGGCAGACGGCCGCCGAAGCCGCGGTGCGAGAGGTCGGCCGCAATCTCGAGAGCCGTGATCGTGGTACGCGGCTCGATCGCTCGGTTGTAATCGAATCACAGTCTCTAACCGTCTTCCGCGCCGACCGTACGAGCGTTTCTGTCGAGTTTGACGGTGATACGCTCTCGCGTGTCATCGATGGTCGCAAGCGCATGCTGATCGGTGAGATCAGCAGCCTATCTTGGACGTTCGATCCGAACTCAGATCACTTGCGCGTCGACATCGTGCACTCAGAAGGCGCAAGCGTGTCGAAGACATGGAGCCTTGCACCATGACCCGCCGGGGCGTTGCCATGCTGCTTGTGCTCGGGGCGACCCTCGTAGTCACCTCGGCGATCGGTGTGACCGCAGCAAGCCTCACCTCCCGCCAGCGGACCGTAGCAATCGCAGAGCATGCACGGTTAACCGAGGATCTGCTGTCCGCGGCCGAGGCGATCACCAAACGATGGCTGGCACGTGAAGCCCCGCGCGCAACGGTTGACCCGGGGGCGCCCAGACCACGCGTCGATATCGCTGATGTCGATGTGCATGGGGGCTCGGTGCGAGTTACTGCGTACGACCTCTACGGGATGATGTCCTCGGGTGCAACGCCAACGCACCCCCTATGGCGCGCGAGTGGTACGATTTCCTCCGAGGAGGTTTTCGGCGCCCGGTCGCTCGCCGATCTGAGCAACCCGGAAGTTCCGGTGCATCCAGCGGCAGACCGCGATGAGCTTCGGATTGGTGAACGCATCGCTGTATTCCCCGGCGCAGACACCGGGCCAACCACCGGCAACACCGTAATCATCAACATCAACACCGCCCCCAAGCCGCTGCTGAATGCTGCACTCCGGCTCGCGCAGCGTGGGGACATCGCGAGTATCCTCACCAGCCGCGCCGAAGGCCGGCCGGCTCCCGCGCCAGCCGCACCCACCGGTCAAGCATCAGGCGTATCAACAGATCTGACGAACAGCTCACCCGGCGACACCGCCGGCTTGGTGCGCTTGGTCGGACGCAGTACGCTGTGGGCGGTCCGCGTCGACGCCCGTCAGGGGCTCGTGGAGCGGTCGTGGTGGACGATCTACCAGAGCCGAGGGCGGGGCTGGACCATCTTGGAGCGTCATGAAATTGCCGACTGATCGCATCACGATCGCCTGGATGAGTATCGGGGCGTGCACCGCAGTTGGCATAGCCGGTGCGGCTCTGCTCGTCCCATGGGTACTGCGTGAGCACACGGGATCGATCGATGATGCGCCGTGGACGCCACCGAATCCCACCGAGCAGGCAACCGCTCCGGATAGAGTCAATCCCAGCGACTTCAACGTTGTGCTTTGGCACGATGAGCCTGCGGATGTTCCTGTTCATGAAGAGCCGGCCCAACCCCGGATAGCTGTGACACCGGAGCCACCCCCACTCACGCTCGTCGGCATCGTCACAGAAACCATTGATGGCAGCCCCATCGAGCGTGCGGCGCTGTACGACTCTGCAAACGACGAGATTGTCTTCGCAAAGGTCGGAGATGCGGTGGCATCGGGCAGGCTCGATGCGATCGAGCGTACCGGCGTGGTGGTGACTCTCAGCGATTGGATCTACCGCATGCCGCTCGATGGTGAACCGGACTGGACTCGGCATCCAGAAAGGACACCCTGATGAAACTGCTCCCGGCGAGCCGAGTGAAACGCCTCCCCGCTGACGCCTGCGTCTGGGCTATTTTGCAAGCCAGCAGCCGCCGATCTTGGTCCCGGGATGCGAAGGCGTTCGAGTTCGAACGTTCACTACCCAGGCCCATCGAGTCATACGCGGTCGATTTCAAGAGGATGGCAACTGGATCCATTCTCGCATGCGGCTGTGATCGCCACACCATCGAAGCTGTCCTGGACAAGTACGACAGTGTGCGACCAGACAGTGTTCCTAGATTTGCTGAGGATATGGGCTGCGATGCAGATCGGTTCGAGCTTGCTCAGGGTGCACTGGCCCCGAGGCGTGTCAACCAATCGAAACGCGTCGCCCTCGTAACGGCAGCTAGCGTTGGCGTGCTGCTCATGGCTCTGCTGACGCTCGGGCTCCGCCGCGAGTCTGACTCGCTCCGAACCGAAACTCACCGGCTCAACATGCTCACGGATGAAGCGTACGCCAGTGTACTCAATACAGATCAACCCTCCGGCCAGCCCAGAGCCATCGTCATACGTGGCCTCCTCCGCAAGGCACAGGAAGCCGGTTCCGGACAAGTTGCTGGAGCTCGCTTCGATGCAGCTCAATCCGTAAACGACCTTCTCCGCAGCTGGGACAGCACGATCCCGGTCCGCTTGAACAGGCTCTCGGCCCGCGATGGGCTGATCAGCCTCGACGCCACTGTCGATGGCGAAGCGGACTTGCTCCTCAAAACTCTGGAATCCGTCCCGGGCTGGTCCCCAGGGTCGCCGGGCATACGCAGGACAGGGGCCGGATCGCGCCTGACTCTGACACTCACGCCAACCGCTGTGCCCATAAATGCCGAGAATCGATCGTGAGGGTGGTCTGGATTTGCACCGGCTGCGTTTTACTTGCCACGCCCCCGCTTTGGGCGTGGACGGAATACCGGTCGGAACAGACCGAGCATGCCCGTGCCGAGGCAGCGCTCACGCTTGCGCGTTCACAGGTGATCCAGCTCATCGAATCGACCACACGCCAACAAGCGACGCTATCAGCGATCGCAGAGTCAGAACTCCTGCGCGTAGTCACGGCATCCGCGAGCCAAGCCGGTATCGAGCCGCAGTCTGTCGCAGAGTTCGGATCGACGATCGAGACCATCCGAACACCATCGGACGCATCCCGGTCGCTCCAGCGCCTGACACTGCGGCTACAGCAGATCACACCGGTCCAGCTTGGCGGATTCCTCGGCGCGTTCGAAACCGAGCTTCGGTCGATGCGCTGCAGCATGCTGGAGTTCAACAGATCGGGGCGTACCGATCACCGGAACGCGTTTGATGTTCGGCTGATCTTCGAGCACGCGGTGCTGCAGAACGATCACGAAGGAAACAACCGATGAGATCCGTGCTCGTGCTCATCGCAGCCTTCGGCATCTTTCAGCTTGCGTCAGCGGGCTGCCGCGGTGGGCGATCGAGCGCCTACCGCCCGGCCGATCAACAGGCGAGGGATCCGCAGCGGGCTGCGTCGCTGACCTCCGAGGCGGCGGACGCGATCGAATCGGACGAGCTCGAGAAGGCCGAGTCGCTCCTGCGAGATGCGCTCGGCGCGGACCTCTTCCACGGCCCCGCTCACAACAACCTCGGCGTTGTCTATCTCAAGCAGGGCAAGCTCTACTCGGCCGCGAGCGAGTTCGAGTGGGCACGGAAGCTCATGCCGGGCCAGCCTGACCCTCGGATCAACCTCGCCATCACGCTCGAGCGGGCAGGCCAGGTCCGCGACGCCGAGGAGGCCTATCGGTCCGCGATGGAGATCGCCCCGCTGCACATTGACGCGATGACCGGGCTCGCGCGTCTCAGGGTTGTCGCCAGCGAGACCGACCGAGAGACGGTCGAGCTGCTCTCACGGATCGAGGCAATGACCGACGATCCGGGGCTCCGGGCCTGGGCCCGCGACCAGCGGCTTCGACTCGCGTACGGCTTGACGCCGCAGCGATGATCTTGACGATACTTCCATCTGATTCGATGACAGATGCAGCGTCAGCGGCGTCCCAAAGCTCTGCTTCGGAGAGACGCCTGTACGAATTTCTTCTTCTCTTACCGAGAATCTTGAAGGACTCACTTCACTCTGATTCTCATTCCTGCTCAGTCGATTGCTCAGCTTGACAACAGCCAACCTGCTGAGAATGCAGGAGTGCTCAGCATACGAATTGTCAACAACATCTTGAACCTCTCCCTCGCTCACGCGTAATACTTCTGGAACGGTCTTCGCTTCTTGACGACCGCTCGCTTCTACACACGCTATCTACCGCAACACCAGCAACCGAGTGAGACCCGAGACATGCTCCGCATCACCCCCAGCGGCTCCGCCGACGGAGTCAAGGACTACTTCCGCCGCGGCCTCTCCCGCGGCGAGTACTACACCAGGTCGCTGTCCCACGAGCAGGAGCTGATCGGCTCGTGGGGCGGCCGCGGGGCGGAGCGGCTGAGGCTCTCCGGCGGCGTCGACAAGGACGCCTTCGACCGGCTCTGCGAGAACCGGCATCCGTCCAAGGACGAGCGGCTGACACCCAGAACCAAGGACAACCGCCGGGCGGCGTACGACTTCAACTTCCACGTCCCGAAGTCGGTCAGCGTCATGCTGGAGCTCGCGGGCGACGCCCGGATCACCGAGGCCTTCCGGGACGCGGTGGCGATCACAATGGAAGAGATGGAGCGGGACACGCAGACGCGTGTCCGCATCGACAACCAGAACGACAGCCGGACGACCGGCTGCATGGTCTGGGCGGAGTTCACGCACTTCACGGCGAGGCCTGTGGACGGCGTGCCCGACCCCCACCTTCATCAGCACTGCGTCGTGTTCAACCAGACCTGGGATTCTGTCGAGTCCCGCTGGAAGGCGATCGATGTCGGCGACATCAAACGCGACGCCCCGTACTTCCAGGCCGCGTACCACGCGAGGCTGGCGGAGAATCTCCGGGGACTCGGCTACCGCATCGAACGCTCTCACGACGGGTGGGAGATCGCGGGCGTGCCGAGGTCGGTGCTGGAGAATTTCAGCAGGCGGACGGACGAGATTGAGCGGGCGGCGGAACGCCTCGGCATCACGGATGCCGAGCGGAAAGCAGAGCTCGGGGCGACCACACGGCAACGCAAGGCCGCGGATCTGGGCATGGAACAGCTCCGCCCCGAGTGGGCGGGTCGGCTGACCGCCGAGGAACAGACCACGCTGAACAAGGTGCAGGCGATGTCACGCCACGGTCCGCAGATCGTTCCGGATGCGGAACGGCACGCCTCGCTCGCTCTCGATCACGCGATCAAGGACGCCTTCGAGCGTCGGTCGGTGACGGAGGAACGTCGACTCCTCGCGACAGCTCTGGAACACGGCGTGGGCAGGGTCACGCCGGCTCTGGTTCGCCAGGAATTCGAGCGGCGTGTCGCAGACGGCGAGATCCTGACCGGCACGCACGAGCGTCGGATGTTCGTGACCACGCCGGACGTCTTGGCCGAAGAGCAGAAGATGCTGGCAACCGTCCGCGAGGGAAGAGGCACGGTGTCGCCCCTGAAGACCGAGCACGCGTTCGCGGATCACGAGCTCAGCGAGCAGCAGCGTGCCGCGGTGGAGCACGTGCTGACCACGCCTGACACGGTCGTGGCCATCACCGGCCGTGCCGGGGTCGGCAAGACCCGCGTCATGCGGGAGGTCGTCGATGCCATCGAGGCGACCGGCCGCGGCGTTCATGCCGCCGCCCCCACCGCCAAGGCGGTGCACGACACGCTGCAGGCCGACGGGTTCGCGAACGCCAAGACAGTCGCGGCGTACCTGGTCGACCCGTCCACGCCCGAGGTGATCAGGAATCAAGTCCTGTGGGTGGACGAGGCCGGGCTGCTGAGTGCCCCGGACATGGCCAGGCTCATCGAGCTCGCCCACGAGAACGACACCCGGCTGATCCTGACCGGCGACACGCGGCAGCACCGGTCCGTCATCCGAGGCGACGCGTTGCGTCTGCTCGAGACGGAATCGGGTGTGAAGCCCGCCGAGCTCTCTGAGATCAGGCAGCAGCACACACCGCTCTATCGAGAAGCCGCGGAGCGGCTCTCACTCGGCGACACCGAACGCGGCTTCGATCGGCTCGAACAGATGGGAGCAGTCCACGAGATCGCGGACGAAGACCGGCCGCGGAAGCTCGCCGAGGCGTACGTGCAGTCGATCGAAAGCGGCCAGTCGACGCTGGTCATCGCCCCGACCCACGCCGAGGGGAATCGCGTCACCGAGGCGATCCGCGAAGAGCTCAAACGATCACAGAAGCTTGGGCAGACTGAGCACACGGTCGAGAAGCTCGAGAGCCTGAATCTCACCCGGGCCGAGAAGGCCGATCCGGCCCGATACCGGCACGGCGATGTGCTGATCTTCAGCCAGAACGTCTCCGGCGGCTTCCGACGCGGCGACCGGGCGGAAGTCATCGAACACGAACAGGGCGATCCCACACTGAAGCGAGACCGCGACGGCAAGGAAGCACCAATTCCCACGAAGGCCGCAGACCGCTTCGAGGCGTACCGGAATTCTTCGATCACGCTGAGCCCGGGCGACCGCGTCCGCATCACCCACAACGGCAAGAACCGGGACGGCAGACACAAGGTCTACAACGGTGCGGACTACCAGCTCGATACCGTTGACGCCGATGGCACGCTCACATTCAAGAACGGCTGGAAGTTCGACAAACGCTTCGGGCACGTGGACTACGGCTACTGCATGACCTCGGACGCGGCTCAAGGCCGGACGGTCGATCATGTGATCATCGCCCAGTCCTCGGAGTCGGTCGGGGCATCCAGCCGGCAACAGTTCTACACGTCGGTGACGCGGGGTCGGCACAGGGTCTCGGTCTTCACCGACGATAAAGATCGTCTCCGCACCAGCATCGCCCGTGACGCATCACGCATGACCGCGACCGAGCTGCTGCGATCGCAGGCGGGCAAGCCGCCCGAACGCGGCCTCCGGCATCGGGCGTCGATCGGACGCTGGCTGCAGGATCGGCTCGGGCTGAACCGCAAACGAGAGGCAGTCCGTCAAACGCTGCAACGGCGCCGCGAGCATGAACGCACGCGATCCGACAACCGAAACAGGGAAGGCCGCAGCCGTGAGCGTTCGAGATAGCAAGACATCGGGTGCTGGATCGCTGCTCGATCGGTACACGCAGCCGCGTGCACTCGCACCATCGCGTGAAGCGAGGCCGGATGGCTCGCTCGTCACCGAGACCTACGCGGTCATGCTCGATCTGGTGCTCCGCAACGGCAACCACTACGCGTTGCCGTACGCCACACTGCTCAGGGCTCTGTACAACCCGTCGACCGGGATACGGCTGGTCTTCTCGACCGACGATGTGCACATCGAAGGCCGCAATCTCGGCGAGCTGCACCGGGGCATCACGCAGCACAGGGTGCAGCGGATCGTTGTCGAAGGATCGGACGCGAGCGTGGCATGGAGCGAGGGGGGTGATGAACCCAAGGAGTCCGTGGTCACCGCGATCGCGGTGACACCGAAGGATGGTTAGTCGAACACTCAGAAGTCGATGATCTCGATCGTATGAGCCTTCTGGATCGAAGCGATCTCAGACCCGAGGTCGAGGACGGTAATCTCGTCGAGCGTGCTCCGGATCAACGCGATCGCAAGACGCACCGCACCGGCAAGCTGCTTGAGTTCTGCGAGATCGAACGCTTCAGCATCCTCGAGCAAGTCAGGCTTCGACGCGAATCGAGCAATATAGTGTTCCGTTCCCAACGAGTACGCCCTTTCAATCTCGACAGCAAGGCTGTCGAGATTGAACGCTGCGTAGAGCTTCTGCTCCCTGCCACGGGTCATGACGACCTGCGATCCGCTTCGAGCTCGCTCAGCCGGGCGTACGCCTTCCCGAGCAGGTCGCTCAGCACGGGGATTGCGTTCTTGCCGAAGCGGTTGCTCGACTGCCAAGCTCCCTTGTTGTCTTTGTAGCGGCGTTCGACGCGGATGCTGAAGTAGGCCCGGTCGTCTCGATCGGTGTTCTCCCAGATCGTGACGTGAAGGCTCCCGTAGACGAACCGGTCGATTGGCACGGTGTTGGCGTTCTGAGGCTGTGTTTGTGTTATTGTGGTAGTTGTCGTCATTTGAAACTCCTTTCGGTTTCGTTTGTGGGTTTCGGGCACGCCCGAGGGGCGTCCCTGAAACCCAATGGGGGTCATCACCGCCCGGCAGACGAGCCGTCACCGTCAGGCCGCAACGGAGTGGAGGACCCCGTCCCGGAGGGCGGGGTTGATGGCTCGGCGAGGGCGGTACGACTACCACTCTGCAACCCACTCCCGATCTGTCCGGAAAAGACGGATCTCAGGGGAAGGGGATACCCGGTATCGATGGAGATTCAACGACTCTTCCCGAATCGGTCCGATTGAAACTTCTCGGCCGTGATAACAGCTTCAACGGATCCCGACTCGGATCCCTCAGACGGATCGAGGATCGTCAGCACCCGGGAAACGGCCAGCCGGATCCGGTCGAGCGATTGAGCCAGCGTCTCGGCATCGCCCTGGTAGAGACGGATGTAGTCGATCGCCGCCCCGTTGGTCTCAAGACCGACGGCCTCGCAGACGGCAAACGCGACCGCCTCTGCCTCGGTTTCTCGCACGACCTTGGGCGGACGCGGCTCGTCGTCCGGCCGATCGAGCTTCTGGTGATGCAGCAGCTCGTGGGCGAACTCGTGTACCAGGACGGAGAATCGCTCGGCGGACTCCAGGTTCGCATTGAGCTCGATCCCGCCGCCTCTGGAAAGACCGTCCGCATCCAGGAACTCCGATTCGCTGAGCAGGATCCCCGCCGACATCACGCCCGCTTCGAGGCGGTCCAGGAGCCGGCCGGGATCGCCCGCGACGCAGCCGAGATCCGGCAGCGGCTCGCCCTCTGTCTGCGAGATGTCGAAGACATGCGTCACCCTGAACCGCAGCGGTGATCTTGTTGCCGATTCTTCTGAGCCCGCTTCGCCCTCTCCGCCGACTTGGGCATCCGGGTCGTCTGTGGCCCTGATCCGCATGGGTGCGATGATGGCGATACCCCGCTCGCCCTTGCGGACGAATCGTCCGAGGTCTTTCCACGCTCGGAAGCCTGCGACGCGGGTCGCGTCGGGCTTCTGGCTCAGGATCAGCATGAGATTGCCGAAGCTGTACCGGGGGAACCGCCCCATCGTCGTGAGGAACTGCTCCAGCCGCTCGCTGTTGCCCCGACCGAGCTGCTCCGAGAGCGATTCGAGAGCTTGCTCAGCCAGCTGCTGCGTCTGCCGCAGCCGGTCCGAGCGGCCGGTCGTGCCGGCCTTGCCCGCTCTCGTCATCGAGGTCCTTCGTTGACTTCATGCTCCTCGAGAAGCCTGCCAAAGGCAATGCTGAGCTCGATGAGGCTCGAACGCTCCGACAGGTATCGCATGATGGCGATCGCGATGGAGACGGTATCGCCAAGCTCTGTGAGCTCATGCATGTCATAGACCGGTGCAAGACTCACCGATCCCGACGATGGAGCAAACCGAGCTCCCATCCGGCTACGGCCATCTGCGTCGTGCTGGACGATCTGGACCTGCACCTCGTTGATGGTGAGTGATTCGAGGATCTTCTCTTGAACTTCGGGTGTCATCGCTGCCTCCCACGCTCTGTGGTGGCTTGGGCGACTCGGTTCGCGTCGCGTTCTTCCGACTGCAACGCGTGGACTCGCGAATTGGCAAGATCTGCGACCTTGGAGAGGGTCAGAAGCTCATCGCGGCCGTAGCTGTCACTCGATTGCCACACACCTTCGTTGTCGCGATACCGACGCTCGAGGGTGACGCCGTAGCGGATGCGTCCCTCCTGATCGGTGTTTTTCCAGATCGCGGCCTGGATGGTCCCGAGGCGGACGTGATCGACGGGTTTGGTATTCGTAGTCATAGATATTTCCTTTCTATGTGTTGTTGAACGTGGTCCCGAAGAACACGGCCAGCGATGGACCGGTCAAGCCAAGTACGCCCGGCTTGCCGGGGGACCGGCTGCACGGAGCAACGCGGAGGAAGCCGGCGGCGGCTTGATCCGGGACGAGCGGCCGTGTAGGGATCCACGGTCGTTCAACAACACAGGAAAAAGGATGCGTCGAGGGGATGACGCCAGAACGGGGACGTAGTCGCTAGCAGGCGTTACTTCTTTGGACGCTGGGACAGGTACAGCTCAAGACCCTGAACCGGCGTCAGTCCACACGCCTCAACCCAGCGGCAGAACTCACCAAGATCGACACGGCGGCTCCCTGTCTCTGAGGAGTGGATGGTCTGCTGCGACTTGCCAAGACGTTCGGCAAGCTGCCGCTGCGTCAAATCAGCTCCCTCACGCAGGCGGCGGAGAAGATGCGGAACCATCTGGTAGTCGCGGTGATGCACCGCCCTGACTGGCATGCGATGACTTTGCCCAGAAGAGGGCTTGACATGAAAACGTTGTCAGATGTAGACTGACACGAGTCAAGCTGAAAGGAGATCCGCCCGAACACGATGCGCGACACGACAACCCGTCACTTCGGCCTTCTGATCGCCTACATCGCGCCTGGGTTCATCGGTCTGTGGGGAGCAAGCTACCTCTACCCAGACCTCCGGGACCTGCTGATCGGATCTCGTCAAGAAGGTCCCTCGCTCGGGGGATTCCTGTACGTGACGGTGGCGTCGATCGCATCAGGCATGCTCGCGAACGCGGTCAGGTGGGCACTGCTGGACTCGATGCACCATGCGACTGGTTTGAAGCGACCAGACTGGGACGACGGGAGGCTTCACGATCGAGTGGTGGCGTACGAATGGCTGGTTGAGAACCACTACCGCCACTATCAGTTCTATGGCAACACGCTGGTCACGCTGCTCTTTGCGTGGCTGTGCTGGAGAGGGTCGATCGCCGACAGTCGAATGGGATTCGATGAACTCGATGTGACCATGTGCTTCGTGGTACTCGTTCTGGCACTCGGGTCACGAAGCACACTGAACCGGTACTACCAGCGAGTGGACAGGCTGCTCAGGGATAGCGAATAGAGGAGATTCACGATGGCGAATGGCGGACATCACGGCGGTAAAGGTGCATCGGCAGAACAAACTGAGCGAAAGCCGGCGGCACCCGACGCCGCTAGCCGACCTCCCCAAACAAAGCCGAACCCGAAACCAACAAGCAGCTGAGTCATTACACAAGCGACGATGCCCAATGACTCACATACTCCGAGGCCAGCGGACCGGCACCACCCCCAATATCGATCCTCGAAATGTACTTAAGCTTGGTTAAATGTGCTGTTCTGTCAGGTACCGTTCATCGAATGCGGCGTGAGGGCGATTCACCTGCATACTGACCCCGGAGGTCTGCGTCTTCGTGGGCTTCGAGTTTGATTTCGCCGTGCCGCAGATGTGGCAGGAAGCGACGCCGGCGTGGCTTACGTCGGCAATGCCTCCAGGTGGGTCTCGGCCTGCCCTACTCGACGCTCCAAGAGATAATCCCAGCGGTCCAAGCACCGGGACGCTAGCTCCGGTTGATCAGCCTTGATAGCGGAGTCGTAGAGTCTGAGAAGTAGCGATGACTGCTTTCGACCAGCCATGCCCAAGCGATGCTGCATGCTTCGAGATTCCTCGGCCAACTCACTCGCAAGTCGATCTGCTGATGCCAGCACCACGTCTGTGTAGGCCAACAGGTCTACCGCCTCACGAGACAGCGGACAGATGAGATCCTCCGAGTTGTCGATAAACGCTGCCGATCGGACAAACGCAGTAGCCAACCGCTGCCCAACACTTGAATCGAGCACATCGTCGCGCCGAAAAACGTATGACGCTGCTGCTCGTACAGCTTCATCCGGATCGTCGAACAGTTTGATCAGGTGCGCTTCGGCTGATTGGCTGTCCGATGCCTCGTCCGTTACCAATTGGCTTAGCGTTTCGGCGATAGCCTTCCGCTGCACTACAGGACCCTGAACAGCCGTACGCCATGTGCCCTTTGAGGTACCGAACTGGAGACGCTCCGCTGTAATCCAATGAGCACCTTGCTGTGACACGGATTCAATACTGGAACCAACCATACGGGCAAAAAGATCGGGCAGCGCGCTCTGACGCCTCCATTGACGCAGCTTCCAATGTCGCAAGAGTCTGTTGCGGCCTCGAGATTGTCCTCTTGTCCAACCTGACTCGCGATCACACCACCTTACACGGCCGATGAGTCGATTCAGCCATCGCCCAGCCAACACCCTGTCATCTGCGGTATCGATGATCATTCTGAGCAGCGCGATTCCGAGTTGAGACTGAACGGAGTACGCAGCCATCGCAAGTTCTGCGGCAGCAATCCGGACAGCAGGGTGAGGATCCTCCGCCAGCTTCCGGGCAAGCGGCATCGCTTGCTGACACCGGTCCTGATCACCCCAGGCCAAGCTGGCAAGTGCCCCGGCCGCTACCCCCCGAACACAGTTGAGGCTGGTTGTCTCGACATCAGGCCGCATCTCCTTGCCCACGCCACTGTGAACGGAAAACTCTTCATGCTCCGGGTCTTCATGACTTGCAGCGTGATCCAAGAGCTGCCATGCCGACTCGCCCCATTTGTATTGAGGGTGGCGACCGATGACACGGCATGCGGCGATTACGAGATATCGGTCATCCATCGTCCTCGCGCAGTCCAGCAGAAACGAAATTCCTTCAGAGCCGCAGCTATCAAGATCACAGTCCTTGTCCGCAAGAGCATCACATAGCTGCGCGTAGTACACCGCCGGAGTTTCCGGAGGAAAGCTACGGGCCAGCAGTACACAACGAGGAGCCTGGCGTTTCGCCACAGCACCGAAGTTGTTCGCGAAGTGCTCATGGGAAGACTCGCCGACACGATCCGGGCCCATCTGTTTCCATCTGCGAGGCCGCGCCCCCCAGTCTTGATTGATGATCTGTAGCCACTGTTGATCCGAGACCTTGTCTAAATGCTCATCCGGAATAGGAGACCCGACACGACCACCTGTGGATTCGAAGCCAGCCTGTTCACTCGCCGGGCCATCAAACTTGTCGTCCAAGCTGCGTATCCGCTCGATTGCTAGTGCTGACCTCTTGTCTTCTGGAATCGCGCTGAGCAATAGATGCTGCGTTCTTCCGATCGGGTTGATTAGCGGCACGAATCGCCCCTCTTCGACGTGGCCGAAGACACCCTTTGACAGAAACTCCTGGAGGATGTATCGATACTCCTCTTTCTCCTCATTGGGGTGTAGATCCAAGAGTGAGGTTTCAAGCTCTGACAGCGTTGCCGCCGAGCACCCTATTGAGTGCTTGCGAATGATGTCAGCCGCCAATCCATGCCGATCACGTTCGTACCGGTCTCTGAGCGACAGTCGCGATTCATCAGCAAGGAGCCATGCCAGCGCTTCATCGGATACCGTGGTGGAAGATTGACCAAGCCCAAGCGCCACCGCAACCGACAAGGAATTCGATTTCGCAACCTGGGACGATTGCAGAACTGTCTTCAGATACTCCGGCTCCTTTTCTGCAAGTCCAACAACAGCGTGCAATGTCATACTACGGACTGCACCGGCCAAGTCGTCATAGAAGGAGCTGTACCGCATGTATCGAGTTGTAAGATCATCGATTGACTGGGCGTCGGGAACACTTCGCTGTTTCAATCGCTCGCACAAGAGCACCAGTCGAGCGAAAACCGGGTAGGCGACAGTCGCTTGATTTCGGATCGCCGCGGGCACGTTCTTCTGAAGAGAAGATTCTCTCAAGGACGCAATCTGCTCATCAGTATTCGAGGCACTTGCCGAGAGACTCTTTCGGAGCAATCCCCGTATCATACAGTCGATTAACCGTACAAGGCGATGAGAATCATGTTTCGCAACCCCATCGAGCATGACGTCGTGAACGGCCCACTCGCCAGATCGAATCTGTTCATCGCGTACTTCGGCGACTTTGGGGGAATCCGCAGACGGATCTGACCACCCAAGTGAACGGCCAAGGAGATCCACTCCATCTGGTCCATCCATAACCGGAGATAGCAAACGATCAATTTCTTCCGGACAGGATTCCATCAGCATGAGGATGGTGCGCATCCACATCGCCCGGTCCTCGCCCGCTGATGCAGTAAGCAGCTTGTTCCAGACGCCATCCGCATTGAGTGCTTGGAACCACGGCTTAGACAGCAAGAGAACCCGGCTCACAATGTGATCTCGCCAAGCGTCCTGACCAATCAACTCTACGACCACCGCTCGGTGATCAGCCGATATGGGATCGACCTCCTTGAGGACACCAAGAACCAGGTGCTTGAGATGGAATCGCACACCGGGGTCCAAGATCATCTTTCGGCTTACCGATGCCCCAGTGGCTGGATCTTGGTCATGTAGAAGGAAAAGTAGCTGGCGCAGTTGATCTCGACGTTCGAGGCCCTGGCCTTTCTTGACCCATGCAACGATGCTCTCTGAGTCTCCACCAGACTCGGTTAGCGATGCCCTCGCGACCAGATAGTCAAAGTAGCTCTGGTGTGGAAACGCGACCGCCCCCCCAACCTTGACGAACAGCCCGACTGAGCAGCAAGCACGCATCGCGGCCAGACAGGCGTCGAAAGCAACCTCTGGAACAGAGAGCGTGCCTGACTGCTCCATAGCCTCACGAGCGACATTGATCGCGCGGTGAACGTCCGCGTCGGCAACACCTGGCTCTTGAGCTACCTCTGTGCGATAAGTACCAATGAGTGCGGCGACCAACTGGGTCTGTGACGCCAGATCCCGACGCACGTCACCCTTCGTTGCAAGTCTGTACCAAGCGTCCAGAGTTCCCGGATGACGTAGAAGGGTTTGCAGCCGTTGAGGTAGACTGCCATAATCGACACCTACCGACTGAAGCAGCGGCTGTATATCAGACTCAGAAAGAGTGCCGACATCAACCGTTGATACCATCCCGGGATGGGCCTGCTCCACCGTCTCCCGCCATCGCATGATATTGGCGTCATGTTCGAGATCGAACGTGCGGCATGCGACGATAACCATGGTTTTGGGATCCAGAACCGCCTCTCGAAGCATTGACGCACACTGTCGCCAAGCTGCGGTAGCTCCACTTGTCGTAAGCCGAAGAGCATCGAGTTGATCGATCACCAAGACCGCCCGGTCTTCATGAGCTACTGCCCTCAGCGCAGCAGCCGGTGTCGCCTTCAATCCGATCGACTCGCCGTACCCCCGTGGGTCTCCATCCATCGGGTGAGCTGAGAGTGACAGGGGAAGCACAAGGACATCCGCTGCTTTCAACTTCTCGACGATTCCGAGCAATACGCCGGTCTTACCCGTCCCGGCCTTTCCATGAACCAGCACCAGTCGCGGCGGCTCGTCGCCAGTGATTAAGCTTGCAACATCCTCGACCTGACTCCTCGGAATCCAGGTGTTGGCAAGCAGCCGCTCCCGCAGCGATGCAACGAATTCATCCCGCAGAGTTCCGACCCTCGTGCGCAACTGGGGGTCGCGACGCAGGTCACGAGGATGATGCCCATGCTGAGCGAGCTCATCGAGCAACGGCTGGGCCGTGATTGTCTTGCCGAGGTGTCGCTCCAAGTAGCCTTCGAGGAGACCAATGGCAGCGGCCGGG
>JBCCZQ010000040.1:0-29306 GCA_039187315.1 Planctomycetota bacterium | reverse complement strand
GACGGCGTGCCCGGCAACCAGTTTGTGACGGTGCCCGTCAGCGTCGCGTCCGGCGATACACCCATCGACGGCACGATCGAGACTTCGTTCTACGGCCCGGCGCTGTTCGTCAGCAACACGGGAACGGGTTTCGGAAACGCCTCGAACCCCGATGTGATCCAGACCGGTGGCGATGGCTTCGACGCCGGCTCCGAGATCTCCGCCGTGTACGCGACGCTCGCCGATACCGATACCGACGGCAGCGCCGACGTGCTCTACATCGCCGTCGCGGGCAACCTGGAGGAAAACTTCAACAAGCTCAACCTCGTCTTCGATGTTGACTTCGATGCCGCGATGCCCGAAGGACAGAACGTTCTCCTGGATACCAACAACGGCGACGCCTTCGGCCAGCTGACCCGCCACACCGGCCTGGAATTCGACGCGGGCTTCACCGCAGACCTGATCCTGATCAGCAGCCTTGGCGATGACACCAACCCGAACGACGGCATCTTCAGCGCTTTCGTCGACATCATCACGATCCCGACCAACGGCGGCGGCATCAGCGCGTTCGTCGGCGGGCAGGATCAGGACCCGCAGCTCGGCACACTGCCGATCCCGCTTGTCAACACCGACGCCGTCACCAGCCTGGGCGGCGGCATCAGCCTTGCGATCAACAACTCCAACACCGGCGGCGTCGGAGCGACGGGCTTCACGCCTGACATCCCCAGCCGCGATGTCTCGGTCGGTTCCGAGCTCAACGCGATCTACTCGTACGTCGATACCACCAACAACCGCCTGAACGTCTTGTTCTCGGGCAACCTCCAGTCCAACGGCAACCGTCTCGTCGTCTTCTTTGATGCGGATCCGACCGATGGCCAGAATGTCATCCGCGACGACAACGTGAACATCGCCTTCAACCTGTTGGATCGCCTCGGACCGAACGATGGCAGCAACCCCGACATCGAGGCCTCCGAGGTGCTCGGTGACGGCCTGACATTCGATACCGACTTCAACGCGGACTACATCATCGCCTTCGATAACAGCGGGCTGACCCCCTCGACCAACAGCGTCTTCGCGAACGCCGCCGTCCTGCGCCTCAACGGTCCGATCACCGTCCAGGGCAGCATCGTGACCGACTTCGGCTCGTTCGACGGCGGCAACAAGCAGCAGGCCGGCAACGACCCGCTGCTGTTCGATGGTGATCTCGACCTCGACGGCTTCGGGGTCAACACCGATCCGGCTCTCGGACCGGACCCGTTCACCAACTTCGCCCCGCGCAACGCCAACACGGCCTTCACCAACAACGGCTTCACCCTCGGCTCCGAGACCCCGGGTCTGCTCCAGATCGCGATCGACAACAGCAACGTCGGCGGCGTGACTGCCAGCGATGCCGGCACCGTCGATACATCGGACGCCTGCAACGTCACCACCGGCGTCGAGATCAGCATCGACCTGGGCGAAGTCGGCTGGGATGGCACCTCGGACATCAAGATTCTCGGCGTCGTCGCCGACAGCAGCGCGAGCCAGTGGTCAAACCAGATCAGCGGCGGCCTGCCAACCACAGACGGCCTCGGTGAAGTCCGCAACATCGATCTCAGCACCGTGGCCGGGAATCAATTCATCACCACCGCGGACACCGGCGATTGCCCGTCGGCCCGTCTCTGCGGCGACGTCAACGACGACGGCGTGATCTCCGACTCGGACTTCTTCGCCTGGGTCACGGCGTTCATCGCAAGCCCGCCCAGCCCGGCCGACATCGTCGCATGCGACGTCAACAACGACGGCAACTGCAACGACTCGGACTTCTTCGCCTGGGTGACCGAGTTCATCAATGCTGGCGGCGGCGGCCCGCTGACCGACTGCCCGGCCATCCCGTAATCGCTTCCCGCTCCGCGGGATCGACGATGACGGCTACGAACATCGGTTGACAAACCGATCCACGAAAACACGATCCGGCCCCGCCTCAGCGCGGGGCCGGTTTCATTCTGCCTCGGCGATCGCCTGCTCAAGGGAAGCGAGCCGCTGCGCGAGCGTCTCCCCAAACCCCCTGGATTCCGCTGACCATTCAAGCGGATCGGGCCATCCAAGGGTCACGACGTCGTCGCCGGCGATGCCGCCGTGGAACCAGACGCTCGGGCGTGTCTCGTCGACATCTTCAGGGTCGACAAGGTCGAGCCTCAAAGCTCGGGCCAAGTAGGCGTAGCCTTCGCGGTCGGCGACAAGCTGTGAGCGCGGCTCCAAAGAACGCATCCGCTCGACAACAGCCGATGCCTCTCGCAGTGAACCGATCCATGCTGCAAGGTTCGCCCGGATCAGCGTCTCCTGCCCCGGCTCGATGCGGATCAACGCTTCGACGAGCTGCTCGCCCTGCGGCCTGAGCATGGCAGGGTCGAGCCAAGTGCCGAAAACCGGCTCGCGGTGCGAATGTTCGCCCCCCAGACCGTGGCTGTGGGTGATCGCTTCCTCGCTGAGGATAAGCCCAGTGCGCACCGTGTCGGCGAGCAGGTGGATCCGGCTCGAAGGCAGGCTCAGCGTGCGCGACCACCGCTCCGGCCCAGTGCCATGGAACACGATCAGCTCTGCCTGACGGAGGCGTACGACCGCGGCGTCATCCGCCTGCCAGCCCAATGGGTCTGCGCCCTCGGGCACGACGACTTCAACGGTCATGCTCTCCGGAACGAGCTCGCGCAGCAAAGCCGCCGCGACCGGCGTGCTCGTGATCACAAGACCCTGTTCGAGCCCGGCTGGTGCGGCAGATCCGGACCGATCGCCGCAGCCGGCCGGTCCGAGCACACCAATCGAACATGCAAGCGTCAAAACCAGGCGTGTCATGAGCAACTCCATGCCTATGCGGAACACATTACACCCCGAGCCACCGATCGAGGCTCCATGCGGCTCCGGCGACCAGCAGACCCGCGAGCAGCATCCCCAGCAGCAGGTTGATTGCCGTCTGTGCTACGACCAGCCCTATCACGAACGACCTCGGCGTCCCGAGATGATCAAGAGCCTCAAACTCTTCGCTCCGCAGCCGCGCCGCGAGGACAGCCGCCAGCACGATCATGGCGATCGATGTAGCCGCGAGCAGCCCGGTCACACCATCAAGAACCGGACGCAGGCGAAACACGACATCAAACAACTCGCGCACAAGCGCGACCGGGCGAACTGCCTGCAGCCGGCCATCCCCGTTCAGACGGGTCTGCAGGATCGTCAGGTCCTTGTCAGAGGCAGGAAACACCAGCGCCCCCGTGACGGGCAGCGACCGTGGGTCCGCGTGCATGTGAACGTCGGCCTGCTCCGCAGCCGAGACGTCGCGCTCGGTCCGGCTCGTTGGCTCTACAACAACAGACCGCTCGGTACGCGTCTGAATCTGATCGTCGGGCAGCGTCGCCGCCGCGGCGTGAGCATGCAATATGCCCTCGGCGAGCCAGGCGGTCTGGATATCAACAAAGACCGCGCCGTCATCCACGCTCCCTGTATGCGCAAGCACCCCTACAACCCGGAGCACGATCGGCGACGCGACCGAAAGATCGAACAGCTCCCGCCGATCCGTCCGAAACGTATCACCCACCACGAGACCGGAACGTCGAGCCGTATCCCAACCTAGCACGGCCTCGCCCAGCCGGATCGGAAAACGACCCTCCGCCGCCGCCAGCGCACGCTGCTCGAAGAACTCATAGCCGACCGCGACGACCGGATCACCGCCAGCGGTCAGCGATGCATGGACCGGGACCACCACCCCGCGTCCGAGCGTCGCGGCATCCTCGACATCGCCCATCGTCATCGGCGCGATCGGGGTAGGCCGGAAGTACAACAGCGCAAGCGCGAGATCGAAGCGGCTGCCCGGAGCGCCAGCGACCAGGGGCACCGCCTCTGCCCGAGCCGTCAGGCTCATCTCAGCACGCGAAATCAGCACACGACCGGTCACAAGCAGCGCCAGCGAAACCGCGACCCCAACCGAAACGATCGCGGTCTGCACCGGTGTCCGTGATGCATACAGCCACGCGAGCCGCGCAAGGGCCCTCATGCGGAGTCCCCGATCGGCTCAGATGTCAGCTCACGGACATCGAAGGACCGGTCGGCGGCTGAGACAACATCCTGGTCGTGTGTCGCGAGAAAGACGCACGCGGCGTGCGAATCCGCGTGCATGCGCAGAAGGTCAATCACCAGCGCCGATCTCGCCGCATCAAGGTGCCCGGTGGGCTCATCCGCAAGCACAACCAACGGTTCGAGCAACAGGCCGCGAGCCACCGCAACCCGCTGACGCTCGCCCTGCGAGAGCCGCTTCGGACGCCGGCCGAGCAGGTGCCCGATCTCAAGCGCCCCGGCAAGCTCGTGTGCACGCGCGTGCGGCCGAGGAGTGCGCCCCATCAAAATAGCCGGAAGAAGGATGTTCTCGAGCGCCGTCAGGTGCGCCACGAGCGAGAGCGACTGCGTGATGATCCCGAGCCTCGTGAGGCGCACCCGGCGCCTCCCGGCAAGATCAAGGCGACCAAGATCAGCCGAGGCAACGCGGACCGCGCCCTCGCCCGGAACGCGCCGCCCCGCGAGCAGGTCCAGAAGCGTCGTCTTGCCCGAGCCGCTCGGTCCCACGCAGGCAACGACCTCGCCAGGCTGTGCATCGAAGCGATCGACGTGCAGCCGAAAACCACCCGGGCCCTGATACCTGAACGCGACGCCACGAAGCTCAATCGCAGGCTCTGCCACGCTCACAGCTCCGTTGGAAGGGCGTCCAGATCGATCACACTCAGCGGCTCAACTCCGATCAGCCGCCAGCGCCCATCGACGGGTGCGAGAGCAAAGATCGCCTCGAACGCACGGCGTTTTGCGTGCGAATGCCCAAAGTGGTAGACCGTGCCCTCGACCTCCCACGCGGCACGCACGCGCGCTGAGGCCGAGGACACACCGCCGCCCTGATCCTGGCCGAGAACCTCCAGACGGCCAAGCTCGACGTCCGTGACACGGCCGATCGCCCCATCATTCTCAGCCTGGACCAGCCCAGTGCGGATCTGGCCGTACAACTCGCGGAGCAGGTCGCCGGAAACACTCTGCGCGAGAGCGTCGTAGATGTCGTCTTCTGCGGTGTAGTCGAACGCCCGGTAGACATTCGCATGAAGCGGCTCGAACGCCCGCAGGACCTGCGCTGCGTCGTAGCTCGCCTCACCTGGCGGAGCCACCAACTGGACAGCGACCGCAGCGCCGGTACCAACAGCCAGAAGCACCGCCGCGAGCAGCGCCCGACGCAACACGAGCATCACCCCGCCGCCCAGCCCGGCCACAACCAGCACGCCGACCGTCCATCCCGAGAGCGCAAGCCCGCGTGGGGGCATCACCGCGGGGACCGGGAGCAGTACGTCTTCAGGCTCGACACCCGACGCCAGCCACGTTGCCCAAGGCGAGCTCTCGCTGAACTCAAGGATCGTGATGCGCCCCTCGGCCGCGAACTGGGCTGTGATGAGCATCGGCGGGAGCTCGACCGCGCCCTCGAGCAAGCGGCTGAGCGTGTCGCCCGGGAAGTGACCCCACCGCAGACGGACCTCGGATGGCTCTCGTGTCAACGGGAAACGCACGATGACATTGAACCGAGTCAGCGCAGAGCGGCCCGTCGTCGGGAAGAGCGACATCAGGCTCTCATCAAGCCGCTCGATGCTGACCGACTCGACGATCGGCGGTACCTCGACACCGTCGATCTCAGCCGCATGCTCACGGCGGAAATACGCTTCGATCGCCCGGAAGACCGCGGCTTCCTCGCTGACATCGACGACATCCATCAACTCCCGAGCGGTCGGAGCGGCGGAGTTCACGAACGGCAGGTTCAGACCGATCGTCATCCGGACATCTTCGCCCGTCAGCGTGACCCGGACATCCGCGTGGGGGCCGTCCTGCGGGTGAGCGCTGCGGACGTTCGGCGCCAGGCCGAGCGTCGGAATCACCGTCGCGATCAGGGCAACACAGGCTCCGAAAAATGCTCGGGAGACCGCGCCAGCAGCGCTCAGGCGTGCTTGCCTAGGCCGCGCGGGGCAGGAATCGCTGACCTGTCGGTTCTGAGCGGCTGGCACGATACGGATGCTAGCATCGGACTCGTCATCTGTTGGTAGACAACGCCGGCGGGCATCCACCGCGATTCTGTTGGCTTCGGGCCCGTTCCTCGACTCTCGGGCCGCCACGATTGGGAGATTCTGCATGCATCAGTTCATCGCACCTCGGGCCGCGGGGCTGACCCTCGCCGCCGCGACAACCTTCATCACAGCCGGCGCTGCCGCCGCAGCCCCTCCTGTCGATTCGGACACGACGGGCGTGCCGGCGCGGACGGTCTCGCTCGACACGCTCGAGGACATCCGCGATTCGGTCATCGACTTCGACGCGGATCACCGTGTCTGGACCGCGCATCTGATGTTCCTGGCCAACGACTTTATGGACGGACGCGTCCCCGGGTCGCGCGGCGCGGAACTCGCCCGCCTCTACGCGGACGAGGTCTACGAGAAGGCCGGCCTGATCAAGCCCTTCGAGGGCGAAGACGGGCCGAGCTGGCGACAGCCCTTCGATCTAGGCGGACGCGTCGAGGTCACCGGCGCTGAACTGAGCGTGGATGTCTCCAGCGACGCGGGCATGATGAACTTCGTGCACGAAGAGGACTATGTCGTCACGGGCCTCGGCGGACAGGGGACCTTCGAGGGTGAAGCCGTGTTCGTCGGCTATTCCATCGACCAGGGCGACGGCGGCTTCACGTCCTACCCCGAAGACCTCGACCTCTCGGGCAAGATCGCGGTGATGCTCCGCTTCGAGCCGATGGACGACGCCGGCCGCAGCGCCTGGACCCAAGACGGTTCGTGGTCATCGGCAGCATCGTTCGACGGCAAGCTCAGCGCGGCCTACGCGCGCGGCGCAGAGGCGGTCGTGGTGATCAACACACCAGGCGCAGACGACGGCCGGATCGAACGGCTCGACACCTTCCGCAGCGGGAGAACCGGCTCGGGTGGGCCGGCCATGCTCATGACGCCAGAAGCCGGCACGCAGTGGCTCGAGGCGGCTTCGGGCAAGTCAATCGATGAACTCATCGCGCACGCGAACGAGGGCGCGGCTCCAGCGATGCTCGCGGGCACCGTGACCCTCGAGGCCGCGATGGAACGCGACGTCTTGCAAGCCGAGAACATCGGCGGGCTGCTCCCTGGCCGAGGCGATCTGGCCGACGAATACATCGTCATCGGGGGTCACATCGATCACATCGGCATGGGCAACTTCGGCTCCCGATGGGGATCGGGCAAGCTGCACCCAGGCGCGGACGACAACGCCTCCGGCACGGCGGCCGTCCTGCTCCTTGCCGATCTGCTCTCACGGGCGTACGCACAGCTGCCCGAGGACGCCGATGCCCGATCGATCCTCTTCCTCTGCTTCGATGGCGAGGAATCGGGCCTCAACGGCTCGCGGTATTACGTCACCGACGCGATCGCACCCATCGAAGACCACGCGCTGATGATCAACTTCGACATGGTCGGCCGGGTCGAGAACGACCGCCTGCTATTCTCCGGGCTCGAGTTCGGCGAGGGGCTCCAGGAGATCATCCAGCCCGCCATGGACGCAACCGAACTGGAACTGGTGATCCCCGACTCCATGAACGGCGCGTCGGATCACAGCTCGTTCCTGGCCGTCGGCGTGCCGATCCTGTTCTCCATCATCGCCGACTTCCACGACGACTACCACACGCCTGACGACGTCGCCTGGAAGATCAACACGGAGGGCGGCACCATGACCAGCCACCTCTATTACGACATCGCGATGCTGGTCGCGACGGCCGAGCAAGGCCCTACCTTCTCATCACCCACGCCCGGCGCCAGGCGGCCTCAGGGCGGCATGGGCAGCATCAGCGTCCGCTTCGGTGTCTCGCCACAATACTCGGGCGAGGGCCAGGGCATCGGGATCTCGTCCGTATCCGACGACGGCCCCGCGGCCAAGGCCGGAGTCCAGTCCGGCGATCGGCTCGTCCGCTGGGACGGCCAGAAGCTCACTGACGTCGAGGGCTGGATGCCCCTGCTCGCACGCCACGAGCCCGGGGATGTCGTGAACATCGGTGTGCTCCGCGACGGCGAGGAGATCACGCTCGAGGTCACGCTCGAAGCCCGCTGATCGACCCAGCAAATCCTCATGCATCCCTATCACGGGCCCAAACGGCCCGTGTTTTTCTGCGCGGACTCGGCTCGGCGTGTCGTGCGGCGACCCGGCCTCCGGATAGGTGATCGAAGGGCGTCGGCCCCGGACCAAACAGACCCGAACCACACGATTCTGGAGACCACCATGCACCGGATAATGAACAGCACCACGAACCGCTCCGCCGGCCCGCTCGTGTCGGCAGGCATCGCCGCGATGCTCGCGGCCGCCGCCGGGCAGGCCTCAGCTCAGACCTTCAGCCTCGACGACAACCCCGATATGCCGCTTACCTCGGCCGGGTTCGCAGGGCTCTACTCTGCCGAGGACCCGTTTGGGCTCTTCCTGCTGCCCGTCCCGCTGGGCCTGATCGGACCCTCACCAACACTGGTCACCGTCAGCGGGAACGTCTTCGTCGACGGCGACCTGCTGACCATCAACCCCACTGGCGCCCCAGAGCCCGTGCTCGATGTGGTCACCCCCGCCGGGGAATACCTCGACGCGGTCAGCGCCGACCATGAGATCTTCAATGTCGAAGACTCGGAAGAGATGCACATCCGCTTCAGCGTCGACCGCGCGACGACCGGTCTGCCCGGCACAGACCTTGAGAAGCAGAACAGCCTGAACCAGCAGCCCGGCGACATCTACATCTCCGAGCGGCGTTTCGTGAACCCGGGCATCTTCGTTGGCACGCTCGGCGGCCCCGGCTTTGCGGGGGTTCTCCCGACGGCTGCGGCCGGCGCACCCGGCTCCCACGTGCTCGAACTCGACGAATCGGATCTATGGCTCACCGCGGGCCTCGGCCCGGGGTCGTTCGTGTCTGACGGCGCACTCGCACCCCCGATCGCGCCGGGTGAGCACGACAACGTGGACGCCTACAACGTCCTTCCTGCTCCGACCCTGGATGCAAACGGCGACCTGCTCACCGACATCGACTATTTCTTCAGCATCCCACCGGCCGAAGCATTCCTTGCCGGCGTCAGCGCCGCGGACATCTTCGCGGTCTCAGAGGGCACGCCGTCCGGCTCTCCCTTCGCCTGGGCTCCAGCACCCTTCATGGGCCTGAACACGATGGGCTTCCCCCCAAACCCGCAGATCGAGCAGCTCGACGACATCGACGGGCTGGTCGTTTGGGACATCGGGCGGCAGAACCCGGACGAGCAGAACCGGGCGGAGCCCGGGCGCGACTACGCCCTCTTCTCGCTCAGCGAGGCGTCCGCCTCCCTCGCTGCGATCCGTGCCATGGGCCGCGCGGTCGACGGCTCAACAATTTTCTTCACCGACTTCTCCGGCGCATTCGCGGTCTACCTGTACGGTGAGAATATCGGTGTTGCCTCGCTGCCGTTTGAGCAGCAGCACAGCAACATCGATGCCCTCGAGATCTGCGCCGAGGTCCAGCAGCCCTGCGATCCGTGCGTGCAAGCCGACGTCAACATGGACGGCGTCATCACCGACAGCGATTTCTTCGCATGGGTCACCGCGTTCATCAACGGCGACCTCGCCGGCGACGTCAACTGCGACGGCGTCGTGACCGACAGCGACTTCTTCGCTTGGGTCACCGCATTCACTAACTGCCCGTAAGCCCGCCGAAGTCGCTCCAACAGCGCTGACCCCCGGGGCGAATGCCTCGGGGGTTGTCGCATGGCCAAAGCTGGCGAGGATCGTAGAAGCAGGATTAAGACAGACCGCTACGGCGACGGCGTTACGACGATGGCTTCGATCCGCCGGCGGAGACCGTCGCGGACACGACCCGTCCGAGCCTGCTCGGCGTCGAGCTGCTCAAGCGCCTCGGCACGCAGCCGTTCCGTAGCCCGCGCATCACCAGTCAGCGCGTACGCGGCGGCCTTGCGGGCGAGCACATCGGCAGCACGACGCGGCTCGATACCGTCCGCTCGCTCGAGCAACTCAACCGCAAGGCCGCCATCACCCAGGTTGAGATAGTGCGTGCCCACGTTCCGAACGGCTACCGCCCAGCGGCGGCGGTCGTCATCATCGAGCACGCCGTCGGACTCGAGCGAAGCGAACACCATGTCCGCGTCGAGATAGCGTTCGACCCATCCAACGGCCTCGGGGTGCTCGGGCGCGATCCGTGCCAGCAGTTCACGCGTCCGGGCATCGGCGAGCATCAGCCGGGCGGCGTCCTCGCGAAGATCCGCCCGAGCGGGGTCCTGCGCCTGCAGCCAGGTGATCGTCGCGACGGCCTCGGCATACTCGGCAAGGGCCTTCCCGTAGGCATCGGCGGCCTCTTCGGGCGAGGCCCCTGCGGCGCGCTCGCCGCCAAGCCGAGTGAGATCGGCCAGGAACTCGTGCGCCAGCGCCACTCGGCGGTGCTTGCTCAGATCGGTCGGATCCCGCTCCGAGGCCAGCCGCGCCTCAGCCAGAAACACGCGCGCGCTCCGGCGAGCATCCGCCATCTGGTCAAGCTCGACCAGCGCGTGCCCGATCGCATCATGCGACGTGATCACACCCTCACGGGCGGCCTCGTCGTAGGGATCGGCGGCCGACAACGTCTCAGCAGCGGCCAAACGCTCGCGGTGCAGCTCCAGAGCCTCGGCATCAAGGCCGCGCTCTTCGAGCCGCTCTGCCGCCACGTACAGAAGTGTGATCATCCGGCGCTGCACGACCGCGTCACTGGGAAACGCGGCCGCGAGCCCCCGCCGCCCGGTGAGGGCTTCGTCGAACAGCTCCGTTGCGCGCGCATTGCGACCGAGCGCATCCAGTGCCTCGGCCAGCTCCGTCAGCGCGGCGATCCGTGCATCCGTTCGCTCAAGATCAGAAGCATCGCCTTCCGACTGAGCAACACCATCCAGCACCGCGACGGCCTGCTCATAGACCACAGCCGCTTCGGCATCGCGTCCCTGCCTCACAAGGATGCCGCCTCGCGCACGCAGCGCATCGCTGTACAACAAAGCATGCTCTGGGGTTTCAACCTCGGCTCGCAGCGCCTCCGCGAGCGTCTCGGCCTCGATCGCGTACGCCATGGCGGGCTGAGTGCCGCCTCGGCGGACAACAGACCGTGCCAGACCCGTGAGGGACCGGACGAGCCCGGCCCGAAGCGCGGGATCGTCCGGCCGAGCACCCAGCAACTCGCGGTAGAGCGCCTCCCCCCGCACGAACGCGCCGTGGGCCATCTCCGGTTCCAGGCTGTCCAGCAGCCCGATCGAGCCGACCTGTACCGACGCCTCCGCGAGACGGCGCCGCACCGACTCCGGGAGATCCTCCATCGATCCGAACGGCTCGAGCGCCTGCGCCGCCGACTGGGCGAGCACCCGGCGGGCCGCGGTCGCCCCAGTCAGCCGACGGATGGACTGCTCGAACGCAAGCGTCGAACCGGTCAGGTTCTCAAGCTGCTGCACCGTCCGCGAGGCTCGGTCACGCTGCGCCTCGGCTTCTTCGAGCGCCGCAGCCAAGCCCGCGTTCGCCAGCGCCGTGGCACGCTCGGCCCGGACCGTCCGCTGGAGCTGATAGGACGTAACAGCGAGACCGGCGACGATACCGAACAGCCCGACACCCGCCCCGGCCGCGAGCACACGGTGCCGCTTGGCGAACTTGCGAACCTGATAGATCGCGCTTGCCGGACGCGCCGTGATCGGCTCGTCGTTGAGGAACCGGTAGATGTCCGCGGCAAGCTCCGAAGCGGACTGGTACCGCCGGATGCGGTCCTTCTCCAACGCCTTGCCGACGATGGTCTCGACATCGCCCCGGTACACCCTGCTGATGCTTGACAGCCGGCCAGGCTCCACCTCACGGATGATGCGCATGGCCTCGGCAAGAAGCTTCCGGTCGAGCCGATAGGGCAGCGAGCCGGCGAGCACCTCGTACATTACAACACCAAGCGAGTACACATCGCTCCGTGCGTCGATCTCGTCCGGATCCCCGTCGACCTGCTCGGGCGACATGTACGGCAGCGTGCCGACGAGCTGGCCGATCTCGGTCAGATCCGATGCATCGCCCGAATCCTGCCCGATCGTCCGGGCGACACCGAAGTCGAGGATCTTCGGCTCCCCCTCCTCCGTCACGATGATGTTGCTCGGCTTCAGGTCGCGGTGCACGATGCCGCGGCCGTGCGCATGATGGACAGCCTCGGCGATCTTGCGAACGAGCACGAGCCGCTCACGCACCGTCAGCGCCCGCAGCTCGACGTGCTCGAGTAACGGCTTACCCCTGACAAGCTCCATCGCGAAATACGGCTGCTCACCCGACTCGATCTCGACCGTCCCAGCGTCGTAGATCTGCGCGATACCCGGGTGCGTCAGCCTCGCCAGCACCTGCGTCTCGAATCGGAAGCGTTCGAACGCGCTCTGCGAGGTCATGTGCGGCTTGATGACCTTCAGCGCAACCGTTCGACGCGGAAAATCCTGCGTCGCCTTGTAGACCACTCCCATCCCACCCTCGCCGAGGCGGCCGATGACCGTGTAGCCCGCGATACGTTCGGGGTCGCTCGGCGTCGGCGGCCGCAGGCGTGATGACGGGCGCTCGACACGCCGCCGATCACCGCTATCAACCGCAGGACCGTGGCCGGACTCCGATCCCTCACCGATACCCCCGGACCCGGCTCCGCGAGCTTCGAGATGACCAACGAGCGACTCGACCTCATCACGCAACGCCGGATCATCCGCGCAGGCCTCATCGAGGTAGGCGGCCCGCTGCGCAGCAGAAAGCGTGGCGACCTCGCCGAGGATCTGCTTAAGACGTTCGCGTCGCGTCATGGTCTCACGGCCGTTTCAGGTCTGGAGCGATCTCTTCAGGAAAGCCTTCGCGTACAGCCAGTCACGCTGGACCGTCCGCACGCTCACGCCGAGCACCTCGGCGATCTTCGACTCCGGCATGGCAAGGAAGCAGCGGTAGCGAACGATCTCCGCCGCCCGTGCATCGTCCGCTTCCAGTGCCTCCAAAGCTCGGTCGAGCTCGATGACATCGTCCGTCGGAGCATCGGCGGGCAGTTCGGCAACGTCGAGCCCGACGCGCTTGGCGTCTCCCCCGCGCTTGAGCGCACCACGCCGACGGGCGGCATCGATCAGGACCTCCCGCATCGCCCGGCTGAACGCGCCGTAGAGGTGCCGGCGGTTCTCGAAGTCAACGTGCGTGTGCCCGAGCACGCGGAAGTAGGCCTCGCTGATCAGCGCTTCCGCGTCGAGCGTCTGCGACATCAGCTTCCGCCGCTGAGATTCTGCCAGCTCGCGGAGCGTCTGGTACACAGCATCGACCAGCTCATCCCGTGAGCCCGGCTCACCCGCCCGGACCGCACCGAGGAGCTCGGTGACGTAGTGCCCGTCGCCAGCCGCAGTGTGCTCGCCCATCTCGACTTCCCCTCGTCGCGACGAATCGCGCGTACTTCCAACCGAACATCCCAGCTTACCGATCGCTGCTCCATGAACCCATGCGAGAAGCGACCCGTTGTCGCGACAGAAGCCGCCCAGATTTTCCGGCATATCCTATCATAAACCAAACGAATACACTTGTGTACACAAAATCATGGATCCATGTCGCGAGAGAAGGCCAGGATCGCATAGCTTGATATGGACCGGTCCTGCGAGCAGGTGAGGGGAGAGATCGCATGAAGACGGCCCGCGTGGGATGCAGCTTCTGCGTGCCCGCGGTGGCCCTGCTGGGCATGCTCCAGGCACCGACAAGCGCCGGACAGGACGCTCGCTTCGATCCCCGGACCCCGATCGCCACCGGCCCGGACACCGTCGCGGTCGCGGCCGCCGACATCGATGGTGACGGCGACCCCGACGCGGTTGTCGCCTCACCCAGCACCGGCACGATTGCATGGCTCGAAAGCAACGCGGACATCGATCCGGAGTTCACGCTGAGCCACACGGTCACGGACACCGCGAACGCGCCCCAGACGCTGGCGCTGGGGGATCTCGACGGCGATGGCGATCCGGACCTGGCCGCAGCAGTCAGCGCCAACGACGGCCGGCTGAAATGGTACGCGAATGACGGCTCCCTCCCGGCGGGCTTCCAGGAGCAGGACCTCGGGCCTACGCCTGCTTCCGATCTTGGACAGACAGTGAACGATGCTGTGATCGCCGACCTGAACGCCGACGGCGTGCCTGACCTCGTGGCCGGGTTCTGGGTGGATGCCCAGGCGTCGATAGGACACGTCACCTGGTATCGCGGCACACCGGGTCCTTCGCCCACGTTCGTGCCGGTCGAGCTCCCGTCTCCCCCGGGCCTGATCGAATCCGTCGAATCGATCGCGATCGCCGATCTCGACGGCGACGGCGATCTGGATATTGCGGCTGTCGCTCGCCCGCGCGGCGCGCCGTCGGCTATCGGCCTACTGATCACCTGGCAGAACTCCGGCGGGCTCACCCCATCCTTTACGCCAAGACTGATCGATACATCCCTGAACCAGCCGGTGGGACTCGCCATCGGCCTGCTCGACGCGGATGACCGGCCCGACATCCTCCTTGTCGACCAAGCCGACAACGCAGCGATCGCCTATCAGCGGCTGTCGACCGCACCGCTGACGTTTGCCCAGGTCCTAACCGTGCCGCTCAACGCGCCTGCGGACATCGAGCTGGTCGACCTGCTTGGCGACCCAAGGCCCGATGCCCTGATCGCATCGGATGATGCGCCGCTCATCCTCGAGAGCAACGGAGACCCAGGCATCGGGTTCGCGAGGATCGATCTGGCGTCACAGGACGGCCCATCGACGGGCATCACCGCATCCGACCTCGATCAGGACGGCGATGCCGACATCGCAATCGCGCATCCCGGCGTGCCCGTGGTGCGCTGGATCGAGCGGGTTGCGCCGATCGAGAACGCGTTCAGCGGCGATCGATCGCCGAACCTTGATGATGCTGGCCAGCTCGCATTCCCAGGCGACACGCTCCTTGTCCCCGCGGAGCAGCTCATCACGCGTCACGACATCCAGCTCCCACCGCTCCCGCTTCGCATCGAGATCACCGGCCCGCTGACCACAGATCCTCGCTCCAACCTGGTCGCTACCGACCTCCTGCAACTCGCGACGACCGACAGCCTTGCATTCCGAGGTGCCGTCACGATCGACAGCCTCGCGTTTGTCGAAGTCGACTCGCCTGGCCCGCCGCTGTTCGCCGCCCAGACAACCTCTCGAGTTGACGGCACACTGCTGATCCAAGCCGGCGCCTCGATCGAGACCCGGCCCGCCATCCTCACGCGAGCCCTCGACGGCGGCGTGGTTCCGCTACAGGGTCAGCCGCTGCTGCTCGACCAGCCCGATGTGGTCGCCACCATCATGCTCAGCGACGGAACTCTCGCCGTCGCAGCCGCGGGGCTCGGTCCGGGCGGCATCGGCCACCCGACGCCAGCCGGCCTGGCGGTGTACACGCCATCAGCCACCGGGCCAGACGGATGGCTCGGTGCCGCGGTCGATGACGCACAGATCGGGACGCACCGCTCGCTAACCGCTGGCGACCTCGATGGCGACGGGAACGGCGACCTCCTCACGGTATTTACCCCAACAGCCACAGGGCTGCCCGAACTGGTCGCGAACGTATCTGATGGCGCGACGCCTCCGCTGTTCACACGCACCGTCCTCGATGCGATGCCGAGCGAAGGGCCGCTGCTCATCTTCGATGTCAACCGCGACGGGCTGCAAGACATCGCCACGCCCCTGGGAATCTACATCGCCACCGCGCCTCTCACGTACGCCTACCAGCCGTTCCCAGTCCCGCAGGGTGTTCCAGCCTTCGGCGTGGGTGTCACGGATCTCAACGGCGACGCAACGCCGGATATCGTCTCGCACATCGGGCTCATCGACGCTTCCTCCCGAGTCGTCGGCTACCAACTCTTCGCGCTCGAGAGCACCGGCGGGACCAACCCCGTGTTCACACCGACGCTCGTCGAGTCGCTCGACCGTACATCCGATCCGGAGTGCCTGGGCGACTGCTACCCGTCTGTCGGGCTCGATACCCGCTCGGCCAACACCCTCACGTTGATCGACCTCACCAAGGACGGGCAAGACGAAGTCGTCTTCGCGGAGGACGCAGGTGTACGCGTCCTCGAGCGAGTCGGACTCGGCACCAACTTCGTCGAGATCGCGCACGCGGCGCAGCCCACAATACGATGGGCGAGGATCACCCCGATCGATGCCGAGGACGACGGCGATACCGATCTCGCGTACGCCTCACCGCTCGGCAGCCGTGTTGGACTGCTCGAGACCATCGGAACATCACCCTACACGCAGCGCAACCTTGATCTGCTCCGGCCGGTAGAGCGGGCCAGCGCGGTCGCTGCTGCAGATATCAACGGCGATGACAGGATCGATCTCGCGATCGCGGCTCAGGGGTTCGATCGCGTGGCCGTCCTTGAATTCCAACCCGCAGCCGACTTCCGCGTCAACGGACCCGCCAGCGAGCTGACGACACAGGGAGGCGTCCAGCACGCCCGCGGCAGGGTCACGCTCAACGGCGGCAAGCTACAGACGATCAACGGGTGGACGATCCGCGACCAAGCCACCCTGCAGGGCACCGGCACCGTCGAAGGCGATCTGATCAACCTCGGCACCGTCGAGCTGACCGACAACATGTTCGTCAACGGCAGCTACATGCAGCGGGATATCACGGATCCGATCCAGACCGGCAACCTGCGGTCTGAGCTGATCACATCGACTGCAGCAGCCGAGTTGATCGTCCAAAACGATGCCCTCCTTGCCGGCGGGTTCCTGCTCGACCCCGGGCCGACACCACCCATCGACCAGCAAGGCCCGCCGATCAGGATTGCGCACGCGCTTTCGTTCAGCGGCAGCGTGTTCGACACCGTCGCGCTGCCACGCATACCCATCCAGACAGGTCAAGGATCCGCGCTTGGCACGCTGCAGGATACATACAACACCGGCCCAACCGGCTCAGTTTTCTCCGTGGGACCACGCTTCGACGCCGGCCCTGATCTCGCGCGCACCGAGTTCTGCGCCATCGGCACCCCGGCCGACGGTGTGCTCTTCGATCTCACCGGCCCCGCCAACACGCCCGACGGCATCGTTGACATCGCCATCGCCTACCCCGAACTCGACCAGGCACCACGCGGCGGGGTCGCGGTCTTCATGGGCTCCCAAGGGCCCGAAGGCATCGAGTTCACCGAGGTCGGTCTCTACACCGGAAAGAACGCCGACAACCCAGTCGCCGTCGAGGCCGGCGATTTCAACGCCGACGGCGTGCCCGAGATCGCGTTCGGCAACAAGGGCGGTGCCCGTGTCTCCAATACCGTGCACTTCCTGAGCCTCGTGGCAGACCCGACCGACCCTGTCGTTGATGCGCAGCTGCCCCCACTCCCCTTCGAGGGCGACCGCCGGATCACGGATCTGACCAGCCTGCCCCAGACCCAAAGCCGGACCCAGAACCGCTTCCAGCGCGGGCCCGCCGCCGTGTCGCTCGTGGTGCTCAACTCCACGGTCCTCGGCGGGGTCGCGACGATCTCGACATTCGAGCCCGTTCCGGGCGACTGGGAGTCCTGCGATATCGACGTCTGCGATGATCCAGACAGCGTCGATCCGATCGATGCCGACGGCGCGCTGCTGACCCTCGCGTCGGGCATCGTCGGCACATCCCGGGCCGACGATAAGGTCACCGTCGCGTTCAACACCGGCGGCATGCCCGACACGTTCCCGACGCAGGTCTTCGCCGTTGGTGCCGATCCGGGCGAGGTCCGCGCCGCCGATCTCGACGCGGATGGCTTCCCCGATATTGCGACGGTCAACGAAACCGGCGGAAGCGTCTCGATCCTGATCAACATCACCGACGCGGGCAGCCCGGGAGGCCGCAGCTTCGCCAGTGCGACCGACGTCTCTCTCCGCGCTGCCCCGGACGATCCGGATCCGCAACCCAGATCCATCGCCATCGCGGACCTCGATGACGACGGCGACCTCGACATCGCTGTGATATCGACCAACGACTCCGGAGTCCGGGCCGTCCGCACACTCGAGAACCTCCTCGTGCCCAACGGCACCCTCGGCTTCGCGACGGTCGCGGATCTTGACGAACAGCCCGCCGGCGTCCCGCTACTGGTCCGCGAGGCGGACGCGGAGATGCCCGGCACGACCACGCTCAACGACGATCTTGTTGTCCTGGTCGATCCCGGCGGCTCAAGCTCGCGAGGGCCGTGCATCGCCCACGAGCTCTTCCTCTCATCTGCGTTCTGCAGGGCCGATGTCAACCGAGACGGCCAGGTCACCGACTCAGACTTCTTCGCCTGGGTCGTGGCCTTCCTGAACAACCTGCCAGAGGGCGACGTCAACGGCGACGGCTTCGTGACCGACTCGGACTTCTTCACGTGGGTCACCCTCTTCCTGCAAGGGTGCCCCTGACCCAAGCCAACGGCTTGCGGACCTGCCCAGCCGCACCGGCCGGGCATACCGTGCGCCATGACAGGCACCACAAACCAGCCGCCCGAACACCCGCTCGTTGGGGTGATCATGGGCTCCACCAGCGACTGGCCCACCATGCGCCTGGCCTGCGAGCGGCTCGAATCGCTTGGGGTCCCCCATGAGTCACGCGTGGTCTCAGCGCACCGGACCCCACGGAGGCTCGTCGAGTACGCCGAGACCGCCCAGGACCGCGGGCTGGAGATCATCATCGCGGGCGCCGGCGGCGCGGCGCACCTGCCAGGCATGATCGCGGCCATCACGGCGCTCCCCGTGCTTGGCGTGCCGATCCAGTCACGTGCCCTCAGCGGGATCGACTCCCTGCTCTCCATCGCGCAGATGCCCGCGGGCGTTCCCGTCGGCACGCTCGCCATCGGCGAAGCCGGAGCCGCGAACGCCGGCCTGCTCGCGGCCCAGATCCTCGCGACGCGCCATCAGGCCATCGCAAACGCGCTCGACCGATTCCGCCGCGACCAGACCGACTCAGTCCCGATCGAACCCGACGGGCCGAACGCGTGAGCACCACGCTGGCGATACTCGGCGGGGGGCAGCTCGGCCGCATGCTCGCCCTCGCAGCAGCCCCGCTCGGCGTACGCGTCCGCGCGCTCGATCCGAACCCCGACGCGTGCGCCGGCGACGTCTGCGAGCTGATTGTCGGCGCCTTCGATGACCCGCTGTCCCTTGAACGGCTGACCCGCGACGCACAAGCCGTCACCTATGAATTCGAGAACATCCCCCAGACCGCGCTCGATCGCGTCCGGGACGCCGGCTTCACCCTCCGCCCGGGCCCGCGCAGCATCGCCGTTGCGTCCGATCGACTCCTCGAAAAGCAGCACCTGGCCTCTATCGGCATCGCCGTCGCGCCCTTCGCACCCGTGCACGATCACGCATCGCTCACCCAGGCCGTCGAGACGATCGGTACACCCGCCATCCTCAAGACGCGCACCGGCGGATACGACGGCAAGGGTCAGGCGCCTGTCGACGAGCCGAGCGCCGCCGAAGACGCGTGGTCAGCCATCGACCGCCGCCCAGCCGTGCTCGAACAGCGCCTGAGCTTCGAGCGCGAGCTCGCCGCCGTCGTCTGCCGTTCGCAGCGAGGCGATACCACAAGCTACCCGTTGACCCAGACCCGGCACGAGCGAGGCATACTCGTGCGCGCACACGCCCCGGCCCAGACCGATCAGCAAACGAGTACCACGGCCGATTCCTGGGCAGCAACGCTCGCCGATTCACTCGAGCATGTCGGCACGCTCGCGCTCGAGTTGTTCGACACACCGGCTGGTCTCATCGCGAACGAGTTCGCTCCGCGCGTCCACAACTCAGGCCACTGGACGATCGATGGCTGCCGCTGCTCGCAGTTCGAAAACCACGTGCGGGCGGTCCTCGGCTGGCCGCTCGGCGCAACACAGCAGGGCCGCCCATCCGTGATGCTCAACCTCATCGGTGCGGCACCCGATCCTGACGCCATCGCGGCGATACCGGGCGCGGCCGCTCATCTCTACCGAAAGGCCCCGAAACCGGGCCGCAAGATCGGGCATGTCACTTTTACAGCCGATACGCTCCACAAAGCGGTCGCCGCAGCAGACAAGGCCGAGCCAGCCCTCCGACCGTGCGAGTAGAATCACCCAGCCGCCACCTTAGCTCAGCTGGTAGAGCAGCGGTTTTGTAAACCGCAGGTCGCCGGTTCGATCCCGGCAGGTGGCTCTTTATTTGACAAGGGTTTACGACAGTTAGCAAGCACTAGACTTCTCCGTCTGCCGCAATGGTGCCGCGTTTCAGCATCGATTCCAGCTCGGCCACGCGGCGGCGGAGCGATTCCGTCTCCGATTCGGCCCCGCCGTAGTAGTGCTCCGGCACCGCGCCGTAGTGCTGGCGGGCCACGCTGTTCGAGTGGCCGAGCCATTTGTCCACGACGATCTCGGGGTACTGCGCCTTCCACGACAGGCTCCGCCAGGTACGCCACGCGTGGAAGGGCTTGGGGTAGACCTCGAGCCCGGCGCGACGCACGATCACTTTCATATCGCGCTGCGGGTTGGCCATGCCCCGGAGGATCACGCTGTTGTTCCTGGCGAGCTCGTGCCCCCGCAGCAGCACCGACTCCAGCTCGGGCTCCATGAGCACCTCCCGCTCACGCCGCCCCGTCGCTCTGGCCGTCTTGATGTTGGGGACGCGGAGCCGACGGCCCTCCCAGACGACGCGGTCCCAGGTCATCGCCTGGGCCTCGCCCAGACGCAGGCCCGCGTAGCAGACCATCGCGATCAGGTTCCGCCACGACTGGTTCTGGGCGGCGTCCAGAAGCTTCGGGATCATCGACGCGTCGAGCTGGGCCGGGTCCGCGGCCGAAGCCGAGCCCTGCCTCGGCAGGTGGCCGAAGGGATCTATTCGGATCTCGTCTCGTGTCACAAGCCTGCGGAAGATCGTGGACGCCCGCCTCGTGTGGGCCCGGGCCGTCTCGTCGGTGACGCGCTCGAGCAGCCACCCCCGCCACTCTTCGGCGTCGCCCCTGGTGATCAGGCCGCAGCCGGCGTCAGGGCCGAAGAACTCAAGCAGGTAGTCGCTGGTCGTCTTGTAGAGCCGGAGCGACGAGTCGGCGAGCTCGGGCTCGCGGAGTCTCAGGAACGCGTCGAGCCACTCGCCGAGCTTGGGCGGTTCGGATCGGTCGCGTGAGCCGGGGTCGGCGCCCAGCTCCGCCGCGATCGCGTCGCATTCGCGCTGCGCCTTGGACTTGCTTACCTTCGAGATCGGGCCGAGGTAGGCCAGCGACCTGCACCGGCGTCGGCCGAGCGAGTCGTAGTACGCGGCCTGCCAGTTGGTCCCGGACCGCTGGAGCCTGACACCTTGGTGCTTCGTCTTCATAAAGCCGGCCGCGGGCGCGAACCCGCACGCCGGCTAGGGCTAGAGAGAGACAGCGTCGCGTTCGATGCGTTCGCGGATACGTTCTTCGGCGTCGATGCTGATCTTCGCGCCGCGGATGGTGGTCGCGTAGCGGATGCGGCCTGTGAGATCACGCCATGCGAAGCGAACGGTGCCGTTGCGTGGGTGGGCGATGATGGTCGCGCCCTTGTACTCGGTGGCTCTCATGAGGCACCGCCCTTGACGAAATCCGCCGGCGAAAGTTCACAGCCGGCGGCCTTGGCAACGACGCACCCAAGCCGATGAATCGCTTCGGCTAGTTCGTGCCCACTTTCGCCGTGCCACGCAGCTAGCACTGCTCGAGCTTCGTTGTCATACTCCGGCGCTGCGGCGATGAGGCGGGCGTTGGCTTCAATCTGCGACTCGTCCCAGCGATGTGGAACATGGCATTTCGCGATGGCTATACCGGAGTTCCCACTCACGGTCCAGAACGGTTGCGTACCAGCCTCGCAACGCTCACTGAGTTCCCACGGCCCCGGCGTGTGCTCCGCCGAACCTTTTTCACTACCTACACTCTGCATGACGGTCCTCCCTGCTAGGTCGACTGTCCGCGCCCCCCGGTGTTGCCGCACGCGGGGGGCACTCTTGCGCCGACGTTCGGCGCGCTGAATCCCGACGCGGGCCGCTGGGCCGGCGTCGGAGTCGGATCTATGCGATCAACGGGTCTAGGCCGGAGGTGCGCTTGTTGAACATGTCCGCGGCGGCCTGGGCGTTTTTCTCGCTCTTGTAGCGGTACGGCCTGAGCCCGGAATCCCGCTTCGGCCTGCCGGTCAGATCGGATCGGAGGATCCACGGCCGGTAGCCCTTGCCCGTGTCGTGGGCCTCGAACATCTCAATCGGCACCGGCCGAACCGTCGGCATCTCCTTGCGGCCGTCGGGCTGCGGGTCGATGAGGCAGCGGGCTGATCCGACGAGCTCCTCGACCTGCCTCCGGATGTCGGCGGTCATGGTCCGGAGGGCTCGGAGGATGGCCTCGACCTCGGCGTCCGGGTCGCGGAGCATGGTCTCCATGCCGTTTTCGAGCTGCTCGATGGTGCATAGAGTCTGCATGACTTCGTCTCCTTGTCAGGCGTGGTCCGCGCTCCCCGGATGTGTCAGCATCGCGGGGAGCAATTTTTGTGCGCTCGCGGTGAGCGTCGCTGTAGGCAATGTATCGGATAATGCCATGCCTGTCAATGGTAATTTTTTCCTTTTTTGTTTTTTGCTCCAAGCGGACGCCCCAATTTCTTTCCGCTAGGAGCAGCAATGGCAGCTTTCCCTTCGGCGTTGAACAGCTTCGTCACACCAGCAACTACAACAGGTTCCACACCCCGCTCTTTGGCAAGGTTGCGCACATGCCCAGGCGTGACGCCCATCTCTTCTGCGATCTGCGAGACTGTGTAGAGCTTGGGTTGCGGCAAGACTAAAAGCCCCTCATGAGCTGGAGCGAGATCGCGCCCGCCGCGAATGTCACGAGCACCCAGACAAATATCTGCATCCGATCGGTTTCGATCAGCAGCCCGGGCCAGTTCATCGGCGTGTGCTCCGGATCAAGGTCCTTGCCGGTGCGCTTGCTCCAGATCCAGACGACGAAGCCAAACACAAAGAATACGACGACCCGCACTACCAGGCCAAAACTGAGGCTCTCGCCGATGAATACAAGCATCCTGGTGTTCGCACCCCATATGTCTTCCGTAACCGAGAAGACATCATCGAATTCGATCGTGTCGTATCTTGAACCCTCTGGGTAGCGGTTCCAGATCGAGGAGAGTGGATCGATCATGGCCAAGCCCATGGCAATCCGTCTGCCATAGGCCCCAGATTTCAGCACGGTGTACTTCTGCTCGGTTTCGGTGCGGTAGAACCTGCTCCGCCATTGCGCTTCTGGCTCGCTGCCCGATTCGGCTACCAAAGAAATAAATTCAGGTGAAAGCCCACCGATGACCCGATCAAACTTTTCTTTAGACAGTTCAAAGAGATTGAAGTCCTCGTCGTGCTCGAACTCGACAGAAGACATGTGGCTTGCTTTTTGAAGCCGACGCTGGAACAAAAAGAGCCAGGACGCGGCTTCAACGGTCGTTTGGGCTGTCACCTCGGGACGCTGGAACACCGGGTCACTCGAAACGTACCAGTCGAATTCCATCGTGTGAAATGGGACGGTCATCTTCGTGTATGCGATAGCTCCGGCCGTGATCGACCCGATGGACGCGGTCAGGGCGATGAACCAGAACACGCCGCGGAAGCTCTTGCGCTTCGCCTTGGTCAAGGGCCAGAAGGCGACGGTGTTCATGAGCGATGACGCGGCCTGCTCTAGATCCTGACCGTTCTTCCGGTCTCTGAATGCAAGCAGCGGCAGAGCCGGGAGGAACGCCCCGACGCGAGCAACGAAGCCCAAGGCAAACCCGCCGACCAGCCAGATCAAGAACTGGATAGCGATGAACTGAATGACCGGGATGCCGAGTCCATCAGTCATCCAGTTCGTGTCAGCGAGCAAGTCGAAAGTGTCGGCCAGGCCTATCTCGGCGTCCTCGGCCGCAGCGCGGGCCGCGATCGGGTCAGTGACAGTTGCTATACGAGATGCGTGGTCTTGCATACCCAAGCCTCACCCTAGAACTGGATCCCTCGCCCGATGAGCTCACGCACTTCCATTCGGACTACCCGCCCACCAAGAACCGGACTACGGCCACTACAACGCTCGTCGCCGAAGCGATGATGGCAGTGATCAGCACGTAGCCGAGGATCTGGACAACGCCCCTGCTGCCCTTCTCGTGGGCCGGCCACAGGACCAGCTTCCCGAAGACCCTGGACTTCGCCTCCGCGTTGTCGCCGCCGTCCTTGGGCTTCCTGAGATCCATCGCAACGAGCACGAGAAGCCACGCGACGTACCTGACAATGGCTCCCATGATGGCGCCGCCTACCAGCCAAAAGACCAGCATCAGCCCGACGATCCGCAGTTCTTCCATACCCTAGTCTCATCGATCCGAGCCCCAAGTTCAACCCCTGTACGGCACCCGCAACCGCCCTAAATCCTCCCCAAAACCACCCCCTCAGTCAAGGCGAATTCGTGCGAATTTTGCTTAGCGTTCGCTAAGGTGGACAGTAGTATGAAGGCGGAGCCCTAGAACGAGGCAGAGAACAGCCCCCGAGACAGAGCCCAGAGCCACCGCCTCCGGCCTCAGCCTCAGCCTCGAACTCCGACACCGCGCAGCCGAGAGCCAGTACCAGAGCCCAGGCCGACGCTGAGGGGCGCCGGTGCGGTGCGGTACTGGGGCGGGAGTGTGGCTGGGCTGGGCTGGCGTGAGGAGGAGAGTCCTTCTCCAACTGCTCGTGTCGAAGTGTTGATTCTGGTGTGGGGGTGGGGGGATACACACATGGACACGGGCGGAGAAAACAGGCTCCCCACGGCCACGGAGAGCGGACCGAGGGGCAGAGCGAAGGCCTGAGGCGGCACCGGTGCGGCAGGGGAGCAGTCGAATCGAGCCCTAGACCTAGTGAGAGCGGGTTGTCGGCGTCTGTGTAGGACGCGGGCGTCGCCTAGAGGCCGTGACGAGGGCTGGAGGGGGGGCACCGGGGGGCCGGGGGGGCTCGACGGTGGATCAATCACCCCCACGATGCTCCGCACCAAAAATTCGGGGGTGCTTCTCGGCGGAACCCGCCCGTGACCGCATGGCCCAGGCTGGGAATCCGCTGAACCTGTAGAACGTCCTGGTGAGCTCCCGGACCTCCGCCGGCGAAAGGAGCCGCTCAGGGGCGTGACGTCCGGCCTTGTCGAGAGCGTCCGCGAGGTCGGAGATGGGGGTCTGGTGCAAATTCTCGCTCATTCGCTCCACAGGGCGCTCTCCTCGCCGCCTCTCGCGGCCTGGTGTTCCGGACGGCTCCTGGGTCGGTTTCGGACCGGAGCGGCGTAGACGCGGCCTGAGCCGCCGCAGCGTGGACACGCGACGATCTCGTAGGCCTGGCCGGCGAAATGGGAGTCGGGTTCGGGGACGACGGCGATCTCTCCGGAGCCGTAGCACCTCGGGCAGCGTCGCGTGCGTCGGGGGGCGGGCATCAGCCCGCCATCTCCCCCACCGCCCACTCGGCGGCGGCCTTGTTCCGGCTGACGGCTTCGGCCAGCGCGTCGGAGAGGATCGAGACGATCCGCTCTTCGGTGGTCTCGTCGATGCCCAGCGCCGCGGCGCCGCCGGCTCGGGCGATGGCGATGTGGAGGAGCTCGTGGACGAGGGTCAGGGCGGCGTCGGGTCCGTCGAGCTGGCTCGAGATCGCGATCAGGTGGGCGTCGTGGTCGCCGTGGCCCTGGGTGTCGGCGGGCAGGGCGCTGGTGAAGTCGACGCGGATCGTCCGGTGGCCGAAGCGGAGGCGGCTCGGCTGGGTCACGCCACCGCTCCTTCCGTGTCTGTCGCCGGTTCCGGACGCCACTGGCCGCTGAGCAGCAGCCCGTCGGTCTCGTGCCAGGCGAACGCCTCGGCCGCCCGCACCCCGCGGACGTAGCCCTTCTGGTAGTGCCACGCGTCGGTGCCGCTGAGCGAGGGCAGGATCCGCACACCGACGCCCTTGTGCGTGTCGCCGGCGGTGTAGACGCGCAGGTTCGACTTGTGCAGGTGACCGAGGTGCCACTCGCGCCACCGGCAGGCCGTGTAGTCCTTCGGGCGCTCTTCGGCCATGATCAGGGGCAGGTCGGCGTGCTTCTCCTTGTCGCCGTGGGTGAAGCCGATGAGGCAGGCCCCGTGCCGGATGTACTTCCTCGTCGTCGGCGCGTTGTCGACATCGACGTGCCGGTCGCCCCGCCAGCGCCGCTCGAGAGCGACGCCCAGGTGGAACGTCCCCATCGTGTCGTGGTTGCCCGGGATGATCGGGATGCGGACCGGCGCGATCTCCCGGAGCCGCCGGATCGCGTCGTCGAGCATGTCCAGGGCGGCGACGAAGCACTTCTGCCACCGCGAATCGAGGTCCTGCCGCGTCCCGGCGGTCGTGGTGTTCTCGATCGAGTCGATGTGCAGCAGGTCGTTGCCCGTCGGGAGCAGGATCGAGCCGATCTGGGGCCGCAGGTGCTCGAAACGGGCCGTCAGGCCGTCGATCGCGCGCAGGTAGAGGCCCGTCGCGAGGTCGATGTCGTAGTTCTCGCCGGTTTCGGGCGCCCAGGCGAGCTTGCCGACGTGGATATCCGGCAGCGAGAGCTCCAGGAGCACCGGCCTGGCCCGTTTCGATCGTGATTTGGCGCGCTTCGGGGCCGGAAGCGGCCTCGGGTCGCCCAATCCGTCGAGGAACGCCCGGAACGAGGCCCTCTGGTCGGCGTCCTTGCGAGGGCGGAACGTCGCGTCGATCTTGTAGAGCGTGACGGTCTCGAACCCGGGGCCCTTGTCCTTGGCGCGCTGCGCCTGGTAGGTCCCGGCCTTGTGCGAGGCGACCTCGAAGAGTTCCGTGTCGACCTCGGCGTAGGCGATCAGCTCGTCGAGGGTGCGGATCTGGGGCGAGAGCGAGTAGACGGTGATGCTGCCGTCTTCGGCGGTCCTGCGCTGGTACTGGTCCTCGACCGCGCCTAGTCCGGCCCCGGGATCGGGGCGCTTGGTGTGCTTCCGGCGGAGGAACCCCCGCTCTTCGGCCTGCTTGATGCGGTGGCCGAACGTGGACTCGTTGATGCCGGCCTCCCGGGCGGCGCTGACGACGCTGCCGTGCCGCTGGTAGAGCCTGGCGGCGTCCTGGAGCTCGGCGTCGCTGAGTGGTTTGGCGGGCATCGCTACGCGTTCGCCTTGTCGGCATTGCGACGAACACGGGTCACTACGCCCCGGAGCGCCTGGTTGGATCGCTCGGCACGCTCAGCGCGTTTTCTCCAGTAGTCACGGCTATTCCTGGCGAGGCGGAGCTTTTCCTCCATCTCGTCGTGGCTCTTGGCCATCGATTCGGTCGCGTCTGCGATGCGCTGGAGGCATCCGAGAGTGAGCTGCTCGACACTCGGAAATTGGCCGTCTCCCCGGCACCATCCCTGCCGGCTTTTCTCTGCGTACGTCTGTTCCGAATACCTCTTCATCCGCTTCCCTTTCGCTCATGTCGTCGCCGCGCCGGCCGATCTCGACTCCGCCCACTCGTACAGGTCCCGCTGCGCGAAGAAGACCGGGATGCCGAGCCGGTGGGCGTGCTCGATCTCCGCGTCGGCCCCCTTGCTCTCGACCTGCGGGAAGCAGCGGAGCACCGCGTGCACCGCGCCCGACGCGATCAGCTCGAGGTCGTACCGCAGCCACGCCGAGTACGGGATCGGGCGGACCGTGTCCTGGACGTGCGACCACAGCGGGTTGATCGGGATGACGACGCCCTCGATCCGCAGCGCGTTCCAGAGCATGCATGCGTCGTGGACGTTCTGGTTCACGTGCCCGATCGAGTAGGGGCATGCCATGTAGACGACGGGCTTGGTCACGCGTCGCCCTCCTTGTCGTCCTCGATCATGCCGACGTTCGCGGCGTAGCCGATGACGTCGATCCAGTTGTCATCCTTGGGCATGAACGCGTCGCGCGAGACCTTCTGGAGCACCATGAGCGTGCAGACATCGCGCGGCGTCAGCTCGATCGAGACGCCGTGCTTGCGGCGCAGGAACGCGTTCCAGAGCTCGGCCGTGCAGCCGTGGTTGCCCGACGGCGACCCGTACGCGGCGCCGCGGTCCTCGACGATGGCCGACGCCTTGCCGATGTAGTCCTTCACTTGAGCGACTCCTTGGCGGCCTCCACCGCCGCCGCGTGGCCCTCGTGCCACGACCTTGCGCTCCTGTTGGAGATGCCGTCCGTCCGCACCTCGTGGAACGGGCAGCTCGGCGGCTCATCCCGGAGGCCCGCCGCCGCGCCCTCGAGCCAGGTCCGGCCGCACGACGAGACCCTGCCGTCGCCGCGGTAGTACGCCTCGGGCAGCTCGACGCAGACCCGGCCCCTGCGGACAACGCCGTCTTCCTCGAAGACCGCCGCGTCGCTGTCGATCTCGCCCCGGAGCAGCGCGGCCATCGCGGCGGAGCTGCGAGAGTGCCGGCGGCGGACCGCCGCGTTTTCGATCTCTTTGATGGATCTGTCGTCGAGGGACAGGAGCCTCATCGCGTGCTCGTTGAGAACGACGGTGTCGTCGATGCCGGCGGCGGCGCAGCGGCGTCGGACAGCGCCGAGCGTGCGGCACCACTCGTTGACGACGCGCTGGTTCTCGACGGCTTCCATCTTGGTGGTCATGCCTTCGAAGCCTCCGGTAGGCCGTGGATCTGCATCCAGGCGTCGACTGCGGTGCTGAGTGGCAGTTCGCCGCTGGCCACCCGGTCGCACTCATTGTCTTGTATTTGCCACTCCAGCTCTCTTGTGTCGTAAAGCAATACGCATCCGTATTTCTTCGCCAGCTCCACCACCAGCAGCCCGGTCAGGGCCTGAATGTCGATGGGTTCGGGGGGCAAAAATTCTTCAGACAAGCCGACAAGGTCATAACCCCGCCTATGCCAGTGTGCCGGTGCATCTGACGGTTTTTTGAACGTGTCAAGATACCATGACGCCCAGCAACCACGGTCGTTGTTCCACCCATCCACCACCGGCCACCCGTCTTGGTGGTGCTCGAAGTAGTGGGCGAAGGCGTCGGTGTCGGCGCTGTTTGTCATTAGTTGTGCTCCCTACCGCACTTGGTACACCTGTAGCTGTCGGGGCCTGCGTAGTACGTGCGAGTCACTCTCCAGAAACCAAGTAGCCGGTGAACGATGATGCAGTAGATATGCCCTAACACGTCGTCACCCTTCCTCTCGTTTTGCTATCAGTTTCTATCAGATCGAGAGCAAGCCCCTCCCCGCCCATGCGGCGGGGTGTGCGTCAGTCGGCTCCGCAAAGTGGACAGTCTCCCGGCATACAGCACTCGGTGCATTCCCACGCTGCGATATCTGCCTTGTCCGGCCCATAGATTTCTGCCGCCTTGATCCGCAGGGACGGAGACACGT
>JBCCZQ010000039.1:0-29555 GCA_039187315.1 Planctomycetota bacterium | reverse complement strand
CGGGCCCACGCGGGGTGCGCGTGCCCATCGCCATCGGTAGCGTCGTACTGCTCGAGCAGGTCGGCGATCGCAACGCGAGCGCGCTCATGCATGGCTGCGTCGCCGATCGCCCGTGCCCGGTGGGCCAGGTTGCACGCGTCCATGAGCGAGGCCTCGATCGGGCTCAGCCGCCGAGGGTCGTCCGTGGTGATGTACGAGTCGTTCGACATGCCAACCTCCTTGCGTCGGGCCGTCACGGGCGCCCGATACCGGCGTTCCGTGCGGCCAGGCGGCACCCTGACAAGAAAGACGGCGGAACAGGGCAAAAGTTTCCAATCGCTAGCTTTTTGTTGATTCGTGCCGGCCTCGTGTCAGCCAGGGTCAGCACCGACCGGCTCGTGCCCCGGAGCAGCGCTCGCACGCGGCTCCCTGCTCGTCGGGCGACGGCGCCGCTAGGCGAGAGACGGTCGCAACCCCGCGCCGGATCGAAAAGGAGATCGTCATGAGAAGCATCTGGCACCATCCGCGATGCGGGTGGGTCACGCCCGTCCGGGCCGGCGCGCTCGCGCTCGCGGCGGTGTGGGCGCCGCATGCCCTGGCCGCGGGCCTTGCAGACAGTGATCCCAAACACGGCCGGCACCTCGACCGCGGGCACTACGACCGCGTTGGTTGGATCTGGATCAACGGGCGTGAGCACCGCTTCGTCGCGCACACGCGGATCGAGGTCGGCATCGCACACGCACTCCGCCGTCAGGGCATCCACGCCTGGGTCCGCGACGGCTGTGTGGTCGTATCGGGACGCCACCGCCGGATCTCCCTCAGCTACGACGGCTACAACTTCACGATCTTTCGGCGAGGCCATACGACCGTGATCCGCCCGGACCGTTGGCATCGCGATCGCTTCCGCGATGGTCACCGTAGCTGGGACCGCGGCTACGACCGCGGGCACGACCGGCGATGGCGCCGCGACCGCGACAGGCACCACGACCGCCGGCGTTGGCGCTGGCGGCGTGGCTGCGACCTTGGCGTGGGTATCCGGTTCGATACCGATCTCGGCTCGATCCGAGTCCGTGCGCGCTAGGCCGCGCTGACGCTCTCACTCTCTCACGTGTTCAGCCCGCAGCGTCTGGCTTGCCCGGCGTTGCGGGCGACGCGTGCGCACTGCTGCCGGATGGCACGACCAGAGCGAGCCACTCCGCGTTCCCGCGCGATCTGCGCTTCCGCTTGCCCGCGCCGCCGAGGATGGGCGATCTGGTCAGCGAGAGCATCTCGAAGCCCATGGAGGCGACGCCGCGAACCACCCGGTCGACCACCTCCTGCGCTTGGGATTCTTCGAGCACGCCCGCGTCCCCGCCGAGCCGGCGCTGCTCGTCGGTGAGCTCGTAGTGGGGCTTGATCAGCGTGATGATCCGCCCGCCCGGCGCGAGCCACCGAGCGGCTGTCGGCAGAGCGAGACGCTGTGGCGTCCAACCGATATCGATGACGACCAGATCGACGCGTCCGGGCGGCTGGGCGTGCAGCGCGTTCGTGCGTTCCATCACGGTCACACGCGGGTCGTTGCGCAGCGCCCAGGCCAGCTCGCCGTAGGCGGTGTCGACCGCCACGACGCTGGCCGCCCCGCGCCGCAGGAGGCAGTCGGTGAACCCGCCCGTCGAGCAGCCGAGGTCGGCGCACGCCAGCCCCGCAGGGTCGAGGCCGAACGTGTCGAGCGCGTGCGCCAGCTTCAGACCGCCCCGGCTGGCGTATGGCCGATCCGGCGCGGGATCCCAAGCCGGTTCCTTGCCGGGCGCGGGATCGGCCTCGGTCACCCGTCGTCCCGGCTCGGGCTCGTGCGCGAGGGGCCGATGGGCACGCCGATCACCGCGATGCCCATCTCGTCAGCCAGGTCGAGCATGTAGGGCTTGTCGAGCATGATCACGTCGCCCGCAGCGAGCGCGAGGCACCGGCCGCCCGCGGCGTGCAGACGCTTGATCGTGTCCAGGCCCACCGTCGGCACATCCGAACGCCGATCGTGCCCCGAGCGGGCTCCCTTGCACAGGGTCCAGTTCCGACCGCGGCAGAGGGCGCCGGTCCGCTCGATCATCTTGTCGGTGCCCTCGACGGCCTCGACCGAGATGACGTCGCGGTCGCGAACCGCGATCGCCTGGCCGATGTCGAGCCGGAGCGTCTCTGTCAGCAGCGGCCAGACGAACTCGATGTCCGCCATCTGCTCGGCGCTTGGTTTGCCGCGCGTCATGACCCCGCTTGTCGCGAGCTGGTCCGGGATGGACGACGTCGAGTCGATAAGGCTGACCCCGCTGCGGTCGAGTTCATCGGCAATGGCTTTCAGCACCGCGTGAGAACGCCGGTCGTGCCGGAGGTCGCGGTACCAGACACGCATCGTACGGAGGTCGGGTACGTGCCGGATCAGCTTGAGCGGGTCGTGCATGAGCCGGGCCTTGTCGACCTTGCCGACCATGATCGCGTGCCGCACGCCCATCCGCCGGAAGGCCTGGCCCCAGGTACCAACGCGGAACAGGCCGACGGTCCTGAACGTGTCGCACAGCAGCGGCAGCTCCGGGTCGAACAGGCCCGAGAGACCGAGCCCGTGCACCGGGTGTCCCTGCTCGCGGAGCCCCTCGGCGACCAGCGTCGGCAGCCGCCCTGCTGCGGCGATCAGGCCGATGGCCGTTGGAGGCGACGGCGGGTCGGGCAGGATGGTTAGCGAGGCGGTCATCTGAGCGTTTGTCCGGAAGCTCTCCGACGCGGAGACGGATTCAGTCTAGATCGACTCATGCGTCGGATAGCCGCGAAATCGAACAGAATACGAACTGCGGCAGAGGCATCGGTGCATGCTCCGGGCTCCATCGCGCCGATCTTCTTCGCATGGCCTCCCAGGGACCCCCGCCAGCCGATCCGTCAGCCGGGAGCACACCCGTCGGTCGGCCGTACCTGCGGATCTACTTCGAGTGCGCGAACCAGTACGTGCGTGTGTACCGTCGTCCGGATCAGCGGTCGTACATCGCGCGCTGCCCGGCGTGCGGGCAGACCAAGAACTTCCGTGTGGGTCGGGATGGCTCCGATCAACGGTTCTTCACCCTGACGTGCCGCTAAGCTCTCCAGGCGTGCCACCGGGTGCGACCGCTGAGGCGAACCGATGACGATGACCGGCGGCTTTTCGATTCCCCGTTCCAGCGGCGCGTGCGCGGCGACCGAGGCCGTTTTCCAAGGCGGGGAGCCCATCGTCGTGGTTCTGCTCGAGCCCGAAGGCGCCGAGGCCGGGGTGGAGTTCGACCGGCTCGATGTGCTCCGCGACGCCTGGGACGAGCACGCGGGGCAGCTCGCGGATCGACGGGTCTTCGCGAGCTGGCACGCCCTGGCGCCCACGCCTGGCCAGGCACCGCCGCCGATCCTCTCGGCCGATGGCATGCTCGACCTGTTCGAGCAGCTGGGGTCGAGCGAGGATTCGGACCGCCTGGCCCTGCGCTACGTCATCGCGCTCCAGCTGCTCCGCAAGCGCCGGTTGGAATACGCCGGCGCCTCGCCAGGAGAGCTCCGGGTCCGGGTCCGAGGGTCGGAGCCGGAAGCCGAGCCGATCGTTGTCGCCGATCCGCAGTCGGCAGGCGGGCTCACGGAGGCAGCGTTGGCGGCGCTCGCCGAGCAGGTCGAAGCCCTGCTGGAGCCGGCCGGTGAGGTCTAGTTCGCCCCGCGTCCGTGCCCGGTGGACCTCGGTGGCTTGGCTCGTCTGTGCGGCATTGCTGCTGCCGAGCTGCCGCAGCTCGGACGGACCGGCGTTGACGCATGATGCTGTGGAGCCGGATGCCGCGGCGTTGCCCGCCTACGAGGCGCTGTACGAAAGTGCGGAGCGCCGGATCGCAACGCTCGACCGGCTCTGGGCCCGCGCTGTCGTCGGGCTCCGATACAGGGATGAGGACGGCGACCTTCGCCGCGACCAGCTCGAAGGGCACTTCCAGGTGGTGCGGCCCGAGCGCGTTGCGCTGCTGCTGGGCAAGCTCGGCGAGACCTACCTGGTGCTGGGATCGGACGCGGAACGCTACTGGTGGATCGACTTGGACCAGTCTCGGGCCGCTGTCGGCGACCGCACGCGTGCGGCTGGCCTGTCCGTGGAGGAGCTCGGCGTGCCGCTGCTTCCGGGCGACCTGCTGCTCGCGCTGGATCTCATCCGCTGGCCACCGCCGGGCGATGCGTCGGTGCTGGGCGTCACCTGGAGCGATCGGCCGGACCTGGACCAGCCGCGGACCGCGGCCGTCCGGCTCGCCGAGGGCTCACGAGTCCGCGTAGTGCATATCGATGTCTTCACGCTCGACCCGATGGGCGTGGATCTGCTCGATGCCGATGGGACTCAGATCGGATCGTCTTTGCTTACGCAGCACGGCCGGGTGCTCAACCGCGCCGGCCTTCCTGTCGAGCCACGGATGACCGGCCGGGCGGTCATCGAGGTGCCCGAACTGGATGTGCGCGCCGATTTCACGTTTTCAGGAGCCGAGGTTAGCCCGCGCCGGCCCAAGCCCGCGGCGTTCGATCTCGATGAGCTGCTCCGCCGATTCCGAGTGACCGATGTTCGGCGGATCGGCGAGACGCTGGCGTCGAACCGATGAACACGGCCGCTCTGCCCTATCTCGCAAGCGTCTTGATTGTCGCGATGTTGGCTGCGGCCACAGGATGGGCGCAGCCCTCGGCGGGTTCTTCGGACGGAGTCCCGCATGCGTGGTTCGTGCTGCCCGCAGGTGGCGGGCTGGGTTCCGGATCCGGTCCGGGCGATCGCGCAACGTCGGACGCTGGCCTGGTCGGCGAGCGTGTGCTCCTGCACGCGCCGCCGCGCGTGCCGAGCGCGAACGCCCGGCCGTCGCCTCCGACGAGGCTCGCGAGCGCCATGCGGCTGCCGTTATCGCCGACGCACCTCGCCGCGAGCGGGCCCGTGCTCTTCGCGGTCGGGCCGGCCGAAGAAGATGGTTCTCGCCGCGTTGAGCAGGTGCGAGCCGAGCCCAGGGGCGTGAGCGACCTCTGGGCCAAGGTCCCGTCCGGGCGGCTCCGGCTCCTGCCGGCGCTCGAGGACGCTCGGGGCCTGCGCGGCGTGGCGGCCTTTGAGGAATCGCTCTGGGCGCTGGTGGATCGGGACGATCGGCTCGTGCTCAACCGGCTGACGCTCCAGGGCTGGGAGACTGTCTCCGAGATTCCCGCGTCGGTCAGTTCGGCCCGCGTCCAGCTTTGGGCGGACGACCTGGGCGTAGTGGTCCTCGAGCGGGAGAGCGGGGGCTTGGCGCTGCACCGGTTAGCGGCCGATGGCTCGTGGTCGTCTCGGGCGTTGTCGGTCGATCCGTCCTGGAAAGTCGAGCCGTTCGAGGTGCTCGGGGTGTGGCGTGGCGAGGCCATCATCGCGCGTCGCCCGCAGGATCGTGCGGGCGTCGAGGTCGCGTCGGTCGGCAGCTGGGGTACCGCGACGCTGGTCGAGCTTGAGCGCGTACCGCGGACCGCGGCTTCAGCGATCATGGGGCCTACTGGTCGGCTTCTTTATGTATGGAACGAGGGTGGCCAGACCGACGAGACCGGTTCGGCGCTGGCGACGCCTGGCGTTGGCGCGATGACCCGTCGGGTGCTGGAGGTCAGCCTGACGACGGGCCGTCTGATCTCGGAAGCGCCGGCGACGACTACATCGCCCATCAGCCGCAACGAGTTCCGGACACTCTCGCTGCTGCTGTTTGTGTTCATGATCGTGGTGGTGCTGGTAGCCGTGCGGCCCTCACCCAAGTCGGACGCGGTTGTGCTGCCGCCCGGGACGGCGATCGGTTCCGCGGGGCGGCGGTTGCTCGCGACGCTGCTCGATGCATTCCCGGCAGTGCTCGTCAGCGGTGCTCTGACCGGCGTGTCGCCGATCTTGGTGCTCGGCCCGCTCGCGCTGCCGATCACCGGGAGCCTGGACATCGGGCCGCTGCTGCTGGCGTTGGGACTGGCCGCGACGCACTGCGCGATCGGTGAGGCGATCTCGGGGCGGAGCATCGGCAAATCGATGGTGGGGTTGTTCGTGGCCCGCGTCGATGCGGGGGCGGGCCCGCCGCTCGGTCCGGGCCGGTTCCGTCCGCCCACACCCGGCGGGGCGATCGTCCGAAACCTCGTCAAGTGGTTCCTGCCGCCCGCGGCGATGCTGGCCATCAGCGATCCGGATGGCCGGCACCGCGGCGATACGTTCGCGCGGTGCGCCGTGTTGATGCCGGTTCCAGTCAATACCGAATAAAAAACGTACAACGTGTCTTGGGTGTCCCGGCCGTGTCGAGTAGTGATGGCGGGCGGTTCGGTATGGTCAAGATTGCGCGTCGCGGTTCCCGATAACCCACTTCGGTGCGAGGACTCTGCGCACCCCCAGGGAGCCGCCGCGCGTGAGTACCACAGTCGCGACAAGTGAGCCCGCCGCAGTGCACTCGCGGTCCTGGCGCGATCTGTGGCAGGTCCCGCTGCTTGCGGTGGCGGCGGTGCTGCTGGTCTCGGGCATGGCAACGCTGATGCTGACCAAGCCCAACCCGGATGTCGCGGGCATGGTCGCGCGTGCCGAGGGTCTGCTTGCGGAGGGCCTGCCCGAGGAATCGTTGGCTGTGCTGAACACCGAGGCCCGCCCGTTGATCAACGATGCCTCGGTCTCAGCCGAAACGCGTCAGCGTTTCCACGCCGCTCGCGCCGCGGCGATCTCGGTGGGTCAGGCGAGGCTGGGAGCGGACGTGGAGGCGAACCACCTCCGGATCCTTGAGGAGCTGGACAAGGCCGAGCGTGCCGGACGGACGCTGCTGGACAGGGAGCACGCGATCGCTGTGGCGGCGCTTGTTGCGCTTGATCGTCTCGAAGAAGCCGCCGGTCGGATCGGCATGGTCAGCGACGACGCCTCGGACGAGCGGACGCGACTGTCCCGCGTGGTGATCGAGCGAGCGATGCAGGGCGGCCAGGTCAGTGAGGCTCTGGCCAGCCGCCTGCTGACCGACCTGGGTGACGATCCGATGCTGACGCTCGAGGATCGGGTCTGGACGCTGGCCCGCCGAACCGAGCTGCGGCTGCGGAACGAGGCGTCCGAGGAGGCGATCGCGAGGCTGCTGCGGATGATGCCGCGCGTGCAGCAGGCCGACGACGCGATGCGCGGCGAGCTCTTCCTGCTGCTCGGCGAGTCGTACGTCGCGGGCGGTGCGCTTCCTGAGGCCGCCAAGCAGCTCGAGCGGGCGACCTCGCTGCTGCCCCCGGGCGACGACCTGTACGCGCGGAGCATGCTGGCCGAGGGGCGGGTGTTCGAGCAGCTCGGTGACTTGGACCGGGCTCGTTTGAGGTTCGAGGCCGTGGTCGGGACGTACACGGCCTCGCCGTCGTTCCGCCCGGCGCTGCTTTCTCTGGGTGAGACGCTCGCGCTGATCTCGGAGGTCTATCCCGCGTCGGCGACTGCGGACGAGGCTGTGGAGGTCTATGCGCTTCTGGCCGACGAGCTGCTGGACGCCACGCGGCGGCCGGGGCCGATCCTTGCGGAGACGATGTCGAGCCTGATCGAGCGGTTCGAGGAGCAGATGGCACGCCGTGAGCTGGATCTGGCGGCGCAATACGCTCAGATCGCCGAGGATCTCGTAGCCGCCGCGGGAGCAGACGAGCGTGTGCTGCTGTCGCAGGCGCGGGTGAACCGTGCCAGGGCGCTGCAGCTGGTCGCCGATGCGCTGGATATCGAGCCGCCCGGCGAGGGTTCGGTTCTGACGCCGGACGAGCTCGGCGTGGAGCTGACGGAGATCGATCCCTCAACGCGTGCGCAGGCGCAGCGGTGGTATGTGCGCGCGGGTGACTATTTCCGCCGGCACGCGGACATGCTTGCAGGGTCGGACGATGACCTCGCCTACGCCGACAGTGTGTGGAACGCTGCGGTGATGTTCGACGGCGGTGGCGACACGGCCGAGGCCATCGCGTCGTATGTCGAATTCGCCGGGACGATTGCCGGCGATCCGCGTGTACCGGCGGCTCGTTTCCGGCTGGGCAGGGCCTATCAGGCATCGGGTGAGTATGAGCTGGCCGCTGCGCAGTTCGAAGCCCTGCTGGATCTGGCGAACGATCCCGAGCGAGGCCGGGGTGTCGGGCCTTGGGGCGTGCGGAGCTACGTCCCGCTCGCTCAGGTCTACCTCGAGGATCCCGATCCCGCGAACGACCGCAGGGCTTCGGAGCTGCTCCAGTCCGTGCTGCGGGGCGAGGCGGGCGATGTCGAGAGCGAATCGTTCAGCGATGCGCTCGCGGCGATGGGGATGGTGCACTACTACGACGGGCTGTACCCGTCGGCGATCGAGCAGCTCGAGGAGGCGGTCCTCCGAGAGGGCGACAGCCGCGAATCGCACAAGCTCAAGTACCTGCTCGCGGACGCGTACCGGCTGGAATCCGTAGCGATCACGCAGACGCTCGGGGGTGGGGCGGTTGCTCCGAGCATCCAGGATGAGCTTGAGGCAACTCGTGAGGACCATCTCGGCCGCGCGATCGAGCTGTTTGCGCAGGTCCGTGACGGGCTCGAGGCGGTGCCGGAACGCCGCCGAACGGTTCTGGACGGGATCTCGCTGCGCAACGCTTATTTCTATCTCGGCGACTGCGCGTTCGATCTTGGCGATTACGACGCAGCGATCCGGTACTACCAGATCGCTCGGGATCGGTACTCGGACGACGCGGCCTCGCTGGTGGCGCTAGTCCAGATCTTCAACGCCTACTTCGAAGCGGGCGACCACGAGCAGGCACGGACCGCCAGCGAGAAGGCCAGGCGTTTCTACGAGCGGCTGCCCGAAGATGCATGGGACGACCCGACCCTGCCGATGAGCAGGGCGGACTGGGAGCGGTGGCTCGATTCGAGCTACGAGCTGGCGTCGCTCCGCGCGGACGCCCAAGCGGCCGGACTCGGCGGCTAGCGCGTGGAGGTGCCCGGCGGAGCCCGGGCGGAAAGGCAGGGTCAGGATGACCGAGACGAGCACGCCGACCGACGAAGCCAGGGCGATCGTCGGGCTGATCCAGACGCAGGCCGGGCTCTACCAGGAGCTCGAGGCGCTCAGCGAGCGGCAGCATGCGTATGTCCAGGCGAACCAGACCGATGCGGTGATCACCGTCCTCGGCCAGCGGCAGGCGGTGATCGACCGGATCTCGGCCGTCTCCGCTGACCTCGCCCCGTTTCAGGCTGGCTGGGATCGGCACATCGAGGGCATGCCCGAGTCGGTCCGGTCTTCGGTCCGGGCCTCGCTGTCGCAGGTCCAGGCCTCGCTACGGCGGATCTCCGAACGCGACGAGCAGGACAAGGCCGTGATGGAGGCCCGTCGGCGGACCGTCGGCGATCAGCTGTCAGATCTCCGACGCTCGGATCAGGCGGTCCAGGCCTACGTGGGCAAGTCGGCCAAGGGCCCAAGGTTCCAGGACCGGAGCGCCTAGCCGTGACCCAGGAGCTGGACATCCCGGCGATCGGCGATGGATCCCTGGCCGCAGGTGATCTCGAGACGCTCTTCGGCGCGTTCAACGAGGTGACCTCAAAGCTCCAGCAGACGCACGAGCGGCTGACAGGGGAGGTGGTGCGTCTCCAGGGCGAGCTTCACCGTGCGAACGACGAGCTTGAGCGATCCAGGCGCTTGGCGGCGCTCGGGGAGATGGCCGCGGGCATCGCCCATGAGGTCCGCAACCCGCTCGGCTCGATCGGGCTCTACGCCGAGATGCTCATCGCCGATCTTGCCGAGAGCCCTGAGCAGCGCGAGACGGCCTCGAAGATCCTGCGGTCGGTGCAGGGGCTCGACGGGATCGTGACCGATGTGCTGGCGTTCAGCCGGTCGATGCGTGTGATGGCTGAGCGGCAGTGCGCGTCGGATCTGTTCGAGCGGGCGGTCGAGGCGTGCCGGGACCGCCTGGACGGGGTTCGGGTGTTTGTGGATGCGGATGTACCGATCGATGCAGACGCCGGGATGCTGCACCAGGCGCTGACAAACCTGGTGCGCAATGCGCTTGATGCGATGGGCCCTGGCGGCCAGCTGCGTCTGAGCGCATCGCCCGCCGACGGGGGTGTCCGCTTGGTGGTGCGCGACTCGGGACCAGGAATCCCTGCCGATGTGCAAGAGCGGATGTTCAACCCGTTCTTTACCACGCGTGCGGTCGGGACCGGGCTCGGTCTGGCGATCGTGCACCGCATCGTCGATGCGCACGGCGGGCGGGTGCGGGTCTGGAACGCGGGCTCGACGCGCGAGGTCCCCGGCGGAGCGTGCGTCGAGCTGACGCTGCCTGACCGGCGGGACGGGATGGATGGTCGGGGCAATGGGTCGGCGAGCGGCGCGGCGGATCCGCCGGCGCGGCCGGAGAGTGCGAGGAGCAGCGCGGCATGAGCACGGTCGGGAACCACACAGTCTTGGTCGTCGATGACAAGGAGATGATGCGCGACAGCGTCAGTTCCACCCTGCGTCGCGCAGGGTTCGCGGTGACAGCCGCTGAGAGCGCCGAGGGGGCGCTGGCGGCGTTCGTCACCAAGCGGCCGGATGTCATCGTCACGGACCTGAAGATGCCCGATCAGACCGGGCTCGACCTGCTCGCGAGCGTGCGCGAGGTTGATCAGGACCTGCCGGTCGTGCTCATGACCGCGTTCGGTACGATCGAGACGGCTGTGGAAGCGATGAAGCTCGGTGCGTTCGACTACGTGACCAAGCCCTTTCAGGGCGACGAGATGGTGATCACCGTCAAGCGGGCCTGCCGACACGTCGCGCTCGTCCGTGAGAACGAGGTGCTGCGGGCATCGGCCGAGTTCCGAGGCGTGGGTGATGCGCCCGTGTCGGCCAAGCGTGGGGGTGAACGGCTGGTAGGCTCGTCTCCCGCGATGCGCCGCGTGCGTGAACAGGTCGCAGCGGTGGCCGACAGCCAGAGCACGGTTCTGGTGGTGGGTGAGTCGGGCGCGGGCAAGGAAGTCGTTGCGAGGGCGATCCACGAATCGAGCGTGCGAAAGGCCCAGCCGTTCCTGGCTGTGAACTGCGCGGCTTTGAGCGAGACGCTGCTCGAGTCGGAGCTGTTCGGGCACGAGAAGGGGGCCTTCACGGGCGCCGACAAGCTGCGCAAGGGCCGGTTCGAGCTGGCCGACCGAGGCACGCTGCTGCTCGATGAGGTGAGTGAGATCCCGCCGTCGCTGCAGGCGAAGCTGCTGCGTGTGCTCCAGGAGCGGAGCTTCGAGCGAGTGGGCTCGAGCACGACGATCGGCGTCGATGTGCGTGTGGTCGCGACGAGCAACCGCGACCTGCCGCGTGCGGTCTCACGCGGCGAATTCCGGCAGGATCTTTTCTTCCGGCTGAACGTGCTGCCGGTGCATCTCCCGCCGCTGCGCGAACGCCTCGAGGACATCCCGGAACTCGCTGCATCGTTCATCGAGTTGATCTGCGCTCGTGAGGGTCAAGCGGTGATGACGTTTGACCCATCCGCCCTCGACCTGCTGCTCGGGTACGCGTGGCCCGGCAACGTGCGCGAGCTCCAGAACATCTGCGAGCGGGCGGTGGTCATCGGCCGGGCGTCGGGAGGCCAGACGCTCGCTGCGGAGCTGATCCGGCCGTGGCTTGGCATGGCCTCTGATCCCGTGGGTGCCGGCGACATCCCGCCCATGCCGGATGTCCGGATCGATGGCCCGGCGGCCCGGGGGTTCGTGCACGGGTTTGAGTCCGCGGCGGTGGCGGCAGCCACGAACGGGCTTGCCGTCGAGGCAGGGACCGATGACCTGGGCCCGATCGCACGCAAGCAGGTCACGCTTGAGGAGATGGAGCGGGAGGCGATCGTCACCACGCTCGCCCGCTTCAACGGGCACCGGCAGAAGACAGCAAAGAGTCTGGGCATCGGCGTCCGGACCCTCGGGCTCAAGCTCAAGAAATGGAAGCAGGCGCAGCTCGTGCCGGAATCGCTCTAGCCGCCCCGCGGTGCGCAGGAGCGGGCTGGTCCATGGTTTGCTGAGGTCGAAAACCTGAGAGGAAGCGCAAGGCGATGACCCTGATCGATCATGTGACCAATGCCGGCGCCCTGCCTTCGCTGGGCATGACGATCCAGTTCGCGGCCCGTCGGCAGGATCTGCTCGCGCACAGCATCGCGAACATCTCGACCCCCCGGTTCCAGCAGCGCGACGTATCCACAGCGGCGTTCCAGGCGACGCTGGGCGAAGCGATCGAGCGGAGACGCGCCGCGACCGGAGGAGCGTCGGGCGATCTGCGGCTGGGTACCTCGCGCGAGGTGGGTTTCGACCGGAGCGGGGCGCTGCGGCTCACGCCGAGGTCCTCAGGCGGGCGCCACGGGGTCATGGCGCATGATCGGAACAACCGCGACCTGGAGCAGCTGATGCAGGACGTGGCGGAGAATGTCGGCGTATTCCGGACGGCGACCGAGCTGATGCGCTCGCGTGCCGGCACCCTGCGGGCGGCGATCACGGAGCGGCCGTAAGCGGCTGAACACGTGCGGAGGCAGAGCTGATGTACGGGGCCCTTGACATCGCGACCAGCGGCATGATCGCCCAGCGGACGAGGCTGGACGTCATCTCCGCGAACATCGCCAATGAGAACACACTGCTCAACGCGCAGGGCGAGTACGACCCGTTCCGCCGCCGGATGGCGCTGCTGGCGCCTGGCAATCCCAGCGCCCGAAGCCCGCGGGGCCAGGCTCTGGGTGTGCAGGTCAAGGCGATTGAGCTCGATCAGGCACCCTTCCGGCTGCGCTACGCCCCGGACAGCCCGCACGCCGACGCCTCGGGCTACATCAGGGAGCCGAACATCGATTCTACGACGGAACAGATCGACGCCATGGAGGCCGTCCGCGCGTATGAGGCGAACGTTGCGGCGGCGGAGGCGATCAAGTCGATCGCATCACAGGGATTGAGGCTGCTTGCCTGACCCGCTGGGCTGATGTGTTGGCCTCTGGCTTGCTGAGGCCTGAAAGAGGGAGCTGCGATGAGTGATCCGATCGGACTTGTCCAGGGCGGCGGCGGGGTGAACCCGCTCAGCCCGCCGCAGCGGGCCAAGGGCCCGGTCGAGGACGGTGCGTTCCGGGACATGCTCATGGCCAACATCAACCAGGTCAACAAGCTTCAAGAGGACGCCACCAAGGCGATCGAGGACCTGCAGACCGGCCAGCGGGACGATGTCGAGGGCGTGCTGCTGGCAACTGCCAAGGCGGACACGGCGTTCCGCCTGCTCCAGCAGGTGCGCAACAAGGTCTTCGAGGCCTACCGCGAGATCAACCAGATGCGGGTCTGACACCGCTGCTGCTGTGCAACGCACATTTTGCGCATCCTGGCGGCGCACGCTGTGCGCGTGCGCACACTTCGCGCCATCGTTCAAGCGATCCGCTGCGCTGAGCCGAGGATGCAGGAGCCCGAGCGGTTGCAGGCCGCGGGCGTTTTCGGCGCGCGGATCTTGCGCTGCAGCGGCATGGAGGCCGACGGATGGACTGGTTGCGGCGGACGATGGCCTCGGTGGGCGAGCAGCTGGGCAAGCTGACGCCCACGGCCAGGCTGCTGGTTGCCGCGGCGGCGGTCATCCTGATCATGACCCTGCTGCTGCTGAACCTCTGGGCCTCGGACCCGGACCGGACCGAGATCTACGCCGGCGCCGATGCGGCGACGAAGCAGCAGGCGATGACGCGGCTGACCGCGGGTGGGCTGGACGCCTCGATCGATTCGTCGGGTCGTCTTGTCGTGCCGCCCGGGCAGGTTGACATGGCCCGCGGCATGCTCGCTGAGAACGGCGTGCTGCCCGGTGACGGCGCCGTGCTGTTCGGCAATCTCTCCGAGCACATGAAGTGGACCAACCCGCGGGAGATGAACCGCCAGATGGTCCACATGGCGCTCCAATCCGAGCTGGAACGCACGATCGCGCACTTCCCGAGCATGCGGTCGGCCAGGGTCTTTCTCGACATCCCCGAGCCGGTGGGCATCGGTCTGGCGGCGCGGCGTCCCACGGCCTCGGTGAGCGTTGTCAGCGCCGACGGCGGGGCGGTCCGCCAGCCGCAGGTCGATGCGATCGCCCGGCTCGTCGCCCGCGCGGTGTCGGGGCTGGAGGTCACAAAGGTCTCGGTCGTGGACGCCTCGACCGGGCGGCACTTGCGGCCGACCTCCGACGAGGATGTCCTCGCGACGACCTATCTCGAGCATCAACGCAAGGTTGAGCAGGAATTCGAGCGCAAGGTCCGCGACCTGCTGACACATATTCCCGGTGTGACGGTCGCGGTGACTGCGGCAGTCGATGTCAAGAAGGTGACCAGCCGCCGCGAGTCGTTCCTGAACGACCGTGAGGGCTCCCTCGCGCTCGAGGTCGAGTCGACCGGGAACGCACAGGAGCAGGGAGGCGGCGAGAGCGCGGCCGAGCCGGGAGTGCGGCCGAACACGGCAGCCGACATCGCAACCGGCGGCTCGTCGGATACCGCCTTTACCATCGAGGACCGGACGAGCCGTTCGGAGGCCAGGTTCGGCTCGGAGGTCACGAGCACGGTGGACCCGCGCGGGATGGCGACGGCGCTGAACGTCTCCGTGCAGGTGCCGCGGGGGTACATCGCCTCGCTGCTCGCACCCGTCGGTGGCGATGCCGAGCCTGCCGCGGGCGACGAGGCGCCGGCCGCGCCTGATGAAGCGGCGATCGAGGAGCGCTTTGAGCAGGAGCGTTCGCGTATCGCGGCGATTATCGAGCCGCACCTGCCGCTGGCATCCGACGCCACGCGTGCGGGGCAGGTCGCGGTGGGGCTGATGTCTGTGGACCCGCCGAGTGTCGTGCTGACCGGCGGCGGGGGCGCTGCGGCCGGGTTCGGTTTGCTCTCCTCGACGCCCGGCGGCGGCTTCGGTTTCGGCGGCCCGCTGATCGAGCAAGTGATGCTGCTGGTGCTGGCGATCATCGCGGTTGTCATGATGCTCCTGATGGTGCGCAAGGCGACGAAGGAGACGCCCCTGCCGAGCGCCGAGGAGCTCGTCGGCATCCCGCCGGCGCTCGAGGGCGGCGGTGATGTTGTCGGTGAGGCTTCCGAATCCGCGACGCCGCTGGACGGCATCGAGCTCGATCAGGGGGACATCGACGCGGCGAATCTGATGGCGGAAGTCGCGTCGATGGTCGGCGAGCGTCCGGATCTTGCGGCGAAGTTGCTCTCGCGATGGGTCGATCCTGAGACCTAGCGGCTGTTGCAAAGGAGTCGGCCGATGCCCCGCAGACCGGGCGAGAAGCTCCCGACCAACCCGGACGATATCGAAGGCCTGACGAAGGCCGCGATCCTGCTCGTCACGCTCGAGCCGGACAAGGCCGCCGAGGTCCTCAAGGCGATGGACGAGGAGACGGTCGAAATCGTCACCCGCGAGCTGGCGGGCCTTGGCCGGGTTCCTGCTGAGCTGACCAAGTCCGTGGTGGGGGAGTTCTACCACACCGCCTCGGCGATGCAGCACGCGTCCGAGGGCAATCTCGACCATGCTCGGATGCTGCTCTCTGAAGCTCTGGATCCCAAGCTCGCCGCGAGGGTCATGCAGCAGATCCAGACGCAGGTGCAGAAGACGCCGTTCTCGTTCCTGCAGCGGGCCGAGAGCGAGAACCTGCTGACGTTCATCCAGGACGAGCACCCGCAAACGATCGCGCTGATCGTCTGCCACCTGCCGCACCACAAGGCGAGCGAGATCCTCGTCGGCCTGCCATCGCAGAAGCAGATCGAGGTGATCAAGCGCATCGCGAATATGGAGCAGACCAACCCGCAGGTCATTCGCGAGGTTGAGAAGGGCCTCGAGAGCCGGCTGAGCAACATGCTTGGGCAAGCGTCGGAAAAGATGGGCGGCGTGCCCGCGGTGGCGGAAGTACTCAACCTCGCCGACCGCGCAACAGAGAAGACCATCCTCGAGGGCCTCGAGGTCGAGGATCCAGATCTGGTCGAGCAGATCCGCCGGCTCATGTTCGTCTTCGAGGATGTGCTCCTTGTCGACGACCGCGGCATCCAGGCCGTGCTCAAGGAGGTCGACAACGAGGAGCTGTCGCTCGCGCTCAAGACGGCCAGCGAGGAGCTCAAGGACAAGATACTGGGCAACATGTCCGAGCGAGCGGGCGACATGATCCGCGAGGACATGGAGTTCATGGGGCCGGTGCGGGTGAGCGATGTCGAGGCCGCACAGCAGCGGATCGTCGACATCGTCCGCCGGCTCGAGGAGGCCGGCGAGATCATCATCCAGGGCCGCGGCGGCGACTCGGAGCTGATCGTTTAGTCGGATCTGAGGCATTGCGGTGCACGTGCAACAGTGCAGATGCAACGGTGGAGGTGCAACGGTGGCGGTGATCAAGGCGGACAGTTCGGGCCGGGCGGCGAAGGACGCGGTGGTCCTGGACCTTGCCGATATCACGCAGCAGTCGCAGGCGATGCTCGCCGCGGCGCGGCGCGAGGCGGCGAGCATCGTCGAGGCGGCGCGCCGAGAGCGTGCTGACCTGCTGGCCGGGGCGGGTGAGCGGGGCCACGCCGAGGGCTACCAGCGGGGGCTCGCGGAGGGTCGCGCCCAGGGTGAGCTCGCTGGGCGCGCAGAAGCCGTCGATGCTGCTCGCGATCAGCTCGGCACCATCGAGGCGGCCTGGGCTGCGGCTCTCGAGGAATTCAACGCTCAGCGGGATCACCTCGTCGTTGCCTGCAAACAGGATGTGCTCCGCCTGATCCTGACCGTCGCCGAACGCGTCGTGCACCGTGTCGCTGCGATTGACCCCGCATTGGTGATCGAACAGATCGAGGGCGCGCTCGCGCTTGTTGCTTCGCGGACGCGCGTCGTAGTGTCGGTGCCGCCCGGCGACGCCCCGATCGCGCGCGAAGCGTGGCCCACACTGAGCGCACGGCTCAGCCAGGTCGAGCACGCCGAGTTCGTCGAGGACGACACGCTCCCGCCAGGATCATGCGTCATTCGGCAGTCCGACGGGGGCGAGATCGATGCCACACTCGAATCCCAGCTTGAACGGCTCGCGTCTCTGATCGCTGGCGCGGACTGGCGGCCGTTGCACGCGGACCCGTCGATGCCGCTGCCGCGTGACGGGGGCGATGGATCGCCCGGTGAGATCGCCGCATGACCGTCTTGGCGCCGTACGAGGAGATGATCCGGTCGGCGCTGCCGCAGGCTGTCTCGGGCCGCGTGGCGTCGCTGCGAGGTCTGACTCTGCTGGTCGATGCGCTGCCGATGCCTGTAGGCGCCACGGTGTCCGTCGAGGCCCGGGTCGGCGGTCGCGTCCTGGGTGAGGTCGTCGGCTTCTCGCGTGAACAGGCGGTTGTGATGCTCTATGGCGCGTCATCGGGCATCCGGGCCGGCGACCGCGTCCGCGGTCTGTCGCTCGATCCGGTCGCGCCTCTGAGCCCGTTCATGCTGGGGCGTACCGTAAACGGTCTTGGCGAGCCGATCGACGGGCTGGGACCGATCGCCGACCGCTCCCCGCGCCGGCTGGACGCTCCGCCGATCGGCGCGATGGAGCGGGGGCCGGTGGATCGCCCGATCGAAACAGGGGTGCGGGCGATCGATCTGATGACCACGCTCGGCCGCGGTCAGCGCCTGGGCATCCTCGCCGGCCCGGGCGTCGGCAAGAGCACGCTCCTGGGCACGCTGGCGCAGCGGAGCTCGGCCGACGTGAATGTCATCGCGCTGATCGGCGAACGCGGCCGGGAGGTGCGCGAGTTTTTGGAGCGGTCGCTCGGTCCGAGCGGGCTGGCGCGGTCGGTGGTTGTCGTCGCAACCGGTGACGAGCCTCCGCTGCTGCGTATCCGTGCAGCGTGGCTCGCATGCGCTATCGCCGAGCAGTACCGAGATATCGGCCGTGATGTGCTATTGATGATGGACTCGATCACGCGGTTTGCGCACGCGCAGCGGCAGGTGGGGCTTTCCGTCGGCGAGCCGCCCGCGACGAAGGGGTACACGCCGAGCGTGTTCGCGCAGCTGCCCGTGCTGCTCGAACGAGCCGGACCGAGCGAGAAGACCGGCGGCTCCGTGACCGGGTTGTACACCGTGCTCGTCGAGGGCGACGACATGACCGAGCCGGTCGCCGACGCGGCCAAGGGCATACTCGACGGCCATCTGGTGCTCTCACGCAAGCTGGCCCAGCGCGGGCACTATCCCGCCGTCGATGTACTCTCATCGGTCAGCCGCGTGGCGGATGAGATCGTCGACGAGCACCACCGGACCGCCCGCAACCTGGTTCGGCGGCTGCTGGCTTCCTACGCGGACATCGAGGAGCTCGTGCAGATCGGTGCCTACGCCAAGGGCTCCGACCCGGAGTCCGACGTGGCGGTGGCCTACCAGCCGCGTCTGATGGACCTGCTGCGGCAGGACGCGGGTGAAGCCTCGACGATGGCCGAAGCGCGCGACTGGATGATCAGGCTCGCGATGGAATCCGGCGAGGTGCTCCGGCGCCTGCGCGAGGGCGTGCTCGATCAGCCGCAGAGCCCGGCGGCGGGGGGCTGACGCGTGGGTGTGTTCAGGTTCAGGCTGGCGCCGGTGCTCCGGCAGCGTGAGCGCGCGGAACAGACCGAGCAGCGGGCGGTCGCGGCGATCGAGCGCGAGCGGTTGGAGCTCGAAAACGAGCTTCGCGAGCAGAACACGGCGATCGAGCGTGAGCTCGATGCGCTGCGGCAGGTCGGCAGCGGGGGCAGCACGACCGCCGAGGCGCTGCGTCGGCAGAGCACCGCTGTCGTGGCGGCTCGCCAGCGTGCGCACACGACCGCTGTCCGGCTCGCGGGTGTGCTCGAACGGCTTTCGCGCGCTCGTTCGACGCTTGCCGAGGCCTCGACCGCACGCCGATCGATGGAACTGCTGCGTGACCGCCGCTATGCCGAACACGTGGAGCGCGAGGAGCGCATCGAGCAGCGTGCGCTCGATGACCTGGCGTCACGGCCGGGGGAGCCGAGCGGGCCGGCGAGTACGAATGATGCGATGGGAGCCGCGTGATGAAGACGGTGCTGCGGGCGATAGGGATTCTGGCGGTGCTTCACCTGCTGCTGATCGGGTCCGGGGCAGCGTGGTTGCTGTCGTCGGGGCGGATCGATGAGCGTCGTGTCGCCGAGCTGCGGTCCATAGTTGTCGAGACGGTCGCGGCGCGTGACGCCCGCGAAGCGACGGCTGCTGCTCAGGCCGCAGGCGAAGGCGACGCCAGCGACGTCTCGCTCGTCCCGCTGACCGCTGAGCAGCAGATCGACCGCAAGCTCCGATCGAGCGAGGCGGACCGGCAGACGATCCAGCGGATGCGTCGCGAGGTCGACGACCTCAGGCGATCGCTCCAGATCGAGCGCCGCGAGCTCGACGAGGCGGTGCAGGCGTTCCGGACCGAACGCGACGCCTTCGAGGCCGAGCGCGATCAGATCCTCGAGGTCGAGGGCGATGCGCAGTTCCAGGCCGCGGTGCTCACCCTGCTGAGCATGCAGCCGAAACCGGCCAGCTCGCTTCTCTTGGAGACCATCGCCGGTCAGCCAGACGGGCTGTTCCTTGCGACGAGCTACCTCGATGCCCTGCCGCCCAAGCGTCGCGCGGGCATTATGGAGGTCATCGAGAAGGACGATGCGGCATTGGCAGCCGATTTGCTTGACCGTCTGCGGACCAGAGGCGTGGTGGCCTCCGCAGATGGGAACGGTGGATGACGAACGCGATACCAGCGGCCTCGCCGCGCAACCCTGCGCCACAGCGCACGGATCGCGCGGTCAACGAGACAAACGAATCCGAAGCGCAGCCGTTCACAGCCCTGCTCACCCAACGGTGGCAGGTCGATGTCGTCGGCGCAACCGACGCGACGGTGGGCCCAGGCCCGCTGGGCGTGGGCGGCTCACTGGTCGAGGCTTCGGAGCAATCCCTCGATGCCGCCGGGGTTGCCTCGGCGATCCTCGTTGCGGGCGAGGCGGCGCAGGGAGTGCGCGAACGCGGCCTGGATGCCGCTTCGTCAGCGTCCAACGAGCTCGCATCGCGCTCGCCTGCGCGCCCAGCCTTGTCCGAAACGGCTCCGGGTCAGCAGCCCTCGTCCGCACAGGGTCAGAAGGCAGGTGACGCCGGTGCAAACGGAGCACCGAGCCAAGATCAGTCGCAACAGCGGGCGGCAGGCAGCACGCGCAGCGATGCTGCGGCGGGCACCGTATCGGATCAACGTGCGCTTGCGAACTCCCAGGAGGGCACTGCTCCCAGGAACACTGCAGCGACGCAGACGCCTGAGACTGCTGCGGCGGCGTCGTTGGCGGGTCGGGCACGGTTCACATCGATCAGCAACCCTCAGGGAACCACGGGCGCATCCGCACAGGCCGTCGGTGCTCCTGCATCTCCATCAAGTGCCATATCAAGCGCTCCGGCGCCTCAGGCCATCACGCAAGGCATCTCGGTCGGATCGAATACGGGAATCAACAAAGCCACCTCACTCCTGCGGCAGCAGCCGATGAACTCGAACCCCGCCGGTGAGGAGGGTTCAGCGACGGCGCAGGTTCAGCGCGGGCTCGCGCAGGTCCTGCGTCAGGGCGGCGGCACGCTGACGCTGCGGATGACGCCGAACGATCTGGGCGAGGTCAAGGTCGAGCTGCGCCTGTCGCACGGGCGGGTGGAGGGCGTAATCGAGGCTTCGACGCCCGTGGCACGCGACTTGCTCCGGCGTGAACTGGATCAGCTCGCGTCATCGCTTGAGCGTCGGGGCGTCACGGTGGATCGCCTCGATGTCCGGCTGCGGGAGGCGGCCGAAGGCGGCGAACGCGGGCAGGCCGGGTCGGAGACCCGCCACACCAGCACGCGAGCGGATACTCGCGAGGAGCCCGACGGCGGAGCCGGCCGGGAACCTGACCATGGCCGGGGCGGGGAGCGCCGCACGGCCCACTCGGGCGGAGCCCATGCGAGCACCGAGGATGCCGGCGGAGACCGGAGCACCGGTGAGCAACCTGAGCATGCCGGGCACGGACGCCCGGCCGAGCCAGTGGAACGCTGGCTCCGGCTCGACACATTCGGTTGATCAGACGCTTGATCTTGGCAGGCCGAGACGCGGAGGCGAGCGGCCCGAACCCTGACGCCCGTGCGCGAGCCGCACGGCTGGGAGTCGCGGCATGGACGCAGTCAGCGGGGTCGGTCTCGATCCGGCCATCACGCAGGTCGATAAGGGCTTCGGCTCGCTCGACGCGGACCAGTTCACAGAGCTCATCCTGACCGAGCTCGCCAACCAGGACCCGCTCGAGCCCAACGATACAAGCGCACTGCTCGACCAGCTCTCCACGATCCGCTCGATCGAATCAGATACCGAGCTGAACGACACGCTCGCGCAGCTCGCGGACCGTTCGGACTTCACCGCTGCGGCGGGGCTGATCGGAACGCAGGTGACAACAAATACCGACGGCACCAACCTCCGTGACGTTGTCAGCGTCTCGCAGAGCGAGGACGGCGTCTCCGTCACGCTCAGCGATGGGTCGTCGGTGCCTCTGAGTTCGGTAGTCTCCGTCTTCGGCGATGCCTCGGGCAGCGCTCGCAGTGGTGGTGACGCGTGACGGGTTCGCCGATCGATATGCTCGGCCTGATCGGCGCGGCGGCGGGCGCTGTCAAGTCTGTGAGCCGTGTCACCGGCATCGGCGACGCGACACCCTTCGCCGAGCTGCTCGGTAAGGCGCAGGCGGGTGTACAGCCGACGGGCCTGCCCGTCTCGGTGCGGGAAGGCGCCGGCGTTTCGCTCGATCAGACGCAGCTCGATCGTCTCGCCGTAGCCGCGGACCGCGCGGCATCGCAGGGGGCTTCCACGGCCGTCATCATGCTCGACGGTAAGGCGTACGAGCTCGACGTCACCGCACGTGAGATCACGGGGACTGTCGACCAGACCGCAGAGTCGCTCACGCTGATCGACAGCTTCTTATTCGCACCTGCCGAAGCGCCCGGGGCGCACACAGGTCTCGACAACTGGCACGCGGACAACGCAGACATCAGGAGCCTTCTGGCCGAGCGCGATGCCTGATCCCGTTGTTTGTTTGAACCGAACCGGGCGATACAAGCCCATTCACAGCTAGGTGAACCATCATGGCATCCACGACCAGCCTCTTCATCGGGCTCTCCGGGCTCAACGCCAGCAGCCGGAACATCGATGTGATCGGCAACAACATCTCGAACGTGAACACCAGCGGGTTTAAGGCCGCCCGGCTGAACTTCGCCAACGCCCTCTCTCGCACCGTCTCCGAAGGCTCCGCACCCGGCACGAGCATCGGCGGCACGAACCCCACGCAGTTCGGCCAGGGCGTGACCGTCAGCGGCACGCAGCGCAACATGACCAGCGGCTCGCTGAACGGCACCGGCGACTCACGCGACCTGGCCATCGAGGGTGACGGGTTCTTTGTCGTCGATCGCGGAGGCGACCAGTTCTATACGCGTGTCGGCAATTTCCGCACGGACCGCGAGGACTTCCTGACCACCATCGATGGAGACTATGTTCAGGGCTACGGTGTCGACGAGAACTTCAATATCCAGCAGGGGCAGCTCGGCCGGGTAAATATCCCGGTCGGCGATCTCACCATCGCTGAGGCGACCACAGAGGTCAACCTCGCCGGCAATCTTGACGCCTCGGGCGATGTCGCGTCGAGCGGATCGACGCACACGTTCCTCGGCAGCGGGGGGCTCGGGCTGAGCCTGATCGCCGGCGCCACCACGCCGCCCACCGCCCCGAACGTGCTCGAGACGACAAGCCTGCTGACCGAGATCGAATCCCCGTCGGCTCCGGGATCGGGCGCGCCCGCGTTCAGCGCGGGCCAGACCATCCGGATCGATGGCGTCGAGAAAGGGACTCAACAGGTCGCCAGCACGGGCTTCGAGATCCAGCCAGCCTCGACCGTTCAGGACTATCTCGACTTCATCAACGAGTCACTCGGGATCCAGACAGGGATCGGTGCCAACAACGATGGCACTCAGCCGGGCGGTACCCTCGATCCGCTCACTGGGCAAATTTCGATTGTCGGCAACGCCGGCGAGGTCAACGACCTCGAGATCAACGGGGAAGACATCCGTGTGTTCAACAGCGACGGCTCGCTCGCATCGCAGCCGTTCCTGGTCACACGCCAAGCCTCCGCAGCCGGAGAGAGCGTCAAGACATCCTTCACCGTCTACGATTCGCTGGGCACGCCGCTCCGCGTTGACCTCGGGCTCACGCTCGACTCCAAAACCAACACGGGTACGACCTGGCGCTACTTCGCAGAGAGCCCCGATGACACGACCAACGGCCCAACGATCGGGACGGGCCTGATCGAATTCGATAACTTCGGCCAGATCATCCAGCCACAGAACGCATCGGTGACCCTCGACCGTGACGGCACCGGAGCCGCGAGCCCGTTGACGTTCGCACTCAACTTCAACACCGACGGCGACCGGATCACATCGCTCGCCGATACCGAATCCACGGTCGTCTCCACCTTCCAGGACGGCGTACCCATCGGCACCCTCAACAGCTACACCGTTTCTCCGGATGGCGTCATCTCGGGCACATTCAGCAACGGACTCATTCGTGACCTCGGCCAGGTCGCGCTGGCCAACTTCACGGTGCCGGAGGGGCTGGTCGAGATCGAGCAGAACCTCTACCGGCCGGGCCCAAACTCCGGTCCGGCGATCGTCGCCGAGCCTCTCCAGCAGGGCACGGGCCGCGTTGTCTCTGGAGCGCTGGAGACGAGCAATGTCGATCTCGGCGAAGAATTCATCGAGCTGATCCTCGCCTCGACCGGGTACTCGGCCGCTTCGCGGGTCATCCGGACCAGCGACGAGCTCATCCAGCAGCTGCTCGTACTCGGCCGATAATCCCCGTGGCGCGGAGGCCCGAAGCATGATCAGCGTCACCCGGCTCAACGGGACCGAGTTCATCGTCAACGCGGAGCTGATCAAGACCGTCGAATCCACGCCGGACACGATCATCACGCTGATCAACGGCGACCGGATGGTGGTCCGAGAACCCATGCGAGACGTGCTGGAACGGGCGATCGACTACGGCCGGCGGCTCCGGGTGTACCGACCACGCGACTAGCCACCCGGACCTGGGCCGCGCCAGACGGTTGCATTCCCGGTCCGTCCGCTCCCCACGTTCAAGCGGAACCTGTCGAAGCCCGATCCTTGCTCATGTGCGGCCCACGGACGGGCCGCGTTGCCGCAGGGGGCGTGGGCGTTGGATATCGGGACGGTCATCGGTCTTGTTGTCGCCGTCGCGGCCATCGCGCTCGGCGTGGTCTTCGGCGGCAACCCGCTGGCGCTGATCGACATCGTCTCGATCTTCGTGGTGCTCATCGGCACCATCGGCGCCGTGACCATGTGCTTCCCCCTGGCGCGGATTACCAAGCTCCACACGGTCGTCATGCAGGCGATCTTCTCCTCGCCCCCCGACCCGATCGAGATCATCAAGGATCTGGTCAAGTACGCCGAGCTCGCGCGCCGTGAGGGCATCCTCAGCCTCGAGAACATGACCGGCGACATGAAAGATCCGTTTATCGTTCGAGGCATCAAGATGGCGGTCGACGGCACCGACCCCGAGCTGATCAAGGACATCATGGACACCGAGCTCGAGGCCCTGATGGACCGCCACGCTGCGGGCAAGGGCATGCTCGACGCTATCGCCAAGTACGCCCCGGCCTACGGCATGATCGGCACCCTGCTCGGTCTGATCTTCATGCTCCAGTCGATGGACGATCCCGCCGCGATCGGCCCGGGCATGGCCGTCGCGCTGATCACCACGCTCTACGGCGCCATGCTTGCCAACCTGTTTGCCGGCCCGTTCTCCGAGAAGCTCGCGGCCAAGGACGCCGAGGAGGTCCTTGTCAAGACGATCATCGTCTCCGGCGTCATGGCGATCCAGTCGGGCGACAACCCGCGCGTCGTCCAGGCCAAGCTCGCCACCTTCCTCCCGCCGAACCAGCGCGACGCCGTCCTCGAGGCCGCGTAGCCCGCAAACGGGAGGGCCCCATGCCCAAGAAACGCGCCAAAAAGGGCGGCGATATCCCGGAGTGGGTAGTGACCTACGGCGACCTCATGTCGCTGCTGCTCTGCTTTTTCATCCTGCTCGCAGCCTTCAGCGAACTCAAGCAGGAGCGCGATTTTCAGGACGTCATCAAGTCGATCCAGGAAGCCTTCGGCTATCAGGGTGGCATCGGCGAGATCGATACCGACACGCCTCCCAACCAGTCTCAGATCACGACGCTCGACGAGTTCGTCAACCGTGTGGCCTTGGACGTGAACACCGCGGACAGCCGCTCACCATCGGTCTCCGGGCCAGACCCGACTACCAGCCATATCTCCGAAGGCCAGCGCACCGTGGTGGGCACCGAGATCGGCTTCGAGCCCGGCCGGTCCACCCTGACGCGCAGCAGCCGTCAGTACATCGCCTCCCAGGTTGTCCCCAAGCTCCAGGGCCTGCGCTTCAAGGTCGAGATCCGTGGCCATGCCTTCGGCCGTGAGGACCGCGCCAATGCGGGCGACCTCGAGACCATGAGCTTTCAGCGCGCCAAGGCCGTCAAGGACTTCCTCGTGCTCGAGGGCATCGCGTCCAGCCGGCTGGTCATCACCGCTGTCGGCAGCGCCGAACCCAAGAGCGTCAAGACGGGCGATGCGCTCGCCATGGCCTCCAACCGCCGCGTCCAGATCATCATGACCGAGGTGCTCCCCGACGATGTGCACCCCGACCCGAACTTCACCAGCCCGACCCAGCGATAACCGCCAGAAGGCGTGAAGCCCAGGAGTGAGTCCGATGGCCGACGAGCCCACAACCGAGCAAGCACCCGAGCAGGCACCCTCTGGGGGCATGCCAAAGAAGCTGGTGATGATTGTCGCCGCCGTGATGGCCCTCGAGGTCGTCGCCGTCGGCGCGTTCCTCGTGCTCTCCGGCGGCGGCACAGGCGAGGCATCCGCCGAGATCGAGTACGACCCTGAGGATGATCCCGACGCACTGGTCGAGGTCCAGCTCATCGCTGACCGCTTCCAGAACATGCACACCGGGCGCGTCTGGCAGTGGGAGTGCGAGGTCTTCGTCAACGTCAAGCGGAAGAACCAGGAAGCGGTGCAGAAGGTCCTTGAGAGCCGAAACGCCGAGATCCTGGCCGGCGTGGGCTCGATCGTGCGCAAGGCGACCCACTCCCAGCTCCGCGAGCCGGAACTCCAGAGCCTCAAACGCAAGCTCGGCGCGTATTTCCGGGACGTCTTCGGTGCCGACGAGGACGAGGAGGACCGCATCGTCCGCGTCCTGATCCCCAAGCTCCGCGGGGCCCCGGCGGACTTCTAGCCTCTCCGCACGGCCGCTGTGTGCGCACGATCTGCGCACACACGCGCCCGGCATGCGCAGGATTGGACGGATCTCGGCTCGCGAGCCGACGTTGGCCCTACAGCGCGGTTCCCGCGCGTTCGACGGAGTCGAGCATGGCCGACGAGCAGCACGCACACGACCAGGCCCAGCCTGATGCCAACCCGCAGGCCGCGGCCGAAACCCCGGCCGAATCCGAGACAGATACCGCCGGGTCTCCGCTTGGACACGAGGGTGTCGACGATGCCTCGCTGGACGCTCTTCGGGCCGCTCAAGAGGCGGTCGGTGCCATCAGCCAAGAGGCCGGCGCAGAAGCCGGGCAGCCCGATGTAGTTGGCGCCGCGGCTGCCTTCGTGCCGCCCTCGTTCGACGCTGCCCTCGCCGACGGTGCGCCCAAGGGCCTGGACATGCTCTCGGATGTTGATGTCCAGGTCACGATCGAGCTCGGACGGACGAAGATGCTCATCGAGGATGTCCTGCGTCTCTCGCAGGGCGCGGTCGTCGAGCTCGACAAGCTCGCGGGCGATCCTGTCGACGTCTACGTCAACGAGCGGCTCGTCGCCCGCGGCGAGGTGCTGGTGCTCAACGACAACTTTTGTGTGCGTGTCAACGAGATCCTCGACGCCGACATCGTCGAGCCGAGCTGACGCGGGTGGGCAACGAGGGGGGCGCCCGTCGGAGACGGGCCGATGGGAGCCAGGACGGCGTGGATCGACGGGGGGCAGCACAACTCGTCTTCGTATGGCTCGCGCTGCTGCCGGCAGGGGCTGCCCTGGCGCAGCCGGCCGCCACGGAGTTCCTGCAACTGGGCGGCTCGCCCGTGCAGGAGGCCCGTCCCCTGGGTGTGACGGCCGAAGAGCCCGCGGGGGCCGGGTCGATCGCGCAGACGATCGCTGCGCTCGCTGGGGTCATCGCGCTTGCTGTGGTCTGCGCCGCGGGCTACCGCTGGGTCTCGAACAGCGCGGGCGGTATGGCGGGTCGGCTGCACACCGCACGCTCACCAGCCGGCGTGATCGACCTGCTGGGTCGGTACCCGCTCAGCCGCGGGCAGACGCTCTTGCTGCTCAAGCTCGACTCGCGGGTATTGCTGCTCGCACAGACCGCCGGCGCTCGCGTGGGCGCCCCGCCGACGATCCGCACGCTCTGCGAGGTGACGGAGCCCGATGAGGTCGCGGGCATCCTGGCCCGGACGGCCACGGGTGACAAGTCGTTCGAAGCAGAGATCAGCAAGTTCACCCGCGGCGCAGCGCCTGTCAGCGAGCCCGTTCCAACCCGTCGTGGCCGGTCCGCTGCGCGCGACGGCATCGAGGTCGTCGATCTGACGCGGGCCGGCGGTCCGCTCGCGCGTCTGACCGGCCGGCTCGGGGGGCGGGGCTGATGCGCTCGCCGATGGCCCTGCTCTTGGCGGTCCTGGTGATCACCCTTCCGTTGGCGTCCGTAACCCGGGCGCAGCTCGGGCCTGCCGACCCGCTGTCGGCAGGCGGGCTCTTGCCGCCGACGGACAGCGCGAACCCGATGTCGATGCTCGCCGACGCTGGGGCGTTGCTGCCCACCGGCGGCTCGGGTGCCGACAACTCGTCCGATGGCGGCGGGCTGTCGGCCGCGATCAACGTGATGATCCTGCTGTCGGTCATCACGCTTGCGCCCGCGATCCTACTGATGACGACCAGCTTCGTGCGCATCCTGATCGTCCTCGGCCTCGTGCGCCAGGCGCTCGGTACGCAGAGCCTGCCACCGCCGCAGGTCCTGACCGGGCTGGCGCTGTTCATGACGCTGCTGGTGATGGCGCCCACGTTCGACCGGATCTACGAAGAAGCGCTCGACCCCTATAGCCGTGGCGAGATCCGTACCTACGACGAACTCTGGGAGAAGTCCCGCCAGCCGATGCGAGACTTCATGTTCGATCAGATCGAGGCGACCGGCAACTGGTCGAGCCTCTATATGGTCCTGAACTACCGCGGCATCGATACCTCCGAGCCTGAGAATCTGACCCGCGCCGATGTCGACATGGTCACGCTCGTGCCGGCGTTCATGCTCAGCGAGCTCAAGACCGCGTTCCTGATGGGGTTCCGCGTCTACCTGCCGTTCCTGGTGATCGACATGGTGATCGCTGCGCTCCTGATCTCGATGAGCATGATGATGCTCCCGCCGGTGCTTATATCGCTGCCGTTCAAGCTCCTGCTGTTCGTGCTCGTTGACGGGTGGCAGCTGGTGGTCGGTGGGCTGCTGGCCTCGTTCGCGCAGGATGGGGGCTCGGCGCGGCTTTCCGCGACCGCAGCCGCAGCTGTGAACGCGACCGGTGCGCTCGGCGGGAGCGGGTAGACGTTCGGGGGGAGCGCGCCATGGCCTACGACGACTCGCTGGTGGACCTCGTCCGGACGACGGTCCTGCTGACGCTCAAGATCGTGCTGCCCATCCTGGGCGCCGGCATCCTGGTCGGCTTGGTCGTCAGCATCGTGCAGTCGGTCACATCGATCCAGGACCAGACGTTGACGTTCGTTCCCAAGATCATCGTGATGATGGCGGTGCTGGTGCTCCTGGCGCCGTGGGTCTTCCAGCGGCTGGTCCAGTTCGCTGGTGACATGCTCTGGCTCGGCATCCCGGTAGGGGGCGGCTGATGCTGGACGTCGAGGTGCTGATCACCCACGGCCTGGGCATGCTCGTAGTCGCGTTCCGGCTCTCAGGATTGCTGCTGTTCAGCCCTGTGCTCGCCGGCGCTGCGGTCCCGCGTCAGGCCAAGATCGCGCTCGTGTTCATGCTCGCGGCCGCGGTGTATCCAGGCTTGGCTGTCGAGTGGCAGCAGCCCCTGAACCTCAGCCTCGTCACGCTCGGTCAGCTGATGGTCACGGAGACCCTGATCGGCGCGGCGATCGGGTTCGTCGCGAGTCTGCCGATCGTCGCGGCACAGGTCGCGGGTCAGATCATGGGCCAGCAGATGGGCCTCGGCCTCGCCCAGGTCTTCAACCCAGAGTTCGAGACCGATACCGGCGTGGTCGACCAGCTCATGTTCTTCTCTGCGCTGGCGGTCTACATCTCACTCGGCGGGCTGGAGGCGATCTTCGTCGCCATGATGAACACGTATGACCACGTCCCGCTTGGCGGGATGACGCTCACATCTATCCCTCTGGAGCTGAGCGTGGGGATGCTGTCTTCCGGCTTCGAGATCGCGTTCCGAGTCGCCATGCCGGTCGTTGCGATCATGGTCGTGGAGACCGTGGCGAGCGGGGTCCTGATGAAAACGATCCCGCAGATCAACATCCTCTCCGTCGGGTTCTCTATCAAGACCCTCGCGGGCCTGTTTGCGCTGGCGATCGCTACCGCGGGCATGTACTTCGTCCTGGCCGGCGAGGCCGAGCGCGTCCT
>JBCCZQ010000038.1:0-29589 GCA_039187315.1 Planctomycetota bacterium | reverse complement strand
GGGACCGGTGCCGATCACCATCACTGCCACGTTCGGTGAACCGTCGGATGACGCGCGCGGGGCCGCACTCGTCGCACAGATCGCTGGTTCGCTCGAGGCGCTCGCGGGCCGCGGTCACGACGCGTCCGGCCGCTAGCTCGCGGGCGCAGCCTGCCGTGCAATGCACGCAGGAAGCGCCACGATCATGGTCGTCCCCTGGCCCCAGACAGACTCGACACCGAGCGAGCCGTCGAGCAGCTTGATGGCGTGCTTGACGATCGAAAGGCCAAGCCCTGTCCCGCGGCGCGCCGAGCCGGTGCGCGCGGAATCGACCTGGTAGAACCGCTCGAAGATCCGCGGCTGCTGCGACAGCGGGATCCCTTGTCCGGCATCGACGATGCGCAGCTCCATCGCGTCGAGCGGTTCGTCCGGTGTCGGGTTCGGCTTGGCGATGACGCGGACCGAAGTTTCGGGGCGCGCGAATTTGGCCGCGTTTTCGGCCAGGTTCTTGAGGATCAGCATGAGCAGCCGGTGGTCGGTCCTGATCTCCTCGAGCGCCGGATGGATATCGAATTCGAGCCGTACCTGGTTGGAGGTGCAGACCTCATCGAGCATCTCGGTCAGCTCGGCCGCGATATCACTCATGCGCACCGGTCGGATCGCGACGGGTGCGTCCTGCGATTCGAGCTTGGACAGATCGAGCAGATCTCGGATGAGTTCATCCAGCCGCACCGAGTGGTTCTGGATCATGCCGATCAGGCGGGCCCGCATCTCGGCGTCGCCACCGGCGGCTTCGAGCGTGTCCGCCGCGGCGCGGATCGAGCTGATCGGCGTCCGCAGCTCGTGGCTCGCGTTGGCAACGAAGTCGGTCTTGAGCTGGAGCGCACCGGCAAGCTCGGTTACGTCGCGCATCGTCACGAGCACCGGGCTCGGAGGCGTCTGGGTGGCGATCGGCTGCGTGGTGGTCTTGCAGATGCGTGTCGTTTCGGCCTGCGGCAGGCGGATCGTGGACTGACCGCCCACACCGCGGCGCGCCGAGGCGATCTCTTCGAGCAGCTCCGCCTTGGTGAGCACCTCGCTGACGTGCCTGTCGTGGAGCGGCTGCGAGACGCCGAGCAGCCGTCGGGCACGCTCGTTCGCTAGCAGGATCGTGCCATCCTCGCCGATGAGCAGCGTCGCCTCACCGAAGGCTTCGAACAGGACCTCGGCCTCGGTTCGCTGGTGCCACGGCGTGGCCCGCTGGGTCGCTAGCTGGTCCTCAAGATCGCGGATCCGTTCGAGCGTGCGCTCCACCGCGGGCAGCAGCCCGCTCGCGTCGGATGCGCCCAGCCTTTCTGCGCACCGCCGGGTCGCGATTCGTGTGGTGTGTGTCAGCGTCCAGCCGGCCGCGATACACGCGAGCACGGCGATCGCTGCGATCACGAACCGCAGCGATGTCGGCAGGGCGAGCTCGCCGCCGAGTGAGACAGCGAAGAACCCGGCCGTTCCGAGCACCAGCGAGATCGCCGTCGTGCCGCGGATGGTCAGCGGGAAGCGCATAACGTATCGTACTCGCCGCCTGCAGCGGAATGGAAGTGCCCGTGTTGAAGCGGGCTATTCCCGCTCATTGATCCTGTAGCCGACACCTCGGACAGTCTTGATCATGCCGCCGGCATCTGCGAGCTTCTTCCGGATCGCAGCAATATGGACGTCGACGGTGCGCTCGGTCACCGTGATCCCAGGTCCAATCGCCCGCGAGATCAGGCTCTGGCGTGTCAGCACGCGGCCGGGTGAAGCGACCAGCACCGAGAGCAACCGGAATTCGGTCAGCGTCAGCCGGATCAGATCTCCATCCAGCCGCACCTCGTGCCGATCCGTGTCGAGCTCAACAGGCCCGACGGTGTGGATGCTTGTGGTCTCGGCTGAGGTTCCGAGCCGGCGGAGCACGGCTTCGACCCTCGCCAGCAAGACGGGGACGCTGAACGGCTTTGTTACGTAGTCATCCGCACCGGATTTCAGCCCGGCCACCTGATCGGAATCGCCCGCCTTGGCGGTCAGCATGATGATCGGGATTGTGGATGTCTGGTCGTCACGCCGAAGCTGCCTAGCGACCGTCAGACCATCGTGGACAGGGATCATCACATCGAGGATGATCAGATCGGGCCGGCGCTGGGCGACCTTCTCGAGCGCTTCCCGGCCGTCGCGTGCGACCTCGGCCTCGTACCCCCCAACATTGAGGTTGTACCGCAGCAGTTCCGCGAGGTCCCGCTCGTCCTCGACGACCAGGATGTACCGCTGCTCAGCCATCGTCCCCCCACGATCGGGACACAACCCGGCTCCGGCCTCATACGGGCAGCACCGTCGCGATGGGCCCCAGCGAGCCGGCACCCGGCCCGAGTCTTCGGCGAAAACCAGTGCACGCCGGCGATCGCTGCGAGCCTAGAGCAGGCCTGCACCGACTGCCGTGCGGGATAGCGGCTTGCGGGGATTCTTCGCACTCTCTTTACGTTGCTTGGGGCAGGCTCGAGCGGAGAAGGGCGATTTTGTTCGGTTTATTTTTGAGTCACTTGTTCTTGTGGCGCGGAAACTGCACTGGGCTTCACCCGATAACCGAAGACTATCGTGTCCGCGGTGTGCCATGCGTTCCTTTCGGCCACCCCCGGCGTCGGTTCAGGCCGCGCCGGGCCCGCACGTTCCGGTCCGGAGGGCCGGAGATCATCGGAGGATCCGACATCCCGTCGGCGGAGCGCCGGCGGATCTGCATCGTGTGCCGCTGGCGCCCGTGGGCGTGTGGCATGTCTCCGAATCGGGCAGGGTCCTGCCTGGGGGCTTCCGATCTTGCGTGAGCGCTCGGCTCCGCCGCACCCGCGTCTTCGCTGATCTGACCTCCCCCCGGCAAGAATCTCAAGTGGAACTGCCCGGCTGTCCGTTGAGTGACTCGTCAGGGCGGCGGTGCGCCGCTCGCGAGCGAGCCGAAACGGCGTGTGTCTCGAGCGTCGCATCCCGCGACCGTACTGAGGAAGGGCAAGGCATGAATAAGAAGATCGCAATCGTGGTGGCCTCGGGCGCCGCGGCTACGGCCGGCGCGCTCCAAGCGCAGACGGACCGTTCGCTCGATGAGACGCGCGGCTACGCCGCTGAACTCCTCGCCGATGCCGAGCAGCGTACCTCGCTCCTCGGACCCGGCAACGGAGACTCCAACTTCGGCTTCGCCTCCGAGGACGGCAACTACACACTCAACTTCAACGCCTACACCCAGTTCCGATACACCGCGAACTTCCGCGACGATGACAACGGAGACGACTTCGATTCCGGCTTCTCGGTCGCTCGCGCACGGCTCTACCTCAACGGCAACATCATCAACCCCGATACTACCTACGTCATCGAGTTCGGCTTCGATGCCGACAAGTTCGGCCCCACCATGGGCGTCACCAGCAGCAGCAACACCGGCATGGGCAAGCTGCTCGATGCCTACATCAAGCACGATTTCGGCAACGGCTTCACGGCCGTCGCAGGCCAGGGCAAGCTCGCCGGCAACCGCGAGTCGCTCATCGCTGATAACCAGACGCAGCTCATCGAGTCGACCACGCTCGACGCACTGCTCACGCTCGACCGCTCCCAGTTTGTCGGCGTCGAATACCGCAACCAGCAGGATACGTACCTCATCACCGGTCAGTTCAGCGATGGTGCCGGCGCGGCCAACACCGGCTTCACAGATGAAAACGACGGCGATTGGGCCGTCACCGTCCGTGGTGATATCGCGCTGCTCGGCACGGTCGGCAGCCTCAGCTCCGGCACCAACTCGATGCCCGGCGGAGAAGACCGAGCCGTCATCGGATTCTTCGGCCACCTCGAGCAGGAACCCAACATGCCCGGCGTCGACGACGTCCGCTGGTTCCAGTTCGGTGCCGACGGCTTCTATGACAGCAGCGAGGGCTACAGCTTCCTCGGCCAGTTCATCGGCCGCTATGTCGATGACGACGGCGCGCCCGATGAATACGTCGACATCGGCTTCTCGCTCGCGGGTGGTTTCTTCGTGACCAACCAGACCGAGCTCTTCGGTTCGTGGGACTGCTTCTCGGCCGATGATGACCGCGGCCTGGATGTTGATCCGGTGAACACTGTCATGCTCGGCGTCAACCACTACCCGTTTGAGGCCAGCGACAACATCAAGCTCTCGACAGGTATCGCGCTTGTTATCGAAGAGACGACCAACGCCGGCGGCCTGATCTCCGAAGACATCGTCAGCATCGGCCTCCGCGAGGATTCCGAAGGGACCCAGTTCATCTTGGCTTCCCAGCTTCAGATGAGCTTCTGACCCCACAGCCAACCAGGCGAGCCAGATCGCATGCAATCCACGCGGGCCGGTCCTTGAAAGGGCCGGCCCGTTTTCCTTTTGGGCTGCCCCGCCACCGAGTGCTCGTCTGGCCATATCGAGGCCGGCTGCCTGCCCGCCCTGAACTCCGCGACCCGACTGGCCGATAACCCGGCCGTGACCGCTTGCTGCCTTCAACCCTCTGTGCCGGATAGCCGAGCCACGCCCCGCGCCTTGCCTCCGAGGGCCGCCGCCGCTTCAGTGCTCGTTGGGCTGGTCGCGTCGCTGCACCCAGCGTCGGCAGCCGGATGGGTGCTTCAGCCGGAGGACCTGTCGCCTCCAACGACGCAGTCCCAGGCGGAAAGCCAGACGCCCTGGTCTGCCTTCAAGGCCGCGCTGGACGACTTCGACGATACGCGACGGCTCGAGCGGCTTGCATGGCAGATCGCTGCCGAGGTCGACCGCGCCTTGGCGGACCGCGATCTCGCGCGCAGCGAGCGTCTCGCCCGTCTCTCCCGCGTGATGGATGCATGGCCGGAACCGCTCGCGACTGAACCGCTTGAACGCGCCGTGATCGAAGCGATCGATGCATCTTCGACCTGGTCCTCGGCGTCAGCATCCACACGCCATCGCGCCCGAGCCCAGGCGGCACGATTCGCAGAGGATGCGGCCTCCGAGCGCAGCCGTGCGCAGCTGCGGCTTGCAGCCACCGTCCAACGCGCCGAAGCCGAGACGCTCCGGAGCGAACCGGTACGACCGCCGAGCGCGCGGCATGAGCATGCAGCGCCCACGGCCTCTCCGGAGATCATGCGCGCTGCGAAACCGGACCTCGCGCACGTTCGGCCAGCACAGGCGGGCTCTGCGCAAGCGCCCAAGCACGTATCCGCTCCGGTCGAGCAGGCTCCTGCAGCCGTGCGTCCCGCAAAGCGGAACGAGCCACGAACCGCCGAACCGCCTCAGCGACACGCTCGGCTACAGATCGAGGAACAGTTCGAGCAAGAGATTGACCAGCAGATTGACCAACAGATTGATCAGCCGGTTGGCCAGGAAGCCCCGCATAAGCCCGTACCACAGGCTCAGCAAGCGATTCAGCGACAAGCACAGCAACAGGCCCATCCGGAGCCGGGCTATCCCCCGGTTACACCGAGAACGCCTCGACCGGTCGGGTCGGCCCAACTGCCTGAGCACTCAGAGAGCTTGAACGCCGCAGATGCCAATACGCGGCTCTGGCCTTGGGTGGTAGGGGGGGCCGCGATCCTGACCCTGGGCGTGTTTTTGCTCCTCAGGAAGAGGCCTGAACAAGGCATGGCTTCGACCAGCGAGCAAGTCGCGCCCGACGAAGCAGTCGAGTCTCCCGGACCTGAGGCCGCCGCTGCGACCGAGTCCGAGCCTGGAGACAACGAGCCGGAGCCGCCCGTGTCTTCCCCCGCGCAGTGGCTCCGTGATCATGCCGACCACCTCCGGGAGGTCGGAGCGAACGGCGGCTCGATGACGCCCGCGTGGTCGCCGACAAACACCGACACAAACGAACTCATCCACGAGCCGCTCGGCGCGCGCGGCGTGCCCGAGCCTCGTGGGCAAGACGCCGAGCCACTGTCGGCTCCCTTCCCGGAGGACACACCCCGGTTCGCACCGGTTCCCGAATGCGATGGCGAGATCGAGACACAACGCTTCGGCGTCCTTCGCGATGCTGTTGATGCCATCCTCGAGATAGCTACAGCGGAGCAGGTCGAAACGGACCGGGCCGAGGTGCTGGATACCTCGGCCTCTGCCGATGCGCTCGCCGGTTCGTTGGTCGAACGCAGCAACGCGATCGCGCCGGTCGTCGATGAGATCGATGCCATTGCGGACCAGACCAACCTGCTCGCTCTCAACGCCTCGATCGAGGCCGCCCGCGCCGGCGAGCACGGCCGAGGCTTCGCCGTCGTTGCAGACGAGGTCCGCAAGCTCGCCGAGCGCAGCGCCGGCGCGACCGACCGGGTGCGCAAGCTCGTCCGGGAACTCAGGAGGGAAACCGAGGCCGCTGCAAGCTCGATGCGCGCCCAGGCGCAGGAATCGGACCCTGGAGAGGCGCTCGCCGAGGCGATCGAGCGGCTCCGCGAGGCCCGCTCACATGCGTTCGACGACCGGGATACCGAGCGCGTCCAGGCCGTCCGCGAGGACGCGTGACGTCAGCCCGCACAGCCGCAGTCGGCTCAGCCGCGTCGCGTCGTCCGGCGCCCTCAGCACCGGGCACGCCTCGAAGAATGAGCTGAACGCCCCTGCGAGCTCGTAGAGGTACCCGCAGAGCCGGTGCGGCTCGAGCGACGCGGCCACGGCTTCGATCGTGGATGGATACCGCAGCAGCGACAGCGCAAGCTGCTTCTCCGCGGGGTCGGCGATCAGCAAGCCCGCCGCGTCCGCCCCATCGGCCAGCGACTGCTCCGCGGCCTTGCGGAAGATGCTCCGGATCCGTACGTAGGCGTACAGCAGGTACGGCCCGGTGTTGCCCTCGAACGCCAGCATGCGGTCGTAGCTGAACACATAATCCTTGATACGCTCGCTGGAGAGATCGGCGTACTTGAGCGCCGCGATCGCGACCGCCTGCGCCACCTCGCCGCGCTCGGCACCAGCCAGCTCTGGGTTTTTTGCCTCGACGATCGCGCCCGCTCGCTGGACCGCCTCGTTGATGACGTCTGCAAGCTTGACGTTCTCACCGGAGCGGGTCTTGAAGGGCCGGCCGTCCTCGCCGAGCACCATGCCGAACGGCGCGTGCTCGAGCCCGGCCGTATCTCCGTTGCGGGTGGCGAAGCCCGCCCGGCGCGCGGTCTCGAAGACCTGCTTAAAGTGGAGCGCCTGGCGTGCGTCTACGCAGTAGATCACGCGGTCGGCGCCGATCTCTTGCACGCGCCGGCGGATGCCCGCCAGATCGGTTGTCGCGTACAGGAATCCGCCGTCGCTCTTTCGGATCAGCGTCGGCTCGAGCCCCTCGTTGCGGACGATCAGCGCGCCGTCGTCCTCCTCGGCGATCCCAGCCGCGATCACCGCATCGACGATCCCCGCCAGCTCGTCGCGGTAACTCGACTCGCCCGCGGTCGACTCCTGCGTCACATTCGCGCCGAGCCGCCGGCATGTCTCCAGGCAGGCCGACATCGTCACATCGAACAGCCGTTGCCACACCGCGACGGCGTCCGTGTCGCCCGACTGGAGCCGCACGAGTTCCGCCTTCGCTTCGGCAATCGCCGCCTCGGCGCCCGCGACCTGCTCTTCCAGCTCGGCTTCTGCTTTTGGGCCCAGGTCGAACCGTCGAACCGCCGCGAGCCCGCGGTGATCGGCCGTTGCGTCCAGCTTCGCCGAGCGGTACAGCCGGTCGAGGTCATCGAGCGTCAGCCGGTCCATATCGATGCGGCCTGCCGCTGCCTCCGAGCGCAGCCGCGCCGCGACCATCGCGATCGGCAGCCCCCAGTCGCCGACATGGTTCTGACGGATCACGCGGTGCCCGAGCTTTTCGAGCGTTCGTGCGAACGCGTCGCCGATGACCGTCGCACGCAGGTGGCCGACATGCATCTGCTTCGCAAGGTTGACGCCGCATAGGTCCACGACGATGGTCTCGGGCGCCGGGCTCGCGAGCCCGAGCCTCGGGGTGTCCATCGACACGATCATCGACGCGAGCGCATCGGCCCGTAGTCGGAAATTGATGAAGCCCGGCCCGGCGATCGAAGACTCGTCTAGCGGCTCGGCAATCGCCCCAAGATCGAGCCGATCCACGATCGCCGACGCGACATCGCGGGGCTTCATACCGAGGCGCTTGGCCAGGGGCATCGCGGCGTTGGACTGGTAGTCGCCGAGCGCCTGCTGCTTGCTCGGCGCGATCAGCGGGTCGGCGAGCGCGGCGTCGAGCCGGTCGCCGAACGCCGCGCGGATCGCCTCCGACACGCGTTCGGACAGCAGCGCCACAGGATCGATCATCGCCTCGGAGTCAGCGCGGCCCTGGTTTGTCGTTTCCTGGTTCGATGTATTGTGGTTCGTCGTCACGCGGCGATGGTAGCGGGCCGAGCGCATCCAGCCCCCGCTCGAGCGCGCTTCGGAAGCGCGCCAGGCTTGAGCTGGGTATCAGGCTTAGCGGGTCATCGATGACCACAACGCGACTGTGCCTGACCGCGGCGATGTCCAGCGATGCCAGCGGCCCGAGCCGCTGTTCGATCGTGGGCGAAGAACCGCCCTCGCGGGGCTGCACGAAGACGATCGCGTCCGGGTCGAGCCTGGCGATGTCCTCGGCGCCGAGCGTCATCCACGGCCCGCCCTCCTCGAGCGAGGCATCAAACCCCGCGGCTTCCAGGATCTGGTGATGCGCCGAGCCCGGCCCGAGGCAATCGACCGCAGGCGACGACGCAACAACCAGCAGCACGCGCCCCAACGAGCGGCGCTGCGCGGAAGCACCCTCGGGTGTTTCGCGGAGCGAGATGACGGTGTTCACCACGTCGTCGGCCTCGGGCCCGCCGAAGGTGTCGCGGAGCAGCGCCGCCGACGCTGCCAGATCGCCGAGCGTCAGCGTCCGGAAGTGCACGATACCAAAGCCGCGCTGCGCCGCCAGATCGAGCAGCCTCGGTGGCGGGTCGCGCGAGCCCCACTCGAGCACGACGTGGGTCGGCGCAACACCCAGCAAGGCTTCGTAGTCCAGGCCCGTCTGGTCGCCCACCACCCGCACGCCGGGGTCGGCGATCGCGTCCCAGCCGTGCCGGCCCACGATGGACCCGCCGTGGCCCATATCGCGGAGCATCACCGTGGCCGCGGGTGACAGCGACACGATCCGGTACCCGGTGTTCCCAGGATCGTCCTCGCGCGTCTGTGGTCCCTGCTCAGAGCAGCCTGTGGCAACGCAGGCCATCACGAGCAGCAAGCAGCACCAGGCCTTCACGTCCCATCTCCCAGTATCGCCGCCCGCACGGCTCTACGCAGATGCAACAGATCCTCCGGGTCGTGCAGCGCTGCGGGATACGTCCGGTCTTCGCGCACCAAGCGTTCCGAGGCGCGCCGGACGAGCGCCGCGGCCTCGCGATCGATCTCACGGAGCCGGTCGCTGCGCGCCGAGCGGGCGGTTGCGAGCACACGGTGCAGCTCGGCGAACAGCTCGGCTCGGGCATCGCTTCGCACAGGTGCCTCCCGGATGCGAGCAACCAGTGTTTCTCGGGCACGCTGGGCTTCGTGATCGTCCAGCAGGCCAGGCTGGTGCCGCGCCCGGTGCGCGAGCCACTTCGACCGCGCGACATCCTCCGCGCTCGGGACACCGCCGTCCTCGAACCGGAGCCGGAGCGTTGCGGTTGCGGTCACAAACGGCGCGAGCCCAGAGCCCAGCAGGTCCGGCAGCCAGCGGTCGTTGACCGGCTCGTAGGCTGCCCCGCCGGTGCCGTGGATGAACACATCGCACGCGAACGCACGGACCAGTCCGGTCAGCGCGAGCGCCCTCGGCATCAGCCGCACGCCCGCCGCCACCGTGGCCGAAGTCGCCGGCGACCACAGACCTTCCTCCGGCGCGGACCAGAACGGAAGCTCCTGCAATCCATCCAGCAACCCTAGCTCGCGGAGCCCGGAGCCCGGCACCGCGCGGACCGCGGCGTTGTAGCTCGACACAGGCCGCGCCGCATCGCCCCCGAACGCCCCGACGAGACCGCGGAAGACGTCCGTGCCCGCCAGCTGCGAGGCCCGCACGATCCTCGGCATCGTCGGTCCAGCGCCTGCCTCGCAGGGCAGCAGCGACAACGCCGCGAGAGTCGCCTGCGATCCTGCGCAGTCGAGCGAAGACCACGAAGCGAGCCGATCCGACATCGCGGCCAAGCGGGTACGCCACGCACCGCTCGGCAGCGAGGCCGCGAGCGTTCCGACGGGTGTGGGCGCACGCGCCGGTTCCATGGCGGGCCGGGCGCGCTCGGCCGGATTGTCCGCGAGCCTGAGCGTTCGGCGTTCGAGCCGGCCCTCGGCGTCCACCGCTGGCAGCACGATCTCAAATGGTTCGTTGCGATCGGTGTCCACAACAAGCCACGCCGTGATCCCCCCGATGCGTTCGGCAAGAGCCTCGGCCGCATATGCCTTGACGGCGATCCCCGCGTGCCAGAACTGCCCTTGGTGCCCGGCCATGACGATCGGCCGATCGGTCGGAAGTCCGAGCTGGGCCCGCACCGCGGCGCAGCGTTGGTCACGCTGCGGGTCGGCGACCAACGAAGCCCACGTAGACGAGTCGGGCAACAGCGCCACCGTGTCATCGTCGATGGCCACCGCTGCGCTCACGACCCTTGGCAGCCAGCCTCGGCCCCTTCGACCGCGGCGGCGGGCAGCCGATCGGCGCACCGATCAAGCTCGCAATGCAGGACACGCCGGTAGTGCGCGAGCCGGATGGAGCGATCGTCCAACGGGCCGCCGAAGCTGCGTGATAGGTCGTTGTAGATCAGCTTGATCGGGATCTCGCGCACACGCAGCCCCTCAGCCGCCGCCTGCACCCAGAACTGCATCGGGAACGCGTACCCGTCCTCGCGCAGCGACAGCCGTGTGACGGCCGCGGTTCGGTAGGCCTTGAACCCGCAGAACGCATCGGTCAGGCCCATGCCCAGACGCTCGTTGAGCTCCTCGGTGATCAACCCGTTGATCGCCCGGCGGTCTGGCGGCGGGCTGCCCTCGGCCTCCTGCTGCGACGGCCTCAGCAGGTAGCGCGAACCGCTCACGACATCCGCATCGCCCTGATCGATCGCCTCGATGAAGGCCGGGATCGACTCCGGCTCGTGCTGCTCGTCGCAGTCCATCGTGATCACCCAGTCGAAACCATCCACCGCGGCCCAGCGGAACGCATCCTGCATGCTCCGCCCGTAGCCTCGGTTCTTCGAGTGCCGGATGACCTCCACAGGAAACGTCGCGAGCAGCTGCGGCGTCGCGTCGGTCGAGCCGTCGTCGATCACCAGCACATCGTCGGCGTGGTGCTCGCGCAGCCGCTCAAGCACACGAGCGACGTGCTTCTGTTCGTTGTAAACCGGTATGGCGACCAGCACTCGACCCATCGGTGACTCCAGCGGGGAACCCCACCGGCCAGAAGCGTAGCGCACCGCATCCGGCAGAAATCACCGAGCGGATCTGTGCGTCCGTTTCACGTCCTACGCGGGTCCGGACCCGTTCTCGGTGCTGACGTGCGCCTCGGCCTCACGGGCCAAGCTCGTAAAGGCGGCAAAACCGAAGGGCTCGTCGGGCTGCTCGATCCTGCCGACGCCCGCCTGCGCACGCAGGGTGTCGACCAGCTCGGGCGTCAGCGCGTGGAAGCCCCGGATCTCGTGCAGCGGCAGCGTGTACATCTCACCGGTCGGCGTGCGGATCTGAAAGACCGAGCATTCGACCGCCATCGAGAGCGAGCGCTCATGGCTGCTCGTATCGATGCCGCACGCGAACAGCGGCGTGACGCCCCCGATCGGAATGCGCGTCCCGCTTGTGGTCATCACCGCAAGCCGGCCGTCGAACAGCGTGTCCTCCGGCACCGGCTCGCGGATCGTGACTTCTGAGACAGGGCCCTCCGGCGTGTCGACTCGGCTGGTCATCTCCCGGCGCTGCGCTGCGGCTACCTGTGCTTCCCGGGCCATCGCGGCGGTCGAGAGCGATGTCAGCATCTCGCGGATGACGTTCTGCCAGAAGAGTTCGCGCACCCCCTGGGTCCGCATCGGGTCCAGCCCGACACCCTGCCCCAGACCGGGACCCGCCCCTGATCCGGTGGGACCGCCGCTGCCACCGCCCAGCGGGGTGATCGCGCTCTGGATCGACATGGCTCGACCTCCGCCCGGCGTGCACCATCACGTGCCGTCCATCCGGCCCGCGAACCGGGGACTGTATCCACCCGGCCCGCCTCGGCTCCGGGCATCGGCCTCGGTCTCTACCCGGACCGATGCTGACCCAGCCGGCACAACCGGCACCGCTTCAAGCCTGGCTCCGGCGGCCGAGGATCGCTCGCCTCAGCCGCCCCCCGTCCCGCCCGATACGCCCGGCGGAGCACACACCATGGCCACATCGCAACGAACCATCAATCAGGTCCGGTCCATCCTCGGCCGGCTCGACCGCTCGATCGACGAGGCCCGCCAGCGTCGGCTGCACGGCGACGAGCCCGAGCCCGCCATCGGCTCCGAGGGCCATCGGGCAGCCGCCGACACGAACGCGCCCGAGCGTCCTGGGACCAGCGCCGCCAGCGGCTCCGGACACGCCTCCAGCAACGGCTCGACGCACCGCCAGCCAACCGAGGCTTCGCCGCCACCGGTCGGACCCAAGCGGGCTTCGCCTCGGGCCCCGAGCCCCTTCGGCAGGGCCAAGCCGCTCCGGAAGACCGGTTCCGAGGGCGAGGCCGGCTGGTAGGTCTCCCCCTGAACCCACCGACAGAGCCCCATCCCGATGGGCTCGGAGGACGCGCGATGTTCGACAAGCTCATGCGGCTGTTCAGCGGCGACCAGACCCCCGCCAAGAAAGCCGCGCCGCGTCCGGCGCCAGGACCCACACCCGGAGCCTTTGAGCAGGCCCCGCGTGTCCGCCCCGAGATGGCCAGCTTCGACCTGATCGAAACGGCCCTGATCGCGACGATCATCGATGACCACCTGTGGGGTCCCGATGCTGCCGATCTGGTCGAGACGGTCCTCGACGAGCTCGAGCAGCGCGGCGAGGGAGTCCACGTGATCCTCGACCTCCAGAACGTCGAGCTGATGGACTCGACCGCGCTCGGCATGATGGTCTTCCTCAACAACCGCCTCGGGATGCTCGGCGGCCGCGTCGCCGTGGTCAACGCCAGCTGCGGCCTTGAGGAGATGTTCAAGCTCACCCAGCTTGATCGCATGCTGCCCGTCTGCCGAGACGTGATGAAAGCGGTCACAATCGTCACCCGCACGAACGCGGCCTGAGCCTCGGCCCAGCGCCGACCACGCACTTGCCCGTCCGAGCTTGCCTGCGGGCTTTGGCGTGCCGACAATGACCCCTGCCGGGGCCATAGTGTAATCGGTAGCACGACAGATTCTGATTCTGTTAGTCGGGGTTCAAGTCCCTGTGGCCCTATTCGTCGGCGCGTCTGCGAAGCGAGCAGCACCGCAGCCTCGGGTCGTTCTGCCGCAGAGCTGCGATGATCCCCGGCGTGCGCTCGGCCTTCTCTGCAGATTCCTACGATCCTCCCGAACGGCCGTTTGTCAGCCGGCCGGGCAGGAGGGGCGCGATGAGTTACTCGATCCACCGGCTGCTCGCGGCGATGCGGCCGCTCGACGCCAGCGACCTGCACATCAAGGTCGGGCTCAAGCCGACCTATCGCGTCGGCGGGAAGCTCAAGCATGTCGACGGCGATCCGCTGACCGAGCAGGAAGCCGACCACCTGCTCGATCCGATCGTGCCCGATGCCTCCAAGGCCAGCTTCGAGGCGACCGGCAACCTGGATTTCGCCTCGCACCTACCCGACGGCGACCGGTTCCGCATCAACATGTTCCGATCGGGCGGGCATACGCACGCCGCGATCCGCCGTGTGAAGGCTGAGATCCCGAGCTACAAGAGCCTGCACCTGCCCAAGGTCTACTCGGACATCGTTGATGCCTCCTACGAAGGGCTGGTGGTCGTCTGCGGCGTCACGGGTTCGGGCAAGTCGACGACGCTGGCGGCCATGATCGAGCATGTCAACCAGACGCGCGGCGTCAACATCATCACCATCGAAGACCCCGTCGAATTCCGCTTCACTCCGGCCAAGAGCATCGTCAGCCAGCGCGAGGTCGGCATCGATGTGGACAACTTCCCGACCGCGATGCGCTACGTCGTGCGGCAGGACCCCGATGTGATCTTCATCGGCGAGATGCGCGACCGAGAAACCCTGCTCGCCGCGATCCAGGCCGCCGAGACGGGCCATCTTGTCTTCGCGACGCTTCACACCGCCGACACGAAGCAGGCTTTCGGCCGCATCCTCGAGTTCTTCCCGCCCGAAGAACGCGGGTTCATCCGCAACAGCCTGTCGAACAGCCTCCGTGCGATCTGCGCCCAGAGGCTCCTGCCCGCGATCGAGGGGTACGATACGTCGGTGGTGCCGGCGACCGAGGTCCTCCGCGTCAATGCGCCCGTCCGGGAGTTGATCCGCGAAGACCGCGACAGCGACCTGCCCCAGGTCATCGCCTCGAGCAAGGCCGACGGCATGCGCACGTTTAACGACTCGCTCGCAGAGCTTGTCGAAGCCGAGGCTGTCGAGATGCAGACCGCGATGGACTACTCGCCCAACCGCGAGCAGCTGTCCAGCCAGCTCAAGGGCGTGACGATCAAGGCCAGCGGGCTGACCGGCCGAGTGGGGCGCTGACCGGCGCAGCGTGGGCGATCAGCTCAGGAGTTCGACGCCCTGGTTGTTGTCCGGATCGAGCTGCATCTTAAGATACGCGGCGTAGAGCCCGTCCTTGGCCAGCAGCTCCTCGTGTGTGCCCAGCTCGATCAGCCGGCCCTTCTCGAGCACCGCGATCCTGTCGGCATGGCGGATCGTGCTCAGCCGGTGCGCGATGACGATGCTGGTCCGGTCCTTCATCAGTTCCGCCAGCGAACGCTGGATCATCGCCTCGGAGCGGGAATCGAGGTTGCTGGTTGCCTCGTCGAGAATCAAGAGCGCCGGGTCGGCCAGGATTGCCCGCGCGAGGGCGAGCCGCTGCTTCTGACCGCCCGAGAGACGCACGCCCCGCTCGCCGATCAGGGTGCGGTAGCCTTGCTCGGTCTCGCGGATGAACGCATCTGCGTTGGCCAGCTGCGCGGCGCGCATGACGTCCGCCTCGGTGGCTTCGCGCTTGGCGTACGCGATGTTCTCGGCGATCGTGCCGTCGAAGAGGAACACATCCTGTTCAACGATGCCCAGCATCCGCCGGTAGCTGTCGACGGCGACCTCACGCAGGTCGTGACCATCGAAGCGGATCACACCCGCATCCGGGTCGTAGAACCGCGCGATCAGGTTGCACAGCGTTGTCTTGCCCGCGCCCGACGGCCCGACCAGCGCGATCGTCTCACCCGACCGGATCGTCAGGGTCATATCGACGATCACCGGATCACGAGGCGTGTCCTCGCGGGTGGGGTACGCGAACGTGACGCTCTGGAGCGATATCTCGCCTTGAGCTGCGGCACGCGACAGCTTGATCCCGTCGCTGCCGTCAGCCACTGGCTGGTTCTCCAAGTTGGGCTTCTTCAAGTTGGGCTTCTCGAATTCGAGCGGCTCGTCGAGCAGGTCGAGGGTCTTGTCCAGCGCGCTGAGGTTGTTCTGCATCTGCGTCGCGCTGCCGGCGAGCGCCTCGAGCGGGCCGAGCAGCATCACGACGTACGTCACGAACATGATGACATCGCCCGGGGTCAGATCACCGGAGATCACACGCGACCCGCCGTACACCAGCACCGCCGTCGATGCGACAGGGATCAAGAGCGCCCAGGCGATCTCGACCGACCTCGACCACCACCAGGCAAGGATCTCCTGCCGCGTCATGTAGTGGTTCTCGCCGATGAACCGCTGGCTCTCCCCCTGCCACCGGTTGAAGCCACGGACGATGCGCATCCCGCCGAACACTTCGGTCGAGTGCCCGTCGATCGCGGTTCTGGAGCCCCGGACGTCCCGGTAGATCGGCCGGATCCGTCCGATCCACGTCCGGTGCGTGATCCAGATCACAGGCACGGCCAGCAGTGCGCCGACCAGCATCGTCCACTCGACGGCCGCGAGGATCACCAGCGTGACCGCGACCTGTGTGATCGCGCGCCACGGGTTGTAGATCAGGCTGAACACCAGCTCGCCCACGCCGCCAGCGTCTTCGCGCAGGATCGAAGCCACGCCGCCCGATTTGATCGCCTGAACCCGATCCAATGGCAGGTGCACCGCGTGCTCGAACAGCCGGCGACGGAACGAGACCTGCAGGCGTTTGGTGACGCGCGTCGCCTGCCATCGGCCCCACATCGCGATCAGCACGGCGACCGATGTCAGTACGACCATGCTCCCGCCGATGATCCAGAGCATCGCCATGCGGTCGGCGCTGCCGTCGGCCCGCCGTGGCAGCGGGACGAACTCGGCCAGCGCCTCGGGCCCGGGTGTGTCCGCCCAGACGTAGTCCATGACCAGCTTCGTCGACGCCGGCATGACCATGCCGATGACCGTCGCGACGCTGAGCGTCGCCAGCGCCGCGATGAGGGTCCGGTGGTGACCCCGGCTGATCTGCCAGAACGCGCCCAGGATCTGCCGGACGTTCCGAGAGCGTTTTCGCCCCAGGTGCGTGTACCGAGGGCTCCCGCCGCGGTCCGGCCCTTCGTCACCGCGATCGGGGATGTGCAGCTCGTTCGCCTCCGCCCGCGCCTTGCGGCGGACGAGGTAGGCGTCGTAACGGCGGCCGCTCGACCGCCCCGGGCGTCCTCCGTGCGCATCACTCACTCGGAAACGATAGGCTCTGCCCGCAACCCACCCGCGTATCTGGAGACCATCCATGCCGAAGCGCACCGGCCTGGCGCTGCACTGGAAGATCCTCATCGGTCTTGTGCTCGGCATCGCCGTGGGCCTGATCGTCAATCTCGTGTGGACCGATGCCACCTGGTCAGCGCTCGGCGTCGGCGAGCCCTCGACCTTCATCCAGGGCGGCCAGGTTCAGAAGGATTCCAAGGCCGAGGGCATGCCGAACGAGTCGGCGAGCTTTATCGCCCACACCGCCGTCTTCGTGCGCAACGGCACGGACTTCCTCGGCGATCTGTTCATGAACGGCCTGCGGTTTATCGCCGTGCCGATCGTGCTGTTCAGCCTCGCCGCGGGCGTCGCGAGCCTGAACGACACGGCGAAGGTCGGCCGCATCGGCGCGAAGACCATCGCGATCTACCTCGTAACTACTGCCGTCGCGATCTCGATCGGCCTCCTCGCGGCCAACGTGATCGGCCCGGGCACCGGCTTCAGCGAGGAGGTGCGCGACCAGCTCGCCGCGACCGAGCAGGCCAACGCCGAGACCCGCATCGGCTCGGCCGAGGCCCAGAAAGCCCGATCGACATGGGACATCCTTCTGGACATCTTCCCGCGCAACCCGTTCGGCGCGATGGCCGCGGGCAACACGCTCCAAGTCGTCGTCACGGGCCTGCTCATCGGCGTCGCGCTCACCCTGATACCGAAGAAAGACGCCGACCCGGTCATGCGGTTCTTCGACGGTATGACCAAGGTCACGATCAAGATCGTCGAGCTGGTGCTGCTGATCGCGCCCTACGCCGTCTTCGCGCTGATCGTCATCGTCATCGCCGATCTGGGCATCGAGGTGCTCCGGCAGCTGGTCGTCTACTGCCTGACCGCGATCCTGGGGCTCGCGATCATGATGTTCGCGGTGTATCCGGCCGTGCTGCGCGTCTTCACGCCGGTGTCGTACAGACGGTTTTTCAAGGCGATCAGCCCCGCGCAGCTCTTGGCCTTCAGCTCGTCGAGCTCGGGCGCCACGATGCCGGTGACGATGGAGTGCGTCGAGAAGCGGCTGGGCGTCAAGGAAGACATCACGAGCTTCGTCATCCCCGTCGGCGCGACGATCAACATGGACGGCACGGCTCTGTATCAGGGCGTTGCGGCCGTCTTCATCGCGCAGATGTACGCCATGAACCTTGGTTTCGCTGACCAGTTGACGATCGTGATGACAGCGACGCTCGCATCGATCGGCACCGCCGCCGTGCCCGGCGTGGGCATCGTCATGCTCGTCATCGTGCTCGAGTCGGTCGGCATCCCGCTCGAGGGCATCGCGGTGATCCTCGGCGTCGATCGGATCATCGACATGTGCCGCACGAGCTGCAACGTCACGGGCGACTGCATGGTCGCGGCGATCGTCGCGCACAGCGAGCGTGAGCTCATGACCGATGCTCAGGTCAAGGAGGCTTTCCCGGAAGGCCCTGTCGATGAGCACCCGCTCACTGATCGCGCGGCGGAGAAGCCAGCGGGCTAGCAGCGGGTACAGAACACGCCCTGGAACGTGCCGAGCGTGGGGTCAGCCGTCCCAGCGGCGGAGGATGCGGGCGGTCTCGTCCCGGTGCTCGCTTTCGTCGCGGGCCATGTCCTCGAGCTGGACCTGCAGGCCCTTCATGCCTAGTTCGCCGGCCTGCTCAGACCGCTTGGCGTAGCGGTCGTGGGCATCTGTCTCGGCGGCAAGCACGGCCTCGAGCATCGCCTTGGGTGTGTCGGCGGGGGGTACGTGCTTGGCCTCGGTTGTCGGGTCGCCCCCGAGCGCCGCGATCTTTCCCGCGAGGTACTGCGCGTGCGCGGTCTCGTCCGGGATCTCTGCCTCGAAGAAGGCCTTGAGCTCCGGACGCGATGGACCGCTGACCTTCGCGGCGTAGGTCAGGTACTGCACGATGGCCCCGTACTCGTGCGAGAGGTCGTTGTTCAGTTCAGCGATCAGTTCGTCCTTGGTCATCGCGTATGCCCCTTTTCCAACGCTCAGCCCACCGGGCTGACGACCTCGATGTCTCTATGGATCGCCATGACCGCCTCGAACATCGATCGGCCCGTCGCGACCAGCGAGAGCTTCTGTTCCGCTGTGAACGGTTGTTCGTTGAGTGCGGCTTTGAATGCCTCCCACTTGGCCCGCTGGGCTTCGCCGTAGGGGTCGAGGTGCGAGAAGCCTTCGGGTCCGGTGTCCCAGACCTGCATGAGCTTCTTGGCGACGAATCGGTTGCCGTTGTTGGCGCCCTCTCGGACGTAGTGCAGCGCGAGCAGGTTGCGTGGCTGCTCGGTCTCGATGCGTTCGATGAGCGCGATCGCCTCGGCCACGCCCGGCGAGGGTACTAGGCCCTCGAGCGGCTCTCCGAAGTACGCGAGGTCCTGCTCGTAGTAGGGGGCTTGGAGCTGCTCGTCGGCAATCAGGTTCTGCAGAGCAGGCGTGGTCGCGCGATGACGCATGATCGCCTGATCGAGTGCGCGGTTGAACAGGTACATCTGCTTGGCAAGCTCGACGTAGCTGCCCTTGCTCAGCTCACCCGAGATCATCTTCTTGGCGACGGCTCCGTTCTCGGCCGATTGGTGCAGGTCCCAGCAGCCGTCCTTCATCATCTGCGCTACAGGCCCGATTGCGACATCGTTCATGGGTTCACTCCAGCAGGTCGCCGCATCCTAGATCGGGTGTGCGGGCGGCAAGGGGGCGCACGAAAAAACCCGCGGGAGGCCGCGGGTCGGAAGTGGATCAGCCTATCGGCGTGCGCCGAAGCGGATTAGCGGCGGCGGCGGGCCGCGGCGAGGCCGCCGAGGCCGAGCAGCGCGAGCGAGCCCGGAGCGGGGATCGCGATCAGCGAGCCGGCGCGGACACCCGAGATGAGTTCAACGGGGTTCGAGCCGTCGATGTCGGAGGCGAAGATGCTGTCCAAGCCGGTCGAGCGATCGCGGACCGAGAAATTGAGCCCCCCTGTGAACTGGTTGTAAATAACGCGTTGCGGGAATTCATCAGCCGGGGTGCCTGTCAGGTCGAGCAGGCGGGTCAGCCCGGCGAAGTCACCATTGCTGTCGAGAGCAAGTTCCCAGATCGAGTTCGAGCGAACCTCGGCGAAGACGAGGTTGCCGTTGGGAAGAACATCGATGCCTCGGATGAGGCTCAGCGTTTCGGTCAATCCAGTGAAGCTCGGCGAGCCGTCGAAGATGAGCTCGCTCGAGTTGTTGGTGGGGTCGCCGGCGTCGTTGAACTGGATGCGGCCGATGGTCGAGGCTTGACGCGTGTCGCCCGGGTTGAGATTGGGGTCGAATTCCGCGCCGCCGTTCACCGTGCCGAAGAAGAATTCGCCCTGGTTCTGCCCGGCGACCAGACCGCCGCCGAAGGCTTCGAAGCGAGGCCGCGGGCTGGACGAGTCCTGCGGAAGGAGCAGGCTGTTGTTGGCGGTGTTGGACAGGTCGTAGCCGAGCAGGCCCTCCGAGTTCGGCAGGGACGGGGTCGAAGGCGGGTTGTTCGAGATGAGCAGCTGGTTGGTGAACGGATCCACCGCCATGCCGGTGACGTTCTGGACCGAGTTGTCGTTGCTGATGAAGGACGACACGGTGGGCGCGCCGGAGAGCAGCCCGTCGATGCGGAAGACCTCTGCGACCGTGGGGTCCTGCGCAGGGGTGGGGCTGTTGTGGATGTAGAACTCCCCATTGAAGCCGTTGAGACCCAGGGAAAGCCCGCCGTAGCGCTGCGTGTCCTGACCACCGGGCGAGAAGGTGATCAGGTTGTCAACGGTGCCGTTCCCGACGTTGAGCAGGTTGACCTCGTCGGCGCTGCCGTCGGTGAAATCGCTGACGAACAGCAGGTCTTGGGCAGAAACGGACCCTGCGAACGCGAGAAGTGCTGCAACGGAAAGAGCGCGTGTCATGTCGTCATCCTCCATGGCACGGGATCGCACCTGCATACGGCAACCATTGCCGCTCGCGGTGGTCCTGCGTGCCTGTCTCGTGTCTATGTCTCAGCTTCAACGAATGGGGCGCATCCGCCCCGGATATCGCTTCGGTCACAATTATAGCAGGGGCATCGCTGCGATCGGACGTCGATGCAATGGTTGCGCAGCTCAATACCACCTCCTTGAACGGTTACGCGGACGAACACCGATCCGTTTCACGACATTCCCGGCTTTTCGGGCTTCGGGATCGGAGGCGCGCCGTCGCGGATGGATTTCAATCGCGCTGCACCTTGGGCAAGGATCTTGTTTGGGTTTGACTCATCCGGCACCCGGTCTAGACTCGCTCCGCCTCGGGCTTGTAGCTCAGCTTGGTTAGAGCGCACCCCTGATAAGGGTGAGGTCGCTGGTTCGAGTCCAGCCAGGCCCATTGCCGCGATCACGCTCCGGAGAGCCCCGCCGCCGCGTCGGGCCGGATGATGCAACTCCAAAGGCGTGCCCTTCGCCACCGCTCGGGATGCACGCACGATGGGACGCGACGACAGCCATACATTCCTGGGCGATTTTCGGACTTTTTTTGTTCGAGGTGTGGCCGTCCTCCTGCCGGCGATTCTGACGCTCTCGATCCTCTGGTACGCGTTTAGCTTCCTGTTCGCGAACCTTGTGGACCCGATCAACCGGGGTGTCCGGTTCGGGTTCATCGAGGTGTACCCGCGGGTCGTCTCGCCCAGCCTGCTGCCCGAGTGGTTCCAGGTGACCGAGGTCGAGATCGCCGAGTACCGCGACGAAACGGACAATCCGATCCTCCGCGACGGCAGCGACGACAACGTCATCCGGAATATCCGTCGGCAGCGGCTCAGCGCGATCTGGGACAACTGGGCATTCGGCGTGCTGGACCTGACCGGCCTGGTGATCGCGATCGTGCTGCTGTATCTGTCGGGCCGGCTGCTCGGGTCGTTCCTTGGGCGATGGTCGTACTCGCGTCTTGAGACGCTGCTCCAGGCCGTTCCCGGCTTTAAGCAGGTCTACCCCCATGTCAAACAGGTGGTCGACCTGATCATGGGCGACCAGAAGATGGCGTTCAGCCGCGTGGTGCTGATCCAGTACCCGCGGGAGGGGATCTGGACTGTTGGGCTTGTGACGTCCAGCTCGCTCAAGCCGATCGCTGACGAGGCGGGCAGCGAGGTGCTGTGCGTCTTCGTCCCGACGAGCCCGACACCGTTTACGGGCTTCACGGTGAACGTCAAGGCGCACGAGTGTGTGGATGTCGACATGACCATCGAGCAGGCGCTGCGGTTTGTGGTGACCGCTGGCGTGCTCGTGCCCGAGAAGCACCAGATGCCCGCGGTCACGGGCGTGCCGCAGCTTCACGTCGTTCCTGTGCAGGAGGGTGGCGCCGCGGATGACTCGGATGCGGACGGAACCGGCCGGGATCCGGACCAGGTCGAAGGCTCCTCCGTGGCCGGAGCGGGTGGTGCGGGCTCCGAACGCGATGGTCCGAGCACGGATCGGCCGGCGTCCTAGACTGCTCGGTGGTGCAGCCGACGGGGCGTTCGCCCGACGCCGGCGCATGAGGTGGACAACGGCGTCCGGAGGGCGTCGGGCAGATGGGGGCCGGGGATGCGGATCGATGTGGTCGGACTGGGCTTGGAGGTGACCGACGCGATCCGCGAGCACGCCGAGGGGAAGGCGGACAAGCTCACGCGGTACTACGACGGCATCCAGCAGATCACGGTCCGCCTGCGCTCACGCGACCACAGCCACCACCCGGATTTCGAGACCGAGATCACGGTAGATGTGGAGAAGCACGACGACTTTGTCTCGACCGCCGGGGGCGACGACCTGTACCTCTCGATCGATGCAGCTGTGCAGAAGGTGAGCCGGCAGCTCACGGACTTCAAGGAGAAGCTCAAGCTCAGCGGGCACCACCCGCGGGGCTGAGCGGACGGACGATCGCACCGCCCGGTTCCGGGCAAGACGCGGCCGGCGCTGCACACATCCGGCCAAGGCAACGGAGTTCTGTGACGATGAAGCTGAGCGATCTGGTGCCGGACGGCGCGATCCAGACCGGGTTGGTGTCGACCCAGCGTGACGATGTGGTCGCGGAGATGGTCGATGTGCTGGTGTCCTCGGGCGCGACGGCCGCCTCGACCCGTGAGGACCTGATCAAGCGGGTGCTCGATCGCGAGCAGAAGGGCTCGACGGGCTTCGGCCGGGGCGTCGCCGTCCCGCACGTCAAGCACACCGGCGTCGAGCGCATGGCCGCGGCCATCGGCCTCAGCCGGGAGGGCATCGAGTTCAACGCCCTCGATCGCCAGCCGGTCTACAGCGTGTTCCTGCTGCTCAGCCCCGAGGACCGGCCCGAGGAGCACCTGCAAGCGATGGAGGCGATCTTCAAGCAGCTCAGCAAGGAGATCTTCCGTCGGCAGCTGCGTCAGGCCGAGAGCGTCGAGGACGTCCGCGCCCTTCTCGTCAGCGCCGACGGGCAGACGCTCGGCGGGTGATCGCGCCCGCAGGCTCGTGGGGAAGCAATGCCCATGAAGGAATGTACCGTCACGATCGTCAACCGTCTCGGCCTGCACGCCAGGCCGGCGATGACGTTCGTCGATACGGCGCAGACCTTCGCGTCGATCATCCGCGTGCGCAACGGCGATACCGATGTCGATGGCAAGAGCATCATGGAGGTCATGATGCTCGCGGCGACCAAGGGCACCAGCCTGCTGATCACGGCCGACGGCGACGATGCCGAGGCGGCGCTGGAAGAGCTCAAGAAGCTCGTGGCGTCGGGCTTTGGTGAGGAGTGAAGCGGCTCTGGCTCCATCCCCCTCGTTGCCCTTACGGTCAGTTGATGCTCACAATCAGCGGCTCTCTTGTGATCATGTCTGGTTTCACCTTGATCTGGCTTGTCGCGTTTTTTCTCGAGACTCTGGGAATCGACACGCTTGAACTGGTGACCGTGAACGGGGAGGTTTCCCAGTTTCGTGCGGCGCTCTTTATGATGCTGCCCCCTGGAGCGATCTTTCTTGCGGCGTACTTGTGGACCTGCAGACCGCAGAGTCTGCAGGGTCGTCTGCGTCGTGGGCGGTGCTGGAAATGCGACCACGACCTCGGCGGTCAGCCCAGTCTGCAACGGGGTCAGCTGTTCGTGCGGTGTCCCGAGTGTGGCGAGAAATCGATGACCAAGAGGCCACGGCAGCGACCCGTGCCGTTCATGAGCTTGAAGCCGACGCGTCGAGTGTGGATGGTGCGTGATTGAGCTTACGCGTTGAAGGCACGAGGCCCGCCCGAATTCGGATGCGTTGGGCCCTTGATCCGATACTGAGAAACACTTATTATCACTTTCATGCCGCCCGAAGGTGTGCCATATTGGCGCAGGCGGCGAAGGGGATGACCATGCTCTCAGTCCGGCTCGTGATGGTGGCCTGTCTCGCGGTGTTCTCGATCTCGCTGACCCCGGCCCCGGTTTCGCAGACCGAGGCCGACACCGGCTGCACGGCGGTCGAGACGCCGGGCAACGGGTGCGGCTGCTGCCTGTAAATCGCTGAATCGGTTCATTCGCCGTCGGCGTCGATGCGTTTGATCTGCGCGCCGACGCCTGCGAGGCGTTCTTCGAGCTTCTCGTAGCCTCGGTCGAGGTGGTAGACGCGGTTGATAACGCTGGTGCCGTCGGCCGCGAGCGCGGCGAGTACGAGGCCGGCTGAGGCCCGCAGGTCGCTGGCCATCACGGGCGCGCCGACAAGGCGTCGCACGCCGCTGACGATCACGGTCGGGCCCTGCCTGAACAGCTGGGCGCCCATGCGGGTCATCTCGGCGACGTGCAGGAACCGCTCTGGAAAGATCTTTTCTGTGATCACGCTGTGGCCGTCGGCGAGCGTGAGCAGCGCCATGAACTGGGCCTGAAGATCGGTCGGGAAGCCCGGGTGTGGCTGTGTCGTGATGTGGCAGGGCTGCAAGACCCGGCCGGCGGCGACGCGGACGGTCGCGCGCTGCGAGGTGCCCGCGACGTGCTCGACCTCGACGCCGATGGCTTCGAGCCGGTCGGTCGCGGCCATAAGCGCGTCGAGCGGTGTGTTTTCGAGCGTGAGCTCGCCGGCGGTGATGGCCGCGGCGACCATGAGCGTGCCGGCCTCGACACGGTCCGGCATAACGCGGTGGTCGGCCCCGCCGAGTTGCTCGACACCCTCGACGGTGATCCGGGGTGAGCCGGCGCCGGTGATCCTGGCGCCCATGGCGGTGAGTAGGTCGGCCAGGTCCACGATCTCGGGCTCGCAGGCTGCGGACTCGATGACAGTGGTGCCCTCGGCCAGGGCCGCGGCGCACAGGACGTTGGCGGTGCCAAGGACGGTCGAGCCGAACGAGCCTCCCATGAAGACGTTGGCGCCGACGAGGCGTCCGCCTGGGACACGTCCGATGACGTCGCCGCCCTCGAGTTCGAATGTGGCGCCGAGGGCTTCGAGGCCGCGGAGGTGCAGGTCGATGGGGCGCTGACCGATGGCGCAGCCGCCTGGGAGTGCGATGCGTGCCTTGCCGCGGGCGGCGAGCATGGGGCCGAGCGCGCAGATTGAGGCGCGCATGGTTTTGACGATGTCGTAGGTCGCGTGGCTTTCGGCGGTGTCGATGGTGTGGAGAGAGAGGGTGCTGGGCCCGACGGTCTCGGCGGTGCAGCCGAGCGTGTCGAGCAGGCGTTTCATGTTGCGGATGTCGGAGAGATTGGGGACACCGGCGAGGCGGACGGGTTCGGTCGTGAGCAGCGCCGCGGCCATGAGCGGGAGGGCGGCGTTCTTCGAGCCGCTGATGCCGACGGTTCCGGCGAGCCTTCGCCCGCCCTGGATCTCGAACGCGTCCATGGGGCCTCCCTGCTGCGTCTGGTCGTTCGTAGACGCCGGCTCCGCCGGCGCGTTGGGAGTGTATCGGTCTGAGAGAAGTGTGCGGGGGAGAAGTCTTCGATCGCAGAACGGTTCAGCGTTTGCGTCGTTCGGGAAGGAAGAAGACGGGCCGATCGGGGCGATCGTCTAAGAAGATACGCCGTGTGCGGGTGATGGTGGGGCGGTCGGTGCGCGGGTAGAGCGCGGCGGCGACGCCCGTTGTGGGCGGTGTGCCGAAGGCGGCGTTGCGGCGGCTGCGTTCGGGGGCGTTGTCGTCGAGCATGGCGATCGCGGGGCCTGAGGGCATGACCAGTTGCCAGCCCATGCCGGCATCTCCGGCGTAGGGCGGTCGCTGCCGCTCAAGGTTCTTCGTTGCGCATCCTGCGAGCCCGGAGCCGATCAGCACCATGGCAATCGACAGCAACCCAGCTGCGCCGCCAGCGCGCACGGGACCGTTGCTCGTGTTGTGCTGTCGAGGCCTGCTCACCGGCGTCTTTCGGCAAGCCATGGGCCAGCGCTGTGAGGCCTTCGGGCGGAGGCTGACGGGTGATGTTTCCGGACAGTCTGTTGCAGGCGTTGCGATCCGTCCACACGGCCGATGCGTCTGATCACCTCGCACGCCTGCTGGACGTCGGCGGGGTCGCTGTCGTGGGCAGGAGGGGGCTCCATGCAACATCATGGATACGCATGAAGATAGGGATTATCTCCGAGAGAATTTTGTCGTCGGAGATCGGTTGATGTGTGCAAAAAACGGTTGCAGGTCGCGCTTCGAGTGCCACCTGCGAGCGAGCAGAAGCCTATCATGCTCAGGGAAGACAGTGACGAAAACCCGGGCTCAGCCTGGGCATGCTGAAAGAGAGAGACAGCCATGCGATCCACATATGTTCTTTTGGGCGTCGCTGCGGCGACGATGGCCTCGGGCGCTTCGGCGGATCCGATCTTTGACACGTTCGGTCCGCTGCCTCAGGCGACCTTCGGCGGGACAGGTATCCCGAACGATGAGGTCGCTGCGGGCACGCAGTTCGTAGATGGTCAGAACACGATCACCATCGCGTTGAGCGCGACCCAGCGCTTCTCGAACCCTGCTCTTGGGAACGACGGTGCGGGGACCTATTTTGCGACCCCGGGCTCGAACTTCGGTGGCAACGCTGAATCGACCACCGAGGGTTCGAGGTGGAACTTCAACTTCTACATCTCGATCGAGGCCCCTTCGGGCAGTTCGCCCCGGTTGGCGGACTATCAGATCGATCTGTTCTACGACTTTGACACGGGTGCGGACACAGCGATCGGTGATCTTGGTCGGATCAACGTCACGAACAGCATTCTTGTGTCGTCCGACCCGAACGCGACCGTGACCCAGGGATCGCAGAACCTGCTCTTCGGGTTCCTTGGAACGTCGATCCCGAACCTGCTTGATGCCCCGGCCGGGAGCTTCGATCCGAACGCTCTTGGCGAGTACAGCTTCGCGCTGACGGTTTCACAGATCGGTGGGCTGCCGCTCGAGACGGTCGCGATCGATGTGGATGTGGTGCCTGCGCCGGCGTCTGCTGCGTTGCTTGCTGCGGGTGGTCTGGCGATGGCTCGCCGGCGTCGCCGCTGATCGCCACGGGCTTTGATCTTCTCCGGTTTCCGATGCACCCCGCTCCTGGCGGGGTGTGTTTTTATGAGGCTGCAACGGCTTCAGCAGCCGCCGCTTGTGAAGACCGCGACCCACGCGAAGAAGTCCGAATCGGTCACGAGGCCGTCGCGGTTGACGTCGCCTGCGGGGTCTCCCGTCTGGAAGGCGGTGACCCATGCGAAGAAGTCGGAATCGTTGACGGTGCCGTCGTCATTGACATCTGCTGGGCAGGGGTCGGCGAGTCTTGAGGCGTAGTACCGGGCGTAGAGCTCGTCAGCGAACACTTCATAGACGGCCGGTGTGTAGTGGATTTCGTCAACGAATGTCGAGGCCGGGCTGGGCTGGTCGGTGCGGGGCAGGGACGGGTCGCCGGGTGGGATGCCGAGTTCGGGTATGCCGAAGGTCAGCTGAGCGAAGCCGTAATAGCCCTCGTAGGTGTAGCCTGGGATGGTGTCGGCGAGTTCGAGCAGGCGGCCATCGAGCCGGAGCAGGACCTCGTTGACCCGCGCTGGCGAGAAGAAGAGTATGGGGCGGAGGAAGTCGTAGCCGCTCTGATAGATCTGGGCGTCCGGACGGACACGGAGCATCTCGCGGACGACGGTCTCAGTGTCATTGACGACTCGGCTGAGCAGCGCGTTGACGATGGCATCGTTGTTAATGAAAAGGATGCCGTCGAAGAGGTCGTTGCCTCCGATCGACAGATGCAGGAGCCGAGCGTCGGGGTTGGCCAGCAGGGTAGCTTCGATGTACGGCAGGCCGAAGGCGGGGTTCGATGAAGCCATGTCGTCGGCTCGTTCGCCCTCGAACGCTGCATTGAGCAGCTGTATCTCGCCGAAGCCCTGCTCGATCAGCGTCTGCTGAAGCGGGGCAGCGAGCCGGTTGCCCCAGGAGTCGCCGAAGACGATCAGGTCTGCCGACTGGGACCGCGCGATGGATGCAGTGAGGACCCATGCGAGCAGGATGGCAGTGATGGTGGGTTTCGGGATGATCAGCATGACGTGAGTCTACTGGTCGCGGCGGGATGCATGGCGAGGAGTTTTGATAGTAGAATGAGCGGTATTTATGACTATGTCCCGATGATTTTATAAAAATATACGAATCTATTGAATTAGTCCCAAGATCGTCCTAGCGTGGCTCAAAACGGGGTTTTGCTCCTGGAATCGTGAAGGAGACGCAGCGATGACGACCGGGATCTCTCAATTCACGACGGCCGCACTGGTTTTGGTTACGGGCACGGCATTCGGTCAGGCGAGCGCGACAGGGCCCGCGGCTGATACGGTCGAGGCGGCTTCCGATCAACCCGGAGACGAGGTGATCGACACGTCAGCTGGCGATCTGGCCACGGATGTCGGCCAAGGGCGTGGGAGCTATCTGCTGTCGGACGAGCGGCTGACGCCGGAGGATTCTGACATCGGATGGGAGGGGTTCTTGGATGGCCAGCGGGGTGTGGATCACTTTTACAAGCCGGTCGGGAACCCGCTCTACTTCGAGGGTGCGGTGAACGACACGCGTGTGTCGCCTCTGTTTTTGTACCACGAATTCGCGGGCGGCTCGCAGCTGCAGGGCGGTGACCTGACGGTCTTCGCGGTGCAGGTGCGTGTGGCCCTGACGGAGCGGCTGGGCTTCATCGCGACCAAGGACGGCTTCTCGCTGCTCGATACGGGGACGTTCCAGGACGCCGACGGGTGGAACGACATCGCAGCGGGCCTGAAGTATGTGATCCTGGATAATCGAGAGACCGACACGATCGTTACCGGTGGCGTGCGGTACATGCTTGAGAGCGGCAGCGATCGTGTGCTGCAGGGCAATGTTGCAGAGATCAGCCCGTTCGTGTCATTTGCTCAGGGGTACGAGGCAGCGCAGCTGCAGGGCAACGTGACCTGGCGCGCGCCGCTCGACGATGACGATGGCAACCACGTCATCCAGTGGTCGGGCCAGGCGGCGTACGAAGTCATCGACGGTGTGGCTCCGATCGTCGGGCTCCACGGTTTGCATTACGTATCGGATGGCAACCGAGTGCCTTTCTCCGTCGGCGGGCTCGATTACGCGAACCTGGGGTCTGCGGACGTCTCGGGCTCGACGGTCATCTGGGCGGATGCGGGCGTCGCGCTGAAGCTGACGCCGAATGTCGAGGTGGGCGTGAACTATGGGTTCTCGCTGACGAACGTGAACGCGGACATCATGGATAACCGTGTGACGGCGCTGATCCACTTCAAGTGGTAGCGGCTTCAACTGGTAGCGGCGTGCGCGCTGGGTTCGTCGATGGTTCGCGGGGCAGCGACGTTAGCTGTGTCGTTGCGGTCGGTGCCACCATGGCGAGCGTGCGTTGCGGGTCTGTCGGCAAAGAGCAAGCACCCCCGGCAGGGATCGAACCTGCGACCTGCGGTTTAGGAAACCGCCGCTCTATCCGACTGAGCTACGAGGGCGTGATGTGTCACAGCGTAGCCGTGGCGGATCGGGTGTGTGGCTGGTTGCATGCCCGTGGGTGTGGTCTTTCAGGC
>JBCCZQ010000037.1:0-29694 GCA_039187315.1 Planctomycetota bacterium | reverse complement strand
GTTGTAGATCGATCGGATCTGGAATATCTTGTCCCGCCCGGCCATGCTGCCATCGTCGTGGCGCTTCTTGGCGCCCAGGTCGTCGAGGCGATCCCACTCCGGGCCGTGCTGGCCGCGGTCCCAGCGGCGCTCGATGTCCTTGAACAGCTCGACGCCGATCTTGTATGGGTTGAAACCGCCCGGCGCCATGTGCACCACGCCCGAGTGCTGGTCGGCGTAGTGGATGATCTCGGACGAATCCAGGAAATGGTTCGTCATCAGCTTGCTGTGCCAATACGTCGCCCAGCCCTCGTTCATGACCTTGGTCTGGGCCTGCGGCGCGAAGTAGTACGCCTCGTCGCGGATGATCGACAGGATGTCCGCCTGCCAGTCTTCGAGCGGGGCGTGCAGCATCAGGAAGCGCAAGACGTCCCGCATCGGTTCCGCCGGGAAGCGCGACTTGGCGGCTTCGCTGCGCGCCTCGTGCGCTGCTTTTTCCGCGTCGAGCACCGCCTGCGGGTTGACGAACGGGTCCATGTAGTCCTTGGCCGGCAGCCGGCTCGGCTCGTACGGGTTCGTCCCGGGCTCGTTCGATTCCCGCTGGACGAAGACGCTGTGCGGGTCGATCAGGTGCTCGATCGACAGGCACCGGTCGATGAAGCGTTCGACCACGGTCTGCCCCTGCCGCTCGATGTGCCGCCGCACACGCGTCGCGTGGTTGGCCATCTGGTCGATCATCTTGCGGTTGGTCTTGCTGAACCAGAAGTTGTGCTTGAAGAAGTCGGCGTGCCCGTAGACGTGCGCCATGACGAGCTTCTGGTCGGTGACGCTGTTGGACTCTTGCAGGTAGGCGTAGCAGGGGTCGTTGTTGATGACCATCTCGTAGATTCGGCCGAGGCCGTAGGCGTCGCGCTTCTTCATGCCGTCGTACGCGGCGCCCCATTTCCAGTGCGGGTAGCGGACGGGAAACCCGCCGTAGGCCGCGATCTGGTTCATGGTGTCGAAGTCGAGGACCTCGAACACGGTCTCGTAGAAGTCCAGGCCGTAGCCGATCGCCTTGGCCTTGATGACGGCCATGTGCTCAAGCAGCTCGGGCGGCAGATCGGTGGAACGTCGGCTGTGTGCGAGCGGCAGCATGCGTGACCTCCCGGCGGGCTCTCACCTCCCGGGGTCTATCGGCCGGTCCGATACCGTTCTGTACGCGGAGTTGGGGGTTGGGGTTCGGCGAGTTATGGCGCAACCAAGATCCACTGGGAAATGACAAGCACTGAGATGAATATGGGTGTTGCCAAAAGCAAGAAACCGGGCCTGAAGAAGACCCCCGGGTGCTCGCGCCGATGGTGTGTTCGACGAACCATGAACACTATGAAAGGGCCAAGACCGCCGAAGAACATCATCGGAGCCAAGTACGTCGTGGGCTTTTGCGCAGCAAAGTCGATGCCGGTGATCAGGCCAAGCCAGATCATCAGCCAACAAAATAGAATCCATAAGGCGTGGGGACCATGTGTCGCACGATCCAGCCTTCGTGCGTGCTCGAACGCATGCTTCGATAACGTTCGGCCGCACTCCGGGCACACCGGCTCGCGCACGCCGCGCAGGTTGTACCCGCACCTTGGGCACGGCACATCGCGCTCGGCGAGGTAAGCACGGAGTTGGTCGGCCTCGGACATGCACCGAGTCTACAGCACGCATGCTCGTTCTCAAGAGTTCATCGCATGCTGAACAACCACGCGATAGTCACTCCAACCGGAATGCCATGCAAGCCGGCTAGTGCTACATGCGGAACCCAGAACACGATGCCGAACTTCGCAGTGCTCTGCATATGGCGGCGGAAGATGGCGACGCCAACGACCGACAACACGAGCGAAGACAGTGAAACTACCCACCCGATTGGTGCGGATCCGTATCCGCTCGCAGCAGAGCCTACGATCACAAGCGACCCGAGCAGACCGAAGCCAAAGCCAGCGGCGTGGACGGCATAGATCAACCATCGCCACTTGAGCAGGCGCAGGAATGCCTCGATACGCCATGGATCAAACGTGGCCAGGCAGGCGGGACATACAAATTCAGATACCCCGCGCAAGTTGTGACCGCAGCTCGGACACGGCGCGTCACGATGTGATAACAGCACGAAGACTCGTTTGATCTTGTCGAGCAGGATCGTCTCGCCGCACTCCGGGCACACCGGCTCGCGGACGCCGCGCAGGTTGTACCCGCACCCCGGGCACGGCACATCGCGCTCGGCGAGGTAAGACCGGAGCTGTTCAGCGTCGTTGTTCGCGTTGGGCTTCCGCTCGTCCACACGCCCAGCCTACCGCGCGGGCGGCGTGATCCGAGACTCAGAGCCCGCCGATCGCTGCGCGGAAGAGCTCGGTCAGCTCCTCATCGCTGCGTTCGGAGAGCAGGTTGCCCGCTGCCTCAAGAAAGGCGTCGCCCTCGAGCGCGAGGGCCTCGGCGGCGTCGGGCGTGCCCAAGCCACCGAGGACCTGGCGGAAGACCGTCTCGATCGCGTTGTACGCGCCGGTCAGGCTCTCGTTCATCAGGAACCGCGCCTGCTCGCGGAGTTGGTCGTTCGGGTCCTCGGCATCGCGGAAACGCTCCATGATGCTTGCGCTGGCGGCCTGGCTGTAATCCTGCCAGATGTGCCGGCTCATCTGGGCCATGTCGTCGGTAATCACGCCCTGCTGGAGCATGGTGGTGATCGCGCCGCCCTGCGGGCCGAACTCGCGGGCCAGCTGCGCGACCGCCTCGAGCGACGCACGGTCGCCGACATCGATCGTCCTCGCTTCGCCCTGTGCAAGACGCACGGCCTCACGCGGGTTTACGATGATGACGTTGTACATCGCCCGCACGCGATCCTCGAGCAGCGCATCGATCACCGGCCGGAGGTCATCCGGGATCAGCGGGTTGGCCTTGAGCGATGCGAGCTCACCGCCCTCTTCTGGTCGGATCAACGCGCCGTTCTCCACGCGATAGATCGGCTCGAACTCGACCGTCGAGGGGTCGAAGGCGGGCTCGGCCGGCTCCGCGGGGGCCGCCGCTTGCCTGATCGGTGGCGGGGGGCGGTCCGCGATGGGCGTGTAGTTCGGTTCGGGCTGGGGCGGCGGCGCCGGGGTCACGATCTGTCCGGATCCGCTGCCCGCGGCAAGTGCCAGCGCCACGGCGACAGAGGCGCGAGTAGTCCGAGAAAGCAGATGCATCGATGAGCCTGCGGCCATGGGCGGGTCTCCGGTCATTCGTCACGAGCTATACGCCGTCGAAAGGTCCACCGTGGGCGGCGTAGAGGGGCATGACTGTAGCCAGTCGATACCGTCGCAGCCCGCGAGCGTTGCGGCGGCGGTCGCCCGATCCAACGCGACGAGCACGGGGGATCAGCCGGCCCTTGCGGGAGCCGCGGAGGACTTGGCGCGACGGCATCAGGCCGCCTCGATCAGCCGCCAGAGCCAGCCATCGCGGCCTCGCTCCGTGCCCGCTGCGCCTCGCGCAGGCGGTCCATCAGCACCCGCCGCTGCTCCGGCTCGAGCAGGGCTACCGCCTCGCGAAACGCCTCGGCCCGGGCAGCCTCGCTCGGCTCGCCGTCGGACTGCGTGAACAGGTCCATGATGATCTGCCGGATCGGGCCCTCTTGCTCGGGGGTCAAGTCGAGCTCACTGAGAAACGCGTCCAGGTCGGCCGTCCTCCCAGCAGAGCCCCGCTGATATGCCGCGGCGACCTCGACACGCAGCAGCTCGAACCGGGCCGCCATGCCGCCGCGACTGCCGCGTCCGAGCCTCTGACGGGCGCGGCGGGGGTTCTCGGGGCCTGCATCCGCGAGCGCCTCGGTGTATTCCGTGACGAGCGCGCGGTACGTCTCGCGCGCATCTTCCGGCATGGTTGCGGCGATCTGATCCACGAGCGGCTCGCCCATCACAAGCGGGCGGATCACGGCCATCATCTCCCTGCGGAGCTCCACAGGAATTTCGCCCGTCGGGTCGTCGAGGTTGGTCCGCGCCGTCTGGAGCTTGGTCAGCAGCAGCAGGTTGTCGAACACGATCGCCTCGACCTCCGCCGCCCGAGCTTCGACGACAGCGTCCGCATCAGCGCGAGCCTCATCGCCCAGCCCGATCAGGTCGATCGCCGCCACCTCGGGCCGGACTTCCAGCCGCCGGAGCCTGCCCTCGTAGTCGCGCTCGACGAGCGTCAGCCGGGCGGCCTCCGCCTCGACCGCGGGCCCGCCGAGGAATCCGTCATCCGCCGGCTGGCCAGCCGCGGACGAAGACGCCGCCGACAGCACCAATCCAACTAGCACGGCACACACAGCGATCGGCATGGCACGCTCCTTCCCGAGAGCCCAACGGCGCGGCCCCACCGGTATTGCACCGGCGGCGGCAACCTACGCTGCGGCATGACCATGACGCGTGAAGCACTGGCCGAGAAGATCGCCGAGCTGAGCCTGCTGCGGGGGACGTTCACGCTCCGCTCGGGCCGCACAAGCTCCTATTACCTCGACAAGTACCGCTTCAGCACGCGGCCCGAGGTCCTGCGCGCCGTGGCCGAACTGTTCGCCGAGACCGTCCGCGCCGTCGAGGCCGACGCGGGCGCACCCGCCGATCGCCTCGCCGGCGCCGAACTCGGCGGCATCCCGCTTGTCACCGCCACCGGCCTCATCACCGGCCACCCGGTTGTGTTCATCCGCAACCAGAAGAAGGACTACGGCACCGCGAAGCAGCTCGAGGGCGAGCTGAACGCCGGCGACCGGGTCATCCTGCTCGAAGATGTTGCGACGACCGCGGGCCAGGCCGCCGAGGCATGCGCCACGATCCGGGAGCAAGGGGCGGAGGTGCTCGCGGCCATCGCGGTCGTCGACCGGCTGGAGGGCGCCGCCGAGACGATGGCGGGCGCTGGCGTGCGCTTCGAACGGCTGTTCACGGTGCGCGATCTCGGCGTGACCGACGTGTAGCCGACGCCCTTCCCTCAGCCGCCGCCGTCGATCGGCTCGCCGCGGAGATAGCGTGTCATGTCGCGCGAGATCTGGGCGATGCGTGCGCGCTGGTGCGGCGTGGCGCGCGAGCCGACCTCGCGCTCCATAAGGCTCATGAACCGCGCCACCCCTGCGGCGCTCGGCCCACGGGCAGGATCGCTGAAGATTTCCTGGTCACGCTCGGCCTGGCGGCGGGCGTCGGCGAGCAGCTCATCGTCCGACTTGCTCGTCGGGTCGCCGTCGAGGCGCTCGACAAGCCGTGTCATCCCAACGACGGCATCGGCCAGGTACGCCTCGCGGTCGGCCGGGTCGCTGATGTTCTGGTAGCCGGGCGCGAACTCGTCCCACATGTCGATAACGAGCTGGCTTGCGTTCTCCTCTAGCTGCTCGCGGGCCTCGCCCATGATGCCCGCGGCAAACGCGGCCATCACGCTCCCATCGTCTGCGTCCATCGCCTCCACCCGCTTGACGAGCTGGCCGATCAGGTCGACGCGATCCTCCAGCGGCAGCCGGTTGAACTCCGTCGTCAGCAGCGTGTAGCCGAGCACGTCATCCATCGGGTCGTCGAGGTAGTCCGGCTGCGCTACCGGGATCAGCAGCAGCACGCCCCACACAGCCAAGCCGCCGATGCCCAAGCCTGCGATCGAGCCCGTGATGCCGCGGAAGCGCTTGGCCCGCTCGGGCGTCGACGTCTGCGATGCGATGAATGCTTTGAAGGGATTCCCACCAAGTCCGCGAGACTTCTTCGGCAAGGGCGCAGCGGTATCGAGGTCATCGAGCAGCGAGCCCATTTGTTGTCCGGGCGTCGGCTGGGGACGGGGATGGGGCTCGGTGTTCGGTTCACTCATCCTTGGCTCGCATCGGCGTCGGCTCACCCGCCGGGAAGGGACGTGGTCCTGGGCGTGATCTCCTCGAGGAAGCGGACGAACTCGATCTCGGGCGGCTGTTCGTTCGCCGCGGCCCGCATGTCCGGGAAGTACAGCGCGTTCCGAGGGCTCGAGCCGGGGTGCCAGTCATCGGCATCAACCAGCATCGGCCAGTCCCGCCGCTCAAGGCCGCGCGTGATCGCGGTCTGCGCCGACTCGTTGCCGCGAGGAAAGAGCAGGAAGATCTCGGTGACAAACAAGATCTGGCCCGGCACGTACTCATAGCTCGTGCCGAACGTCTCGTGCACCGCCGCGAACCCGCTCGCCGCGTCCGAGCTCTCCAGGTCCGATGGGCACTTCCAGGGATCGCTGACGATCCAGGCTGAGCTGGTATCGCCCTCGATCTCACGCCGGGGCATCGGCACATCGACGTACTGCTCAAGCACGTCAAGCAGCGCGACGTCGTTCTCGTTGCCGGAGGGGTTCGTCAGCGCACTGACGTTCGGCAGCAGGTCCGTGTCGTTGTAATAGAGCTGGACGCCGACGCCAATACCCTTGAGGTTCGCAAGGCACGCCGTCGCACGGGCCGACTCCCGCGCCCGGCCAAGCGCCGGCAGCAGGATGCCGATAAGCAGCGCGATGATCGCGATGACCACCAGCAGCTCGATCAGCGTGAATCCGTGCGTTCGGCGGCGTCCCACGGGCCGGTTCCTCCGTCTCTGGTAGGGTACGAGCGGGGTGCCGGTTGCGATTCAAAGCAAGGCCAGGGAGTATGGAATAGGCAATGGGAATCGGCAGCAGGCAGCGGCAGGTGGTGATGGCGGTGGCTTTCTAGACTGCCCGTATGAGCGATGAATCACCGACGGCCTCGGCCGAACAGGATGTCCACCACCTCGAGGCCCAGCGGCGTGAGAACAGGGATAGGGCCGCCGAATTGGGGTTTCGGCCCTACGGCGGGCGGACCGAGCTCACCGATGCGATCATCCCCTTGGCCGAGGCCTTCGACGCCTACGACCAAGCCGCGGACGCCGCGTTCAACGAACGCGATGGGGCGAGCACGAGCGACGATCAGGACACCCGGCCGGAGGCCGTCGTCGCCGGACGCGTCATGCTCCGCCGGCCCGGCGGCAAGCTGATATGGATGAACCTGCGCGACGACAGCCGCGAGAGCTTCCAGATCGCGCTCAGCAAGGCCGACTGCGACGAGAACTCGTTCGAGCTCGCCAAGACCGCGCTCGACCTCGGCGATGTCGTTATCGCCCGCGGCCGGCTCATGAAGACCCGCAAGGGCGAAGTCACGCTCTGGGCCACCGAACTCCAACTGGCCAGCAAGTCGCTCGCGCCGCCGCCCGAGAAGTGGGCGGGCTTGGCCGATGTCGAGGCGCGATATCGCAGGCGATCGGTCGACCTCTACACGAACCCCGAATCGATGCGGACCTTCCGCCTGCGGTCCGCGATCGTCGCCGAGATCCGGCGCGTGATGGCCGAGCGGGGCTTCGTCGAGGTCGAGACGCCCATGCTCCAGCACCAGGCCGGCGGCGCCGCGGCACGCCCCTTCCTCACACACATGAACGCGCTGGACATCGACCTCTCGCTCCGCATCGCCCCCGAGCTGTACCTCAAGCGCCTGCTGGTCGGCGGCATGCCGAGGGTATTCGAGATCAACCGCAACTTCCGCAACGAGGGAGTCGACGCCCAGCACAACCCCGAGTTCACCGCCATCGAGGTCTACGAGGCCTTCGGCGACTACCACAGCGTCATGGACATCAGCGAGGCGCTGGTTCGCGCCGCCGCCGCTGTGGCCTCTCCGGACGGCTCACTCGCGTTGCCGTTCGGCGACCTCTCGATCGACTACGCGCAGCCTTGGCAGCGCATCACCTACGCCGAACTGTTCGAGCGCGCGCTCGGCTTCTCGATGAACGACGCAGCGCGTGCGCGGGATGAGGCAGCCAAGCGCCGCATCAGGACCGCTGGAGACGACGGCTCGCCGCTTGCCGACGTCTGGATCATCAACGAGCTGTTCGAAGAAATCGCCGAACCGACCATCGATCCGGCCGTTCCGACCTGGGTCATGGACTATCCCGCGGCGCTCAGCCCGCTGACGCGACCCAAGCACGGCGATCCCGAGACCGCCGAGCGCGCAGACCTGTTCATCGCAGGCATGGAGATCGGGCCGCACTACACCGAGCTCAACGACCCGGACGTGCAAATGGCCAAGTTCCGCGAGCAGTTGGCGGGCATCGACCATGAGGAGTCCACGTTCCGCACGCTCGATCGGGATTTCGTCGACGCGCTGAAGGTCGGCATGCCCCCGGCTGGCGGCATGGGCCTGGGCATCGACCGCCTCGTCATGCTCCTGACCAACCGACCGACGATCCGGGACGTGATCCTCTTCCCGATGCTCCGGCCCGCGGCGGACCAGGCAGAGAACCAGGCGGAGAACCAGGCGGAGAACCAAGCGACGGACCACGTGTGAGACTGAGCAAGATGCATCGGCTCCGGCGCCGTTCTCCGGACCTGCCAGGAGAAACCTCGCCGACCGGGCGAAACCGGCCGCCCATCCTGCCGATACCCCCGCTATGAGCGGCGATGCACCCCTGAACTGGCACGGGCCGGAGCGCGACCCACGACGGGATCACGGAAGGGTTGCCGTAACCGGCCTGCGCACGTCGCGCGGCGTCATCCTCGATGCCTCGGCCGGTGGGCTGCGTATACGCGGATCGCTGCCGCGAGGTTCGCGGCCCGGCACCGTCATCGAGTTCAACGTCCTCGATCAGGACGGCAAGGGCAAGCTGCCCATCAGCGGCGAGGTCCGCTGGATCCAGCGGCACCCGTTCCGGGGCGCCACCTTCGGCGTGGCGTTCGTGAACATCGACGATGACGCTGTGCGCCAGCTCTTCTCGTTTATCCGCTCGGGCGGGGTCGAGACACGGTGCACCTGGCGCCTCGCGGGCTGATACACCGGAAAACGCTGCAGAGACTGTGTAACTCAGGGGCCGATGCTAGTGCAGCTGGCCGTTGCCGTTGACAGCAAGGCTGCTCGGTTTGTGGCCATTCGTCTGATGGTCGTGCCCGGTCTGCCCGTTGGCACTGTCTGCATGCTGGCCATGACCATTGCCATTGCCATTGCCGTTCAAGGCACTCTTGGCGTGACCATTGCTGTGACCGTTGGCGTGACCGTTTCCGTTCGAGGCGGCACCGTTCTGTTGGACGGTACCGCGTGCGATGTCCGCGACGGTGACGGTCTGGTAGACGTTGATCGCGTTGTGCGTAGCCTTACGCACCACCCGGTCGAGCGAATCGAGCACATCGCCCGCCTCGCTCTCGGCCGGCATCGGCCCGGGCATGCGCACCGCGCTCACGGCGCTGATGACATCGAACAGCGAGATGTCCTCGTGCGCACGGTTGAGGGCGTACCCGCCGCCTACACCACGCCGGCCCCGGATCAGATCCGCGCCCGCGAGCTGCTGGAGCACCTTGGCCAGGTAGGGCATCGGCACATCGGCGAGCTTGGCCAGCTCGGCTGTTGGCACCAAGCGATCCCCAGTGGAGGCCAAGGCTGCGGTGGCCCGGAGGGCGTACTCAGCGGTCTGCGACAGGATCATGCCAGACTCCCTTCATGCGGACCAAGCGGCAACACGAGTCAGAGGCACGGCAGCGAACGCCACCCAAACGCCTCTGGACATTGTCCTTAGAATGATTCGAGTCGGGGATAGTCCGGATGCGAAGCTCGGGTATGAATCGGCCCTGAGCGGCCGAAAACAGCCCGGTTGTCAGGCTTTACCTGACTCCGTGCCGCCCTCGACCAGCGCACGGTCCAGAACTCGGCGTGTGGCCGGGCTCTCATCGTCCGCCGGGATCGCGTCGAGCAGCCGCCGGATGACCTCGTCGGTCGTAACCTGGTCGGCCTCGGCGTTGAAGTTGGTCAGCACGCGGTGTCGGAGCACCGGCAGAGCCGCTTCGCGGACATGCTCGAGGTCCGCGTGCGTCGAACCGGTCAGGATCGCCCGAGCCTTGGCGGCCAGGATCAGGTTCTCGCTCGCCCGCGGGCCGGCGCCCCAGCCGACGTAGTCGCGCACGACCTGCGGACGGTGGTCACCCCGCTCGGCGAGTTCCCCTGGCTCGGGCGCGCGGGTCGCGCGGACCAGCCGCAACGCGTACCCGATAACGTGGTCCGCCGCGGGTGCGTGGCGGATCAGCGTCTGCATCCGCTGGATCTCATCCGCCCCAACGATCGGGGACACATCCACCTCGCCCTTGTGCGCGCTCCGGCGGACGATCTCCAGCTCTTCCGCCTCTGTCGGGTACCCGATCCGGATCTGGTACATGAAGCGATCCAGCTGCGCCTCGGGAAGCGGGTACGTGCCCTCCTGCTCGATCGGGTTCTGGGTCGCAAGCACGAAGAACGGACGCGGAAGCGGGTACATCGTCCCGCCCGCGGTCACCTGCCCTTCCTGCATCGCCTCGAGCAGCGCCGCCTGCGTCTTCGGCGGCGTGCGGTTGATCTCATCGGCAAGGATCACGTTGGCGAAGATCGGGCCCTTGATGAACTCGAGCGCCCGGTGCCCCGTCGTCTTGTCTTCCTGGAACACCTCGGTGCCCGTGATGTCGCTCGGCATCAGGTCAGGCGTGAACTGGATGCGGCTGAAGTCCAGGCTCAGCGCCTTGGCGATCGTCGAGATCAGCAGCGTCTTGGCCAGACCCGGCACGCCCACCACCAGCGCGTGCCCGCGGCTGAAGATGCACGTGAGCAGCTGCTCGATCACATCCTCCTGACCCACGATGATCTTGCCGATCTCGCTGCGCAGCTGCGCGTGCACCTCCCTGATACGGCGGACCTCGTCAGGGAGCAGGGGCTGATCGGGCGTCGGGGTGTCGGTCATGCGTCGCGGCCTCCGTGCATGCGGCTCCGACGATGGTACACCGCAGCGGGGAGGAGGTTCCGCACGATCCAACAAGAGACCGGACCCGCCTCGGCCGGTGCGCCCGGCCTCCTGCCGAGTGCGCCCGGGTCGGGGCGGGTCCGGTGCTCGGTCGCCGCACGCGGGGTGCAGTCCGCGTGCGGCGCGCCGGCGGTGCGAGGGGGATGTGCAGCGGGGAGTCTCCTTCCGCCCGCACGCCGACGTGTGGTTGTTGGGCGTCGGGCCGGTGGGGTTGCAGGCCTACTGCTCGGAGTCGTCCTCGATCGCGTCGAGCAGGCGGTCAAGCCGGTCTTCGAGCGCATCGAAACGGTCCTCCATGTCGTCCAGACGATCGGCCACCTCGTCGGCGAGCCCTTCTTCAGGCATGCGCTCGGCGAAACGCTCCCCGCCCTGCGTCACGCGGCGGAGCCGCTCGTACTGCGTATGCAGGTCTGACGAACGGTTCGACGCCTCGATCAGCCGCTCGGCGATCGCAAGCCGTTCAGCAGGCTCGTCTGCACGATCAAGCCTGTTCTCGAGATCGCGAGAGAGGTTGTGCACGACCTCGTTGAGCTTGTCGCGCTCACGGCGGAGCGATTCCGCCTCGCCGTGACGAGGGTGGTCGTCTCTATCGATCGCCCTGCGTCGGATCTCATACTGGCGGTGCACGGCCATCGCCCGCCCGAGCAGCTGCTCGAGATCTTCGGCGATCTCTTCCGAAGCGTCCTCGTCCTCGATCGCGTCCAGAAGACGGTGCGACAGCGCCCGCGCGTGCTCGAACAGCTCGTCGCGCTCGAACCGGAGCGATTCGGCGCGGGCACGCTCGCGCTCCGCGTTCGCCTCGCCCTCGATGATGATCGCCCGACCATCGAGGTCACGCAGCAGCATCTCGCGCTGCCCGAGCGCCTCGAGCTGCGCCCGACGGACGGCTTGACGGGACCGCTCGATCGCGGCACGGGCCCGTTCTTGGCCCTGGCGGACCCGATCTAGGGTTTCCTCGTCCAGCACGCCGTCCAAGTCACGGAAGAACTCGTCAAATTCGTCCTCGATGTCACCTTCGAAGTGCTCTAGCCGACCCGGGAAGACCTCAACCTCCCACCGGCCCCCACCATCGAGGCCGACGCGGGGCTGGACGATGAACGGGTTCAGCCGCTGCGGGTCGTACGCCTCGAGCACGATCTCCGAGCTAACCGGCGAGCCCTTGCGCAGGAGCACCAGACCCAGAACCTGTCCAGGCTCGCGCTCGGCCAGCGCCTCGGTCAGCGTCTGCGTTCCCTCGACGGGCTCGCCCGCGATCTCGATGAGCACATCACCCGCCATCAGGCCCGCCTTGTCCGCTGGCAGGCCCTCGACGATGCTCAGCACCACCGTGCCCTGGCCATCGTCCAGACCGAGGTGCTCGCGGAGCTGATCGCCAAGCTCGACCTGCGTCAGGCCGACCATCGTCTTCGGCGGGTCGAACATTCTCGGCGGCTCAACCCCGGCCCAGCGACGCCAGTTGTTGCCGTCGAGCTCGAGCGGGTTCAGCTGTTCGATGGCCTGCGGCCGAGCGGGGGCGATCAGCTCCGGCAGCCGCATCTCTCGTCCGATGCCGATGCGCCCGATCCCGCCGATCTGGCCTGTCGGCGGCACGACGATCGTGACGTCTTCGCCCTCGATCGAGACGACACCGTCCTCGAAGCCATAACCGACCTCGAGCCCATCAGCGGTCACTTCGGTGATCTCACCGTTTTCCAATTCGACGCGATACTCCACGCCGCCGACAAGGGTCCGGATGACCGTGCTGGTCTCGCCGTTATCGCTCGTGATCGTCGTCGAGGTGCGCTGCTGGGCCGAAGCCGGGGCGGCTGTGATGGCAAGGCCTGCGATCGCCGCGAGCGCCGCGGCCATCCAGCGGCTGTTCCGGCATGTTCGTGCGTTCCGTCCGTGCATCGTGGGGCTCCTGTCGTTCGCGTGTGTCGTCGTGTTCGTTCGTGCGTTATGTTCGATCACCAGGCCGCGGGTATCGGCGTCGGCTCGTTCTTGGGCACGATCACCAGGTCGCCCGCGTCGGTGGTCGCAGGCTCGTAGATGTCATCGACCGTCGTCTTTTCGACGATCTGGCGGAGGTAGACCACGTCGTACCCCCCCTCGGGGTTCGGCGTGCGGTCCAGTACGAGGCTCTGGGGCAGCTCGCCGATGACCTCACCGGATTCCTTGCCGAGCTCGAGGTACTTCGCGAGCGCCTCCGCGGCGGAATTGATCGGGCTGATGATGCCCGCCGTCTGCATCGAGCCGGCCTGTGCACCGGCCTGGGCGCCGGAGGCAGTACCGGACGGGCTTGCGTTCGTGCTTGTCATGGTGCCGGTCAGCGTGCCGGTCATCCAGGCGAGAGTCAGGCCAGCCGCCGCAACCCAGCCGCCCGCGACGCCGACGAGCCGAAGGCGCCGGCCGGGCGCATGCCGGGTCTGCTCGTGTGTGGGCAGCTCGACCCGCTCGGCGATGTCGCCGGCGAGGGTGACCACGTCCACGAGCTCACGGGTCAGCTCCTGCTCCTCGGCGAGCTCGGACCAGATCGACTGGTCCTCGGCCGCGATGGTGCGCAGCTCGCGCCAGTCCTCGGCGCTGGCGTGCCCATCGACGATCCGTGCGATCAGGATGTCCCGCCGGTCCTGTCTATCTGAAGAACCAGCTGTGTCGGCTTGGGTCATGGCGTGGCTGCCTTCTCCTGCGGCGTATTCGCCTCGTTCGCAAGCTCGCGGAGCGCCCGGCGGCCGCGAGCGATCCGCGTCTCGACCGTGGTTTCGGGCAGGCCTGTGATCGCGCTGATCTGCGCGTGCGTCATCCCGCGGACGCACCGAAGCAGCACGCACTCACGATATATCTCCGGCAGCCGATCGATCAGCCCGGTCATGCGGCGCGAGCGCTCCGCCCGCTCGATGCCAGATGCGTGATTCCATCGGCCCTGTCCGTCTGAACCGACCGATGCGACCTCGTGGCGGACCAGCTTGAGCAGGCCACGACGCCGCGTCTGCTTGCGACCAGTCGCGCGGGCCGCGTTGACCGCGATCGTGCGCAGCCAGGGCTTGAACGCCTTGGGGTCATCGAGCTGTCCGAGCTTCTCAACCACGGTGAGGGCCACCTCCTGAAGCAGGTCGTCAAGGTCCGTCTCGCGCGGCTTGTGCGCGAGCAGGACGGCGGCCACCCACCGGCGGTACCGCTGCCAGAGCGCATCGAGCGCCGCCTTGTCGCCGAGCCTGGCTCGGCCGATCAGGTCGTGCTCATCCATGCCGCTCGCCCGTTCATCCGTGCCCCCTCAACGATCCGGCTGTCCAGCTCACCACGATGCGCGGGCCGTGCCTGCCCGTCCGGCATGACACGTTTTTCCACGCACAACCGACACGCCCGGATATCGTTGCCGGTTCGCGCAGGTTGCCAGCGAACGCGGCCTGGAACGGGAGTGTCGTGCCGAAGATCCGTTCACAACACGAACAAAATGGCGGCGGCCCTCCGCGCCTGGACCAGCTCGATGTCTCGGACGGTGCGATCATGCCGCTTGGCGACCACCTGGACGCTCTTCGCCGGCGGCTGATCCTGGCTATCGCGGGGCTGCTGCCCTTCTTTGTGCTCGCGCTCATGGTGAGCAGGCCCGTCCTGGAGTTCCTGCTGATCCCCGTCCGGCGAGCGCTCCGCAACTCGGGCCTGCCGCCGGTGATCCAGTCGACCGGGCCGATCGAGGTCTTCGGCAGCTACATGCGCGTCGCACTGATCCTGACGCTGCTGGCCGGCTCGTGGTGGCTGCTCACCCAGCTCTGGCTGTTCATCCGCCCCGGGCTGTACGCGGCGGAGCGGCGCTTCGTCTACATCCTCATACCGCTGAGCGTGACGCTGACGTTCCTCGGCGTGCTGTTCATGTACGCCGTCATGTTGCCGGTCGTGCTGAGCTTCTTCATCACGTTCGGTTCGACGCTCGGCGTGCCGGACTACGCGCCGGCGGACGTTCCCGCCGGCGTGGTCATCCCTGAGATGCCCGTCCTCGAGGGCGATCCGGCTGCGCCAGAGCCCGGCCAGCACTGGATCAACCTTGAGCTGCGCGAGGCCCGGTTCTGCCTGGCGATCGATGAGGACGGCGCGCCCCTGGTCGCCGGTACCGCGCTCACCAGCGGCAGCGGCATCCTGCAGCTCTACAGGCTGAGCGAGTACGTGCGGCTGATCCTGACGCTCGCGCTGGGCTTCGCCATTGGGTTCCAGATGCCCGTGGTCGTTCTGCTGCTCGGCTGGGCGGGGCTGGTCGAGCCGAACGACCTCGCACGCGTCCGCAAGTACGTCCTGCTGGGCTGCCTGGTGGCCAGCGCGTTGCTGACGCCGGCCGACCCGCTGAGCATGGTGCTGCTGGCCGGCCCGCTGTACGTGCTGTACGAGTTCGGGCTGCTGCTGCTCAAGCTCCTGCCCGCGCGCGCGATCGCCAAGGAGGCGTCGCCGTGAGCTCGGCCGATGAGAACGATATCGCGATGATGAGCCGCGCGCTCGAGCTGGCCGAGCGGGCCGCCGCGATGGGCGAGGTCCCCGTCGGCGCGGTGGTCTGGATCACCGAGACCGGTGAGGTCTTGAGCGAGGCGCATAACCGCCGCGAGATCGACAACGACCCGAGCGCCCACGCCGAATTCCTGGCCATCAAGCAGGCGTGCGCGGAGATCGGCGACTGGCGCCTGAATCACTGCTCGCTGGCGGTCACGCTCGAGCCCTGCCCGATGTGCGCCGGCCTGATCGTCAACGCCCGGGTAAGCCGCGTGGTCTACGGCGCGGACGACCCCAAGGCCGGGGCCTGCCGCAGCCTCTACGAGCTGACGACCGACCCGCGGCTGAACCACCGCGTCGAGCTGATCCCGGGCGTGCTGGCCGCCGATTCGGCCCAGATCCTTCGCGGCTTCTTCCGGGCACGCCGTGCCTGAACTGCCAGAGGTCGAGACCGTCCGCCGCTCCCTCGAGGCCCGCATCGTCGGCTGCTCCGTGACGGGCGTGATCGTCCGGAGGCGGGAGGTCATCGCCACGCCCAGCGACCCCGAAGGTGGGTTCAGCAGGCAGCGACCGGCGAAACGACGACGACCCAAACGCGTCGCCAAGCCCGACCTGCTCGTTGGCCGGTCGATCGAATCGGTCCGTCGCCGGGGCAAGCAGCTGGCGATCGTCACCGATTCTGGCCATGCGGTGCTCATCCATCTGGGGATGACAGGCGAGCTGATGGCGCCCGGCCCGGGCGAGCGCCTGCGGGCCGCGGACCATTGCCATGTTCTCTGGACGCTCCGAGCCCAAGACGGCCAGCCGGCCGGACGCCTCGTCTTCCGCGACCCCCGGCGGTTCGGTGGAATCTGGACCTTGCCGACGCCCAACGCGCTCGCCGCGCGCTGGGACGAGCTCGGCCCCGACGGGCTGACGGTGACCGGTGCAGAGCTCGCCGCGCGTCTCGGCCGGTCCGCACGATCGCTCAAAGCTGGGCTGCTGGATCAGACCGCCGTCGCGGGCGTCGGCAACATCTACGCCGACGAATCGCTCTTCGACGCTCGGCTCGCTCCCGCGAACCCCTGCAAGAGGCTGAGCGCCCAAGAGTGGGACAGCCTGGCATCCTCAATCCGTCGCATCCTGAGCCGAGCGGTCTCGCTCGGAGGGTCGACCATCCGCGACTACCGGGCCCCAGACGGCTCCACCGGCAAGGCCGCCGCACGCCATCAGGTCTACGGCCGAGCCGGTCTCCCATGCCCAGCCTGCGACCAGCGGCTGATCTCCACGACACTGGCGCAACGCACGACGGTCTGGTGCCCGGGATGCCAGACGGCAAACCCATAAGTTATCCACAAAACACACACACCCAATGTGCATACAAGACTGTTGGGCGTGCAGGTTTGCGAACGCGTTGCTCAGTGCTCTCTTTCAGTAGAGAAAAAAAAACCATTCATCATCATTGTTGTATGGCCTGTCGGGCTGTGGAAGCCTGGCGCATACAGAGCGCAACCTCTTGTGCTACAGACATTTCGGATGTGTGGCCTGAGTGGGTAGGCGCTCGGCTGTGTGTCGGCCTTCGTCGGCTGCGGGGCTTCGGCTGGCAGAAGTGGATCCCGGCAGTCGATGCGGGTGTCGATTGGTGCGGCGCAGCCGAGCGCTCTTGGGCGCTATCCAACCGTTTATCCACAACGGGGTGTCGGGTCTGTAACGCGTTCTTCACACGGGGTCTGCGCGCCGAGACCGCTTGAACAGGTGGTCTGTTCGGTTCATAGATCGGTTTCCAGATCGAGGTGGCAGCGTCGTGGGTGTTGGTGCTGTCAGGCATCGCGTCCGGCGCGGGACCCAGAGTCGGGGTCGGGACGGTGCCGATCGTCGGCTCGGTGGTTGGTAGCGGGTGCGTTCGGCGGGAGTACGACCGGAGCGTCGGCGTCCGGGCGCCTCATGGCCTCGGCCTGCCGGGTCAGCTCACCGCGTCGGGTATGCCGACGGACGCCGATCTCCCGCTCGAGCACAGCGACCGAATCGCGGAGCGGCTCGTCGCGCTCGAGTTCTTCGGTGATCTTGTTGATGGCGTGGATGACGGTGGTGTGGTCGCGTCCCCCGAAGAACCCGCCGATCTCCTGGAGGGAGTGGCGCGTGTGCTCGCGGGCGAGGTACATCGCGACCTGCCGCGGCAGCGTGACCGAGCGGGCGCGGTTTCGGCCCTGCAGGTCGCTCGTGCGGACGCGGAAGTGCTGGGTAACGGCCTCGATGATCCGCTCGACGGTGATGGCCGCTCCGCCGGTGATCCTCCGGACCGGCTCGCCGAGCGCCTCGCGGGCCATGTCGTGAGTGACGACATCGGTCTCGGCCGATGCCGCGTAGAAGCGCAGCTTGGCCAGGTCGCCCTCGATCTCCCGCACGCTGGTCTGGTCGCGGCTGGCAACGAACTCGGCGACAGCGTCGGGGATTGTCAGCGAGAACAGCCTGCCCTTCTCCTTGATGATCGCCATCCGGGTCTCGAAGGCCGGCGGGGCGAGCATCGCGACCAGGCCCCACTTGAAGCGGCTGATCAGCCGCGACTCCATGTACGGGATGTCCTCCGGCGCCGCGTCGGAGCTCAGAATGATCTGCTTGCCGGCGTTGTGGAGCTCGTTAAAGGTGTGGTGGAACTCGTCCTGGGTCCGGTCGCGCTTGGCCAGGAAATGGATGTCGTCGAGCGCGAGCACATCGATATCGCGGAACTGCTTGTGGAAGGCGTCCATTCGGTTGCTGCGGACGTCTTGCATAAAGCGGGACGTGAAGTGCTCGCAGCTGCTGTAAAAGACGCGCAGGCCGGGGCAGCTTTCGATCAGGCCCAGGCAGATCCCCTGAAGCAGGTGCGTCTTGCCGAGTCCGACGTCGCCGTAAATGAACAGCGGGTTGTACGAGTTGCCCGGTTTTTCGATGACAGCCTGCGCCGCCGCGTGCGCGAGGCGGTTGCCGGGCCCGACGACGAAGTGCTCGAGCGCGTGGTCGGGGCTGATCGGGAGTGTGCCGTGGCGGTGCTCGGTGGTCTCGCTGCGAGGCTCGTGCTCGACAGGGGGCCGTATGGTGAAGGGCTCGCCGCGCGGGGCCTCATCGATTGTGGACGAGGCGGTGCTGTCGGTTGATGGCTCTGCTGGCTCGGTGATATCGGGGTGGTTGCTTGGATCGGTAAAGCGTGCAGTGACCAGCCGCCCTGTGACGGTGCGGAGCGCATCGTCGAAGGCCTCGGCGCAGCGGGTTTCAAGGTAGTGCCGCTGCGTGGCGTTGGCGGCGGTGATGGTAACAACCCCGCCGTTCAGCCCGGTCGGGCGGAGTTCGGCGAACCATCGGCGGCAGATCGTCGAAGCATGCTTCCGTATGTGCGCAAGTGCATCGTGCCAGATCCTTTCGTCCGGTTCCGCCATCGGTCGTGACCTCGACGTGTTGTCGGCAGGCACGAAAGCCTTGCCTGATTCCGGTCTCGCGTGCACAGCACCGCGTGAGCCGGTGATAGAACGTGTCTCCCGAAGAGGCTCTGCCCGTGCGATCTGCCCAGGTATCGCCTGCTACGGATTCCCTCGGAACAACTGACATTGCTGGGAGCGGCTCACGCCGCGCCCGACCACCTCTTCCTTCCACCCCTTCTGACGCGCCGTGTTGCCGCTGAACGTATCGTTGTTGCAGCGGCGTGTGCTCGCCCGGGTGTGTGTGCCGAAGCCAACGTCATCGTTTCGGCAAGAGTTGAGCGTACCGGTGTGCGCGTGGCCAGTCAACCGAATGCGTTGCGCGCGCCCAAGGCAATGGATGCGCGCATTCGACAGCGTCGTATCGGCAAGCGCCTTGACTCGGCGCGTTCGCTCGGTATGTGCGGGCTTAGCGCCGCTGGCGAGCGGCTTCCTCGCGCAGCGCGTGGTTCTCCTGACGCTCGTAGCGCTCCCGGTTGTACTTGTGGTCCATGAGCACCAGCACGTTCGCGAGCTTCTCCTTCGGAACTAGCTCGTACAGGCGCTTGCGAACATAGCTGACATGCGTACGCCTCGAGATGTGCGTCAGCACGAGCGATTCGCACTCGAGCACGCGCAGCCACTCGGCGATGTCGTCGATGTGCATGTGCTGGCCGATCTTCGCCCGGTCCTTGTGCTCGGGCTCGAAAAAGGTGCACTCGCTGATGACGACCTGCGCCTTGCGGACGTCGTCGCGCAGCAGCCACGGGCCGGGCAGCGTGTCTCCGGTGAACGCAATCAGGGGGATCTCGAGGATCCTGGTGATCTCTTCGCCGCGGTCCTTGAGCTCGCGGAGCTTTTCCTGCGGGAAGTCGGCGTATTCGGGCTTGAGCTTGCTGCGTTTCTCGACGATGGTCCAGCCGAAGCTCGGCGCCGTGTGCTCGGTGGCGAAGCCGCGGAGGACGATGGAGTTCTTGATCTCCAGCTCCTGGCCCTCGTCCATCTCGATGAGCTCATATTCGGTCTGCTGGCGCTCGAGGGCGTTGAAGCCTCGCATCATCTGGCGGACGTCCTCGGCGATGCGCTTGTCGACGACGAAGGTGCCGGTGCCCATGCCCTGGAACTTGCGCTGGCTGGCGTAATAGGCGAGCCCGCCGATGTGGTCCATGTGGCCGTGGGTGAGCGCGACGTACTTGCTCGCGAGCGCGCAGCGGAGCGGTGCGCCCATATCGAAGCAAACATCTAGCTCGGGGATCTGGATGGTGGTGGCTTCGCCGGCGATCGAGACGCCCTGGACGCGGTAGGGTGGGCAGTAGAGGAAGCCGACGGTGCCCTCGCGCGGCGGCGGTTTCGGGATCATGGCGAATGCTCCGGTCTCGGGCTCTCGCCCGGGGGGTGCGGGGAACGAACAGTCGAGTCTAGCCGGCGCGCTACGCTCGGTGGATGGTTGAACCAGAGCCCACCAGGACGCACCCTCAGCCGCCCGAAGAGCCGACCGTGGACGGCGCTGAGGAATCCTCAGCCGAGGAGACGCCCGTCCGCTTCCGCGACTTCGGGCGGGCGGGGCCGGTGGCGGTCGTCGCGGCGTTTCTGCCGATGGCAGGCGGCTTCCTGCTGCTGGGTTTCATGCCCGTGGTCTCGGGCTGGCTAAACGGCCTCGGGTGGGCCGGCGTGGGTGTGTACGTGGCGATCTTCGCGATGACCAGCGGGCTGGCGATCCTGCCGACCTATGCGCAGGCGGCGTTGGGCGGCTACGCGTTCGGTCTGGTCGGCGGGGTGCCGGCAGCGCTGGCGGGGTTCCTCGGCGGATCGATCCTTGGGTACGCCGCGGCGCGTCGGATGGCGGGCGATGATGCCAACGCGGCGATCGACCGGCACCCGAAGTGGTGCGCGGTGCGCGATGCGTTCGTGGCGATGGATACCGATGCGGGCAGGCCGGGCCTGCAGGCGGGCTTCTGGCGCACGCTGGGCATCGTGACGCTGGTCCGCGTGCCGCCGAACTCACCGTTCGCGCTGACAAACCTGCTGATGGCGAGCGTGCGCGTGCCTCGGGTGGCTTTTCTGATTGGGACGGCGGCGGGGATGCTTCCCCGGACGGCGCTGGTTGTCTGGATCGGTGCGCAGGTCGCCGCGGAGTTCGCGGCCCGCGTGGCGGCGGGGGAGGAGGCCGGTGAGCTGACCTCGGCTGCCCTGAGCGAAGCCCGGCCCGGATGGTTGCTGCCCGCGGGCATTGGGCTGGCGATCGGTGTGCTTGTGCTGCTGGCGTGGCTGGGCGACCGGGCGATCAAGAGGGCGATCGGCTCGGGCGACTTGGCCGGAGCAGAGACCCCAGGCGAAGGCTGAGCAGGCTCCCGACAAGGCTCAGCAGGCCCTCCAGCCCGACGGAGGTGCCGATCAGCACGGCCCCGAGAAGACCGGCGAAGAGCAGCCACGACGCGGCGATATCGCCGAGGCCGTGGGGGCGTTTTGGATCACGGCAGGGGCAGAGCATGTATCGAGCCTACCCGTGGGCCGTGGGTAGACTCAACCCGTGGTATCTACAGAGGACAATTCGGCCCCCGGCGCGGCCGGTGGCGCGCCCTCCGGCGATGTGACGGCCGAGACGGTGCGCCGGCTTGCAGCGCTGGCCAGGCTGACGATCGATGACGACGCCATCGAGGGCTATCGGCGGGACCTGTCGTCGGTGTTGCGGCACGCGGCGTGCCTTGCCGAGGCGGATCTGGAGGGCGTCGAACCTATGGCCCGCGCGTGCGCAGAGGTGAACCGGCTCGCGGATGACGAGCCGGGGCCGACACTCGACGCCGAGACGGTGGCGCGGCTCGCGCCGGCGTGGGAGGAAGGGTTCATTCCTGTGCCGAAGGTACTGGGTGACACGCCGACTGATTCTGGTGAGGGCGGCTCGTGATGCGGGAATGGAGCGCATCCGAGACGCGTTCGGCGGTCGCGCGGGGCTCGGTGTCGGCGGCCGAGGTGACCCGCTCGAGTCTGGAGCGGATCGCGGCGTCGCAGCCAGCGCTCAACGCGTTCACGGAGGTCTTCGAAGACCGGGCGATGGCGAGGGCCGAGGCGATCGATGCGCGGCTGGCCTCGGGCGAACCGATCGAGGCGATCGGCCCACTCGCGGGCGTGCCGGTCGCTGTCAAAGACAACCTCTGCACCGCGTTCGGTCGGACGACGTGCGCCTCGCGGATGCTTGAGGCATACCGCTCGCCATTCTCGGCGACGGCGGTCGAACGGCTCGAGGCCGCGGGCGCGGTGATCGTGGGCAAGACGAACCTGGACGAGTTCGCGATGGGCTCGTCCGGCGAGCACTCGGCGTTCGGCCCGACACGGAACCCTTGGGACACGTCGCGCGTGCCCGGCGGGAGCAGCTCGGGTTCGGCGGCGGCGGTGGCGGCGGGCTTGGTGCCGGTGGCGCTTGGCAGCGATACGGGCGGTTCCATCCGCCAGCCGGCGGCGCTGACGGGCACGGTGGGGCTCAAGCCGACGTACGGCACGGTCTCACGCTGGGGGCTTGTCGCGTTCGGCAGCTCGCTGGACCAGATCGGCCCGATCGCGCGAACGGTCGAGGATGCGGCACTTGTGTTCGACGCGGTCTCGGGGCGCGATGCGCGCGACTCGACCTGCCTCGACCGCGATCCTGCCCGCACGAGGGCGGTGTTGGGGCTCCCGCTTGACGGCCTGCGGGTCGCCGTACCTTCACAGGCGAGGGATGATGCGATCGACGGCGGCGTGCGCCTGGTCTTTGGTTTGACGCTTCGGGCGTTCGAGGATCTGGGCGCCGAGCTCGTGGACATCGAGCTGCCCTCGGCCGAGGAGATGCTCGCCGCGTACTACACGGTGGCGCCGGCGGAGGCGTCGAGCAACCTGGCGCGGTACGACGGCGTGCGGTACGGCCGGCGTGCGGATCTTCCTGAGGGTGCGCCGCTCTCGGACCTGTACACCAGGTCGCGTTCAGAGGGGTTCGGGAGCGAGGTGAAGCGCCGGATCCTGCTGGGGACGCACGTGCTCCGCGCGGGGTACGCGGACAGGTACTACCTGCGGGCGCTGAAGATGCGGCGGCTGATCCGGAGCGACTATGACGCGGTCTTTTCGGTGATGGGCTGTGACGCGGTGCTGACGCCGACGACCGCGGGGCCGGCGTTTGCGCTGGGTTCGAAACTAGGCGCGGGCGTGGACCCGATGGCGATGTACCACGAGGACCTGTTCACTGTGGGTGCGAACCTTGCGGGCCTGCCCGCGGTGAGCCTGCCGGCGGGGTTTGTGCCCGTCGACGGCTTGAGCCTGCCGGTCGGGGTGCAGCTGACGGGGCCGGCGCTCGGCGAGGCGGTGTTGATGCGGGTGGCGCGGGCGTTCGAGGGTGTTTCGGGAGCGGCGGGGCGTGTCGCGCCAGAGGCGGCACCCGCTGTCTGATCGTCAGGCTCGGTGAGAGTCGGTGACGGCTTCTTTGGGCGGGTCGGGAACGAGACGTCGGATGCGTCGGTCCCAGGCCCAGGCGGCGATGGTCAGCGCCGGAAGGACGAGCAGCCCCAGGATGCCCAGCAGGGTGCCGGTGGGCGTGATGCGGATGGCGTCGGGCGCGAGCCAGACGAAGACCATGACGAGCGCGAGCAGGGTGCTGACGGCGGCAAGGCAGGCGAGCGCAGCGCGCCGGGCGCGGTGGGCTCGGCGGATCAGGCGGTTGCGGTTGGGCACAGACAACGACCTTTCACGGATGGGCGTCATCGCACGCAGAAGCGTGGCCGGTGGCGTGGCTGGTGGACGGGCTGTTGCAGAGGCGCGTGCCCGAGGGCGTGAGCATAGCCGCTCGGCTATGGTGCCGATCTTGGGCTTCGGACGGAACAGGTCGCGAACGGTCGGTCGTCTCCGCGCACGGGGCATGCGTGCTGTGCGTGGCTTCGATGGCATGCGGGTGTTGGCTCTGGCGCTTTGGGTGCTGATCGGGTCACCGGCCGGCGGGCAGACCCTGACAGACCCTGTCATCGATCCGTCGCTTGATCCGCTCAACAACCCTCTTGAGCCCGGCGGCCCGTACGAAGGCCGGTTCGTAGCCGAAGTGACAGTTCTGGTCATGCCGATCGGTGGGCGTTTGTTCGAGGCGCCTACGCCGGCGCTTGAGCAGCTTGTCCGCAACCAGATCCGGACCGGCCGCGGGACGCGTGAGTACAGCGCTTCGGTCGTGGCGGGGGACCTCTCGCGGCTGAACCGGCTTGGCAGGTTCGCGAGCGTGCGGCACCTAGTCTCGGAGCGAGCAGACGGCTCGGTGCAGGTCACGTACGAGCTGCGCGAGCAGCCGATTGTGCGCGATGTGCAGATCACCGGGAACCGGGCTCTGGGCAGCGCGCGTCTTGGCGAGGCGATCGAGACGCTGCCGGGCACGCCGGTGGATGAGTTCGAGCTGAACCGTGCGGCGAGGGCCATCGAGGATCTGTACCGCGAGCGGGGCTTCACGCTGGTCGAGGTCCGGGTCAATCTTGAGGACGTGGAAGAGACGGGCGTCGTGCTGTTCGAGGTGCGCGAGGGGCCGCGGGTGCGGATCACGGAGATCCGGTACGAGGGGAACGACTCGATCCCGACGCGGACGGTGCGTGGGGAGATCGGGACCAAAGAGGCGGGCTTCTTCGATCGCGGGACGCTCGACCGCCGTCGGCTGCGGGAGGACGCGAACGCGATCGCGCGGTACTACCAGGACCGGGGATACCTTGACGCGCGGGTGGATTTCCTGGTCCAGCCGAGCCCGGACGGCCGCGAGGGCGTGGTGACGTTCTACATCGTTGAGGGTGAGCTGTACTCGCTGCGGCGGGTCATTGCCCGTCACACCGACGCGGATACGAACGGTCCGGTCCTGACGTCTGAGCAGGTCGTGGGGCTGATCGGGCTCAAGCCTGGCGACACGTTCAGCGCCCGCCGGGCTGACCAGGCGGTGCGGACGGTGCGCGAGGCGTACGGCAAGATGGGGTACGTCGATGCCCGTGTCCGCCGGCAGGAGCTGCGCGACACCACCTCGCCCGCGGTCGACCTCTTGCTGACGATCCAGGAAGGGCGTCGGTTCCGGACCGGGCTGGTGCAGATCACGGGCAACAAGCTGACGCGGCATTCGGAGGTTCGCAAGGGCGTCAAGGTCAAGCCGGACCGGCCGCTGGACACGACGGCGGTCGAGCAGTCGGAGCGGATCGTGACGAGCTCGCGTCTGTTCGACCTTGTGCGGACGCCGCCCTCGGCAACGGTGCAGGCGCCGCGTCCGGAGCAGCCGACACACCGCGACGTGCTTCTGGAGGTAACGGAGACGAACACGGGCCTGCTGTCGCTCGGCGCGTCGGTGAACTCGGACATCGGTCTGACGGGGCAGATCTCGTACGAGCAGCGGAACTTTGACATCACGGACTGGCCGGACTCGTTGGGCGATCTTTTCAGCGGCCGGAGCCTGCGGGGCGGCGGTCAGACGCTGACGCTCGCGGCGCGGCCCGGCACGGAGTTCCAGCGCTACGAGCTCTCGCTGGCGGACAACTCGCTGCGCGACTCGTTCGTGGGCGGCACGGTCGGCGGCGGGTTCCAGACCCAGAGCTTCGATGAGTTCAGCACGGAGCGGCTGTTCTTCGAGACTGGGCTTCGGCGCCGATTCGGCGACCGGTGGGTCGCGGCCACGGATTTCCGCTGGCAGTCGGTCAACCAGTTCGATCTGGAACCGTCGTCGACGACCGACGCGTTCGCGTTCGAGGGGACGAACCAGATCACGGGTCTTGGCGCGACGCTCCGGCGGACCACGGTGCCGCCCGGCGAATCGTTCCGGCCCACGGGCGGATCGATCACGCGGCTCTCGGTCGAGCAGGTCGGCATCCTCGGCGGGGACTTCGACTTCACAAAGCTCGGCGTTGACCACACGGTCTTCCTGACGGTGCGCGAGGACTTCGACGGCCGGGCAACCGTGCTTCGGCTGCGGACCAGCGCGGACTGGATCCCGCAGGGGCAGGACGATGTGCCGACGTACGAGCGGTACTTCCTCGGCGGCCGGAGCTTTCGCGGGTTCGAGCAGCGGACCGTCGCGCCGCGCGGCGTTCGGGCGGACAACGGCGAGATCGGCGACACGGTCGGCGGGACGTTCTTGTTCTTTGCCGGTGCGGAGCTCCAGCAGCCCGTGGCGGGCGACACGCTGGCCCTGGCGTTCTTCGTGGATTCGGGGACGGTGACGCGGAAGATCGGGCTGTCGGAGTACCGGGTGTCGGCGGGGGTAGGGATCCGGCTCTACGTCCCTCAGCTGAGCCCGGCACCGCTGGCGTTCGATTTCGCGGTGCCGATCGCCAGCGAGGACGTGGACGAGGACCGCCTGTTCACGTTCGCGATCGATCTGCCGATTTAACGGGCCTGTCGGCCGCATCGTGGTGACGGCGGGGCCGGTAGGATCGCTGGGCGGCAGGCCCGGCACGAATCGGAGGCAATGGATGCGGCAGTCAGATCAGAAACGGGCGCGGTACACGAGCCGGTTCGGGCTCGTGCTGGGTGTAACGCTCGGCGCGGGGCTGATGCTCGGTGTGGGCGGGGCGCTGGGGTTCTCGGTGGCGGGTCGGCTGTCGGAGCCGACCGTGGTCGGGACGCTCGATATCGACCGCGTGAGCGTGGAGCTCCAGGAGGCCAAGGACCGGCAGGCGGAGATCGTCGCGGCCACGCAGACACGGGCGGATGAGCTCCAGTCGCTCGGAGAGACGCTCGAGGGGCTCAACGAGGAGCTGTCGGTCCTGGCCGAGACGGAGCGGCAGGAGCGGGTGCGGCTGACGATCGAGATCGAGGCGGCGCGGACGAACCTCCAGGCGCGTCAGCAGCTGTATTCGCGCGAGCTCGAGCTGCGGGACGCGGAGCTCAAGCGCGAGCTGTACGAGAAGATCGTCGATGCCGCCCGACGCGTGGCGGAGCGTGACGGCTACGACATGGTCTTGCTCGATGACGGGATCATCTCGCTTGACGGGCCGCGCGTGGTCGACGGCGCATCGCTGCTCGAAGCGATGCTGAGCAAGAAGGTGATCTACGCGTCCGACACGGTTGATCTGTCATCGTCGGTGCTCACGCTGATGAACAACGAGTTCGCGGCGGGCCCCTCCGAGTGATGGATGATGGGTCCGGCGGGTCGCTGAAGATCACCGCGGCCGAGTTGGCGGCGATGCTGTCGGGTGCGGTGGGCGCTGAGCTGATTGGCGATGGCTCGGTCGCGCTGTCGGGTGTGGGTGCGCTCGACGCGGCGGGCCCTGGTGATCTGAGCTTCGTGCGTTCGTCTTTGTACGCCGAGGCGGCCCGTGTGAGCAAGGCCGGCGCGTTGCTGGTGTCGCGTTCGGTCGAGTTCGGCCAGGGCGGCCCTCCCGCGTGCGCGGTGATCGTGGTCGATGACGCGGACGCTGCGCTGGAGCTGATACTGGCCGGCGTGCGCGAGCGGCGGCTCGGTTCGGACCCGACGGGTGTGCACCCGGGCGCGGTGGTGGACGCGTCGGCGGTGCTCGGTGAGGGTGTGTTCGTCGGTCCCGGCGCGGTCATCGAGCAGGGGGCCGTGATCGGCGCCGGGACGAAGGTCCTGGCCAACACGTTCGTAGGGGCGGGGTGCGTGGTCGGTGCGCGGTGCGAGCTGGGGCCGAACGCGACGATCGGCAGCGACGGCTTCGGGTACCGGGTGGACGAAGCGACCGGTGTGCGGACGCGGCTGCCGCACGCGGGGGTCGTTCGGCTCGGCGATGATGTCCATGTTGGGGCGAACAGCGCGATCGATCGCGGCAAGCTGGCGGACACGGTCATCGGGCGGGGGACGAAGATCGACAACCTCGTGCAAGTCGGGCACAACTGCATGATCGGTGAAGACTGCGTGCTGTGCGGGCTGGTCGGCATCGCGGGCTCGGTCACAGTGGGCGACCGCGTCGTGATGGCGGGGCAGGTCGGGGTTGCGGACAACCTGACGATCGCATCGGATGTGATCCTGATGGCGCAGGCGGGTGTGACCCGTTCGGTCGATGCGCCCGGCGCGTATGTCGGCTCGCCGGCAAGGCCGCGGGCAGAGTTCGCCGGCGAGGTCGCGGCCGTCCGACGGCTCGTGCGCGATCGGAAGAAGCAGCGGAGGGCGACCGAGTCCGGTGATGGAGACGCTGGGTGATCCCTCGTCGCACGCTCGCGGGAGAGGCGGCTGTCTCGGGGCTGGGGCTCTTCACCGGAGCCGCGTCGACGCTGACCATCCTTCCAGCGCCGGCCGGCGCTGGGCTTGCGTTTGATGCCGGTGGCGTGATGATCCCGGTCGTTCACGGATCGCTCGACGCCGAGCCCGTGGTCGCAGCGTTCGGATCGATGCCGCCGCGCCACACGGTGCTGTCCTCGGGCGGCGCGCGGGCGGTTACGACCGAGCATGCGCTGGCAGCGCTGGTCGGGCTGGGTGTCACCGACGCCGTGCTCTCACTTTCCGGCGGCGAAGAACTGCCGATCGGTGATGGTTCAGCGCTGGCGTTCGTTGAGGCGATCGAATCGGCCGGTCTGACCCGGCTTGATGCGGTGGCCGAGCCGCTGGTGGTGCGCGATACGGTGGTCATCGAAGACGGCCGAGGCGGGACGATCGTTGCCGAGCCGGCCGCGGCCCCGGACTATCTGTACCGTTTGGACTACGGCGACGGTTCGGTGCTTGGATCGCAGTCGGCGCGGTGGGGCGGCGACGCGGCCTCGTTTGCGGCCAGTATCGCGCCGGCCCGGACGTTCTCGATGCGCGAGGAGGCGGAATCGATGCGGCGACTCGGCTTGTTCGCTGCGTTCACGCCTGAGGACCTGCCCGTGGTCGACGACGATGGATCGCTGATCGGCAATGCTTGGCGGTTCGCCGATGAGGCGGCGCGGCACAAGCTGCTGGACCTGATCGGGGATCTGTCCCTGGTTGGGAGGCCGATTCTGGGGCGGGTGTCGGCGTCGAAGACCGGCCATGCGTCCAACCACGCGATGGCACGTGCGCTTGATGAGCGGTTCGGGTAGCGGTGACTCTACTTGGGCGCGAGGATCGTGGTCATCGCGGCGACGGCGACCATCCCGCAGAGCAGCAGCCAGACGAACGCGGTCCGGACGAGCCGTCGTCGTCGCCTTGCTGAGCTGTCCTGCCACTTGCGTGGCTCGAGCCGCATCGACAGCAGGCCCCAGCCGATCGCGGCCTGACCTGCGAAGAGCCCGCCGATGAGGATCGCGCCGATCGGGTTGGGCCAGGCGAGTCCGACGGCGGCGATCGCGAGCCAGCTGCTGGGCCATGCGGCCAGGAGCAGGTGGGCCAGCATCGGGCCGTGATGAACGGTCGGGAGGATCAGCTCATCGAGCTTGATCGGTGCGGCGCAGGATGGGCAATCGGGCCGAGCCTGGCCGATCAGGTCGTAGCGGCAGCGAGGGCAATAGGCATGGCGGCCGTCGAGGAAGCTCGCGATCGCGTCGCGGGGCGTGTCCGGCGAGAAGGCGGTGCGCCAGCCGGCCAGTACGGCGAACTCGGGCCCGGTGACAGCCATGGGCCTGACGGTCTGCTTTCGGCCGCGGATGTCGCGCACGGGGTGGTCTGTGGTTGGCTTGGGCTCGAGCAGCCTTGCAGCGCGCAGGCTGTCTATGGCACCAGCTTGATCCGTCGGACCGTGGTGGGGCAGGCCCGAATGACCGCCATCTCGCCGCCCGCCCGGAGGAAGCGGTCGGTCGCGAAGCGGGTCGCGCTGTCGGGGATCCGGACGGTCAGCGTGCCCCGTGCGAGGCTGAGGACCGTCGATGCCTCGACCAGTTCGGTGGGCAGCACCTTCGCCCACGCGTTCTGGGCCGGGCCCGCCGTTCGCTGCCGGCGCTCCAACTGGCCCCTGAAGGGCGCCAGGGCCTCGGCGATCGGTTTGGCGCGAGCGTCCCAGGTCCGCCGGGAGCGGAGCGCCGCGAGGCGGTCGGCGGCGGGGGTTCGCATGTCGCGGGTCGCTCGTCGGTCGTTCATCGGCGCGTGCCTCCGTGCGCGGCTCGTGATCGGGCGTGGGTGGTGTTGGAGGTGTCAGGATGTTCGGCTCGGTGCGTCTCGAGGCCCGAGGCTCGACGAGCGGGCGACGCCATGAGAGGTCCGC